>JAFWAZ010000093.1 GCA_017507425.1 Oscillospiraceae bacterium | reverse complement strand
TACCGACGAGAAGGCTGCCTGGGCCAAGACGTTCCAGGATCTGACTGCCGTCATCGACTCCATGGGTCACTGCCTGTTTACCTCCTTCGCCATGGGCGCCCAGGAGTACACCGATCTGCTCAACGCTGCCACCGGCACCAACTGGACCGTTGAGCAGGTCCTGGAGATTGGTGACCGAATCTATAATATCGAGCGTATGTTCAACAAGGCCGCCGGCATGAAGCCCGAGGATGACCGTCTGCCCAAGCGTCTGCTGACCGAGCCCATCCCCGACGGCCCCTCCAAGGGTCTGGTTTCCCAGCTGCCCGTCACCCTGCCCGAGTACTACAAGGTCCGCGGCTGGGTCAATGCCTTCCCCACCGACGAGACTCTGAAGCGTCTGGGTCTTGACGAATGCATCGGTAAGTAAGTAAAATATATTTGGGGAGGGGTTCTGCCCCTCCCCCATTTTTATGACAGGAGTACCGCTTATGATCGAAGTACGCCTTTTTGCCGGTCTGCGTCAGGGCAGACAGAAGATTTATCAAATGGAGCCCGGATCCGTTGCCACTGTGCAGGATGTCATGGACCGCCTTTCCATCGACCGGAAAGAGGTCAACATCCTGCTCATCAACGGCTTCCACCAGAAGCCGGAAACTGCGGTGAACGACGGGGACGTGGTCTCCCTCTTCCCCGCTGTGGGAGGCGGCTGATATGGAGCCCCGCTACGAACGGAACATTCCCGCCTTGACGGAAGCGGAATGCCTTTCCCTTAACAATAAGAAAGTTTTGGTAGTCGGCTGCGGCGGTCTGGGCGGCCATCTGATTGACCAGCTTGCCCGGCTCGGCGTGGGACATCTGCGGGTGGTGGACGGCGATGTGTTTGAAGAAAGCAACCTCAACCGCCAGCTTCTCTCCGAGACTGCGCTTCTGGGTGCCTCCAAGGCCCGCGCTGCCGCAGACCACGTCCGCCGGGTCAATCCCGATGTGACGGTGGAGGCGGCGGAGACTTTCCTGACCGCATCCAATGTCCGGGAATGGATCAGCGGATGCGACGTCGTCATGGACGCGCTGGACAACATTCCCACCCGTCGGATCCTTGCCGATGCCTGCGCCGAAGCGGGGATCCCCTATGTCTACGGCGCCATTCAGGGCTGGGTCGCTCAGGCGGCGGTTTCCATGCCTGGTGACGATCTGATCGGGAAGCTGTTTCCCGAGGAGGTCGCGATTCGGGACAAAAGCGTGCTCAGCTTCACGCCGGCCCTGTGCGCTTCCATGCAGACCGCCCTGTGTGTGAAGCTGCTGACGGGCAGACCGGTCGAAACCGGAACGGTCTTCTATGCCGATCTTCTGAATCAGGAATTTGAGTGTATCCCCTTCGTATAAATAGAGCCTCGCAGAGTTTGCCGCGTCAGCGGCAAATACAATCAAAATCATGTTCTGTCGGGGCGTGTACCTGACAGAACATACTTCTCAGGCTGCAAGTGTGGAATTTGTCTGCCACAGGCAGACAAATTATGCGCGCAGCAGACTGCAAAAAACTGGCGGAAAGGGCCGTAGGCCTTTTTCGACAAACTCCGGCGCCCACTGCCTGTGGGCGTTGTTTTATTCTTGAAAATTGTACGGCTGCACGATATAATAACAAAAAAGGAGGAATGCCTATGGCTACAAAATACGCAGGCTACATGGGTAAGGTCATGCTGGTGGATCTGACCGCCGAAACGGCTGTAGAATACCCTTGGAGCGACGAGCAGCGGGAGCTGTACCTCGGCGGCAAGATCATGGCCGCCCGGATCCTCTGCGACCATCTGACCGGCAAGGAAACCGCCTTCAGCGAGGAAAACTGGGTCGTGATCTCCACCGGCCCCCTGACCGGCACCGGCGCGCCCAGCTCCGCCCGGTTCAATGTCTCCGCCCTGTCCCCCCAGACGGGGATTCTGGCCTCCTCCAACTGCGGCGGCAGCTTCGGCTTCCATCTGAAGAAGGCCGGTTATGATGCCCTGATCCTGAAGGGAAAGTGCCGTGGACGCAGATGGCTGGAGATCAACGAAGAACAATTTCTGTTCCACGACGCCGAAGAGCTCTGGGGCATGAAAACGGGTCCGTGTCAGGAGCGGCTGGCGCAGCTGACCGGCAAAAAGAAATTCGGCAGACTCTGCATCGGACCGGCCGGTGAGAATCTGGTGAAATACGCCGGTATCGTCTCGGAGGAACGCTCCGCAGGCCGTGCGGGTCTGGGCGCCGTTCTGGGCTGGAAAAATCTGAAGGCCATCACTGCCAGCGGCAGCAAGACCGTACCCATCCACGACAGGGAAAAAACCGCCGCATGGTGCAAAAAGTGGTTTGCCTACCTGCAAAAGCACCCCCTGACCGGCAGCCAGCTCCCCAAGATGGGCACTGCGGGTCTGGTCAGCTCCATGCAGATGCGGGGCTTGCTGGCCACCAAGAACTATTCCGCCGGACAGTTTGCGCAGTTCGAGGATGTCAGCGGCGAAAAGCTCGCCGAGGAATTCAACATCACCAACAAGGGCTGTCTCACCTGCCCCATCCGCTGCGCCCGAACCGTCACCGTTCAGGGCAAGGCTGTCAAGGGTCCGGAACTGGAAACGTTGGGTCTGCTGGGCGGCAACATCTGCAACGGCGATCTGCAGAAAATCCTCAACTGGAACTACGAGCTCGATGAGCTGGGCATGGACACCATCTCCACCGCCAACACCGTCGCATGGGCCATGGAGGCAAACGAAAAGGGGCTGTGGGACAACGGCCTGAAATTCGGTTCCGTGGAAGAAATGTCCGCCCTCTTTGAGGACATCGCCCACCGCCGGGGAATCGGCGCCGAGCTGGCCGAGGGCAGCAAGCGGCTGTCCCAGAAATACGGCGGCAGGGACTTCGCCATGCACGCCAAGGGTCTGGAGCTGGCGGCCTACGAGCCCCGCAGGGCCGTGGGTCAAGGTCTGGGCTACGCCGTTTCCAACCGGGGCGGCTGTCACCTGAACGGCGGCTATCTGGTGATTCTGGAGGGACTGGGCCTGAACGTGGATGCCCAGACCCCCAAGGCCAAGGCGGATTTCACCATGCTGTTTCAGGATCTGATGGAGACCATCTCTGCCTCCGGTCAGTGTCTGTTCACCTCCTACGCCTTCTTCCCGGCCTTCCTGCTGACGAATCCAAACGGCATCCTGACCCAGACCGTCAACAAGGTGGCCACCCACATCGGCGGCGCCGTGCGGCTCATCAACAAGTGTCCCAGAGTGGCAGCGCTTCATCTGCCCGTGTTCCACCATACCAAGATGATCCGGCTGGCCACCGGCATGTACATGGATTTCGGCAAGTACATCCAGATCGGCGAGCGGGGCTACACCATGGAGCGCTACATCAACTGCAAATTCGGCATCAGCGCGGCCAACGACAAGCTCCCCAAGCGGCTGACGGACGTGCCTCAGGATCCGAAGAACCCCAAAACCAAGGTGCCTCTGGAGACCATGAAGAAAACCTACTACGTCGCCCGCGGCTGGGACAAAAACGGCATCCCGAAGGAGTCCACCCTGCGGCGGCTGAAGATCAAATGATTACGGTGAAGCTCTATGGGCTGCTGCGGATCGAATCCGGCATCCGGGAACAGAAGCTGGAAGCAGCCACGGTAAAGGAGGTTCTGCAGGCGCTTGAATCCGCCGGTATTGACCGCAGGGATCTGAGCAGCTGCGTGATCCTCGTAAACGGAAGCTCCGCCAACAAAAGAAGCAAACTGACAAACGGCGACACGGTGATCCTCATGTCCCCTGTCGCCGGCGGATAAAGGAGGAAAAACCATGGAAATGCCTTACAAACTGGAAGTACTGTGGTGCCGAACCTTTCAGAGCGTTCTGAAAATCGGTAACTATTTTATGGGCTACCGGATGCCCAAGTATCTGGAGGGCCCCGGTAAGATCAAGGAGCTGGGCGCATTCCTGAAGGAAAAGGGCATCAACGACGTTCTGGTGGTCACCGGCTCCGGCATGGTCCGCCGCGGTCAGGTTCAGCCCATGCTGGACGGCTTTGAAGCCAACGGCATCCGCTATACCCTGCAGACCTATGACACCACCGATCCCACCTCTGACGATGTGGAGGCCGGCTTCAAGACCTACAAAGCCCACGGCTGCAAATCCATCGTGGCGCTGGGCGGTGGCAGCCGCATCGACTGTGCCAAGGGCATCGCCGCCAAGGCCGTCCACCCGAAGAAGACCGTTGCCCAGCTGCAGGGACTTCTGAAGGTCCACTGGCCCATCCCGCCCTTCGTAGCCATCCCCACCACCGCCGGCGCCGGCTCCGAGACCACCGTGGCCGCCGTCATCACCGACTCCAAGACCCACCGGAAAGCCGCCATCAACGACCCCTTCCTGATCCCCAAATATGCGGTACTTGATCCGGAGCTGACAGTGGGTCTGCCTCCCCACACCACCGCCACCACCGGCATGGACGCGCTGGCCCACGCTGTGGAGGCCTACACCAACAAGACCTACAACACCCGTCTGGAAAACAGGCTCGCCAAGGAAGCCGTGAAGCTCATCCACGACAACATCCTCGTGGCGTTCGAGGACGGCAAAAATCTGGAGGCCCGGCAGAATATGCAGCGGGGCGCTTTCTACGCAGGCCGGGCCTTCACCCGGGGCTGTGTGGGCTATGTCCATGCCATCGGCCACACGCTGGGCGGCCTGTACGGTGTCGCCCACGGTCTCGCCATGGCGGTGCTGCTGCCCCATGTGATGCGGGAATTCGGTGCCTCCGCCCACAGGCGTCTGGCGGAGCTGGCAGATGTCTGCGGCATCGGCGGACGCAACGAAGCCGAAAAGGCCAACGCCTTTATCCGTTGGATCGAGGAGACCAACAAAAAGATGGGACTGCCCGACAAGTTCGATGTGGTCAGGGACGAAGACATCGACCAGATGATCACATGGGCCAAAAAGGAGGCCAATCCTCTCTACCCCGTCCCCGTGATCTGGGCCCGGAAGGACTTCCGGCGGCTCATCGAGTCCATTCGCAAATAAGCGAACGGCGCATCCTTTATATTATGTCAACCTGCAATCCCGCAGATGATTAACAACACTTTTCAAGGAGAGAATGATATGTACAAGCATCTGTTCTGCCGGGTCCTCTGTCTGATTCTGGCAGCTGTAATGGTTCTGGGCATGCTCCCCGCCGTCAGCGCTGTCCCCGCCGGCCTGCGCTGGAAGAAGACCGATGCGGAAGTATTCTGGGACAGGACCGACCGTCTGATTCCGGATGACCTCCCCGGTCAGACCGCATACAAGCCCACGGACACGGTCCGTGTGTCCATCGTTCTGGAGGACGCTCCCACCGTTCAGGCGGGCTACGCCACCATGGGCATCGGCTCCAACGCCGGCGCCATGGCCTACGACCGGAATCTGAACAGGATCCAGAAGCGTATGGAAAAGACCATCTCCGTTCAGGCTCTGGACGGCAAGGCTCTGGATGTTGTCTGGAACCTGACGCTGGTGAGCAACATCATTTCCGCCAATGTCCCCTACGGCAAGATCGATGCCATCAAGGCCATTGACGGCGTCCGGGACGTTGTCATTGAGCGTCAGTACGAAACCGCGGATACCCAGACGGTGTCCCCCGACATGTACACCTCCGCCGGCATGATCGGCTCCGCCCCGGTCTGGGCCGCCGGCATGACCGGCGCCGGCTCCCGGGTGGCCATCATCGACACCGGCACCGACACCGACCACCAGTCCTTTGACAACGGCGCGTACCTCCATGCGCTGGAGCAGAACGCCGCCGAAAAGGGCATGAGCTATGAGGCGTATGTGGCTTCTCTGAATCTGCTGGATACCGAAGAGATCGCGTCTGTACTCAGGAATCTGAACGCCTACGAGCGGGTGCCGGAGGATGCGGAGCAGTTCTATATCAGCCAGAAGCTGCCCTTCGGTGTCAACTACGTGGACAAGAGCCTGAATGTCACCCATGATTTCGACAACCAGAGCTCCCACGGCTCCCATGTGGCCGGCATCGCCGCCGCCAACCGCTATATCGAGGCGGACGGCGCCTATGTATCCGCCCGGGATACCGTCTTTATGAACGGCGTGGCTCCCGACGCCCAGATCATCACCCTGAAGATCTTCGGCAACAACCCCGGCCCCTACGACTCCGACTACTTCGCCGCCATCGAGGACGCCATCTGGCTGGGCTGCGACAGCGTCAACCTTTCTCTGGGCTCCGGCTCCCCCGGCTTTGCCGAGAATTACCTCTTTGCCGACCTGCTGGACTTCATGGCCACCACCGATACGGTGGTCGTCATCTCCGCCGGCAATTCCGGCCACTGGGCCGAGTATACCGCCCCTGCAAACCTCTATGCCGACGGCGTCTCTTTCCAGACCAACGGTTCTCCCGGCTCCTATGCCAACGCCTTCACCGTGGCCTCCGTGGACAACGACGGCAGTGTCGACAAGCACATTCAGGTGGGCGACTCCAAAATCCTCTACACCGAAACGGCGTACGCCAACCGTCCGATCGCCTCGCTGGATACTTCCAAAGACGGCAGCGGCACCGAATATGATTACATTTTCATCGACGGCCTTGGTTATCCCGAAGACTATGCCGGCATGGATCTGACCGGCAAGGTGGTCTTCTGCCACCGCGGTGAGCTCTCCTTCTCCGAGAAGGGCAACATTGCCGCCGAGCTGGGCGCCGCCGCCATCATCGTGTGCAACACGGACGACGAGTCCTTCGGCATGGATCTGACCGACTATACCCACAGCGCCCCCTGTGTCAGCATCACCAAGACCAGCGGCGATGCCGTCAGGGCCGCCTCCACCCCCGTCTCCGGTCTGAACTGCTACACCGGCAGGGTCACCATCTCCGACCGGCTGTCCGTCACCGAGTACGACTCCGATTACTACACCATGTCCGCTTTCTCCAGCTGGGGCATTCCCGGTTCTCTGGAGCTGAAGCCCGAGATCACCGCCCCGGGCGGCATGATCTGGTCCGTCAACGGCATGGACACCTCCGGCACCGCCTATGAGATGATGTCCGGCACCTCCATGGCTGCGCCGCAGGTCACCGGCATGGCCGCTCTGGTTGCCGAATACATCAAGACAAACAGCCTCGATACCCAGACCGGGCTGTCCGTCCGGCATCTGGCCCAGAGCCTGCTGATGTCCACCGCAGAGCCCCTGCGGGAGGAATCCACCGGAGGCTTCTACTCAATCCTGAATCAGGGTGCGGGCCTCGCACGTGTGGATCTGGCCACCGATGCTGAGAGCTTCATCCTCGTCGACGGCATGCCCGACGGCAAGGTCAAGGCCGAGCTGGGCGACGATCCCGACCGCACCGGCGTGTACAGCTTCTCCTTTGACATCGTCAATCTGGGCGATGAAGCCCTGTCCTATGTCCTGACCGCCGATGTCTTCACGCAGGCACAGTTCCGGGACGACAACGGCAGCGTGTACACGGACACCAAAACCCGCAGTCTTCCCGCCACGGCTTTCTTCTCCGTGAACGGTGTCTCCATCGAAAACATCGACGGGTTCCGCTGCGACCTGAACGGCGACGGCTCCACCAATGCCGCCGATGCCGACCATCTGCTGGAGTACCTGCTGGGCAACGAAGACCGGCTCCACGCCGACGGCGATGTCAACGGCGACGGCACGGTCAATTCCTACGATGCCCACGTCCTGCTGACCAAGCAGACCGGCACGTTCACCGTGGATGTCGCCCCTAACGGCACTTCCACCGTCGACGTCACGCTGGAGCTGACCGAAGAAGCCCGGGCGCTTCTGGATGCCCACTACCCCACCGGCGCCTACATCGAGTCCTTCGTCTTTGCCGCCCCCATCTCCGATTCCGAGGGCGAACTGCATGTGACCCACTCCATCCCCGTTCTGGGCTACTACGGCTCCTGGACCGAGCCCAGCATGTATGATGTGGGCTCCTATCTGGAATACGCAGGCGGAAACGAGACGCGGGCACCTTACCTTTATCAGATCAACGGCACCCAAAGCAATGTCGTCACCGTCAACTACGGTGACGGCAAGGAGTACGCTTTCGGCGGCAACCCCTTCACCGAAGAGGCGGAGTACCTGCCCCAGCGCAACGCCTTCAACAACCAAACCGGTGCAATGCTGAGCAAGCTGTGCTTCACCCAGATCCGAAACGCCGGAGATTCCATGCTGATGCTCACCGATGCCGAGACCGGCGAAGTCTACATGTCCGAGGAAATGGGTGCAGTCGAGAGCGCATACTTCCATATCAACATCGGCCAGTGGGTAAACACCCTGCACAGATTTGATCTGGGGCTGGATCTGGCCTCCTATGCCGAGGGCACGAAGCTGAATATCAGCCTGATCATCGCACCGGAGTACTACTGCCACTACGAAGCGGATGAGAAGGGCAACCCCGTCGGCTACACCGACTGGGACGCCCTGAAGGACGGCGCTTACCTGACCGTCCCCCTCACCATCGACAACACCGCACCCGAGATCCGGAATGTGGAGCTGGGTGAGGACAACACCCTGCAGATCACCGCCAAGGACAACGAGTACATCGCCGCCGTGGCGCTGATGAACGCCGCAGGCACCAACGTCATCACCTCCGCCCCCGCCAACCAGACCCAGCGGGGCACCGAGATCACCGCCGCGCTGAATCTGGACTATGTCTTCGGCGAGGAGTTCCTTGTCGCCGTCTTCGACTACGCCGAGAACCTCTCCGTTTACGAGATCGAGCTGGAGCTGGACAACGAGCGTCCCTATTTCACCGCCATCGACCGTTCCAACGCCAATGCCGACAACTCCGCCAACTACGTCGGCATGGACGCCAATGGCATCTGCGTCAATCTGGCGCCCACCCCCGGCCGGATGCTGGCCCGTGCCGCAGAATATGTGGAGGGTGCCGTCTTTGAGATCACCCACGACAACAAGCTCTATGTGGGCTTCGACAATGACCTTTTCGGCATGCGTTATCTCTGCGATCTGGATCCGAACTACGAACACGAGATCGTAGGATTCAGTGATATCGCCTATAACCGCGCCGACGGAAAGCTCTACGGCCTGTTCTACTCCCGGAAAAACGAAACGACTCTGCCCTATCTGGCCACCATCGACCTGTACTCCGGCAAGCTGGATGTGCTGGGTGAAATGCCCTTTGATGCCAATACCATCGCCATTGACGGCGAAGGCAATTTCTACTCCACCACCTTCGCAGCCGCCGATCTGTATACCTATACCTCCGACGTGACCGTCACCGGCAGCGCCACCTTCGTCGGCTACCTCGAGGGCTATCTCGAGGGCACTCTGGTCTATTTCGGCACCAGCGCCATCACCTCCATGGCATGGGATCACAACACCGACGAGCTGTACTGGGGCTGCACCGACGCCAACTTCGGCAGCACGATCCTGCTGAAGGTCGATCCTTCCACCGCCAAGCTCACCACGGTCTGCGAGTATCCCTTCCTGATCTGCGGCCTGTACATCGCCTATGAACCCGAAAACGATCTGTTCGCCTCCACCGACAGTGTCGACCTTGTCATGATGCCCGAGACCGAATCCACGCTGGTGGGCAACACCGTCCAGCTGGATGCGCAGATCGCGCCGTGGAACGCCTCTGACCGGACCGTCACATGGTCTTCCTCCGACCCGACCGTCGCCTCTGTGGACGAAAAGGGTCTGATCACCGGCCTCCGCGCCGGCACCGCAGTCATCACCGCCACCTCCGTACTGGATCCCGGCAAGTCCGCCTCCTGCACCGTCACCGTCATCGCTCTGGACAAGGAGCTGAAGGGTCTGGTCTGGGACGAAGCGGGCAAGGTCTGGTGGTCCGGATTCAACACCGATACGGTTCCTGCCTACGAGAAGCTGGCCGGCATTGACGGTCTGCCCGTCAACGCCACCATGGTGGCCGACGGCGTCCTCTATGCATCCACGCTGGATCTCTCTGCAGGCGTTTCCGGTCTGTACACCGTGGATCCGGAGACCTTCGCCATGACCCCCGCCGGCGGCTCCACCTCCATCGCCTATCTGGACATGGCCTACGGCCCCGGAACCGGCTACGGCTATGCCGTCTACTACAACTACATCGTCCCGATTGATCTGACCACCGGCGAATATGTGGGTGTCTGGGACTGGACCGAGAATCTGGCCTCCGATCTGGTGGGCATTACCTACTATGACACCCAGTACAACGAGGAGTTCGGCGCCGATATGGACTTCTTCCTGATCCTCGACTCCAACGGCAACGTCTATCTGGAGGCCTTCCTGATCACCAGTGAGGCAGCCGGCTACTTCTACGGCCCCTTCGACGGATATCTCCAGAACATCGGCGATCCCGTGGATCAGTCCTACTTTCAGGGCTTCTACTATGACGGCGGCTATACCTACTGGGCCCGCTTCCATGAGGCCGACGACAGGGTCGAGCTGATCGTCTGGGACACCGAGGATACCGGCAGAGTCTATACGCTGGGTGCCTTCCCCGAGGGCATCTGGCCCGTGTGCGGCCTGTATTCCGACGGGGAGTTTGCTGGTACAGCCTCTCTGATCAGCGACACTCCGGCACCGGCCGCCTTCCGATCCGCCGAGCTGGCGGCCGCTCCCGCAGAGCAGCACGCAGTCAGTGGGATGCTGAATGCCGCCTCCGCCGGAAATACCGGCAGCGCCGCCGTCGGAAAGCAGGAGATCACGGTCGAAATCCCCGTGCCGGCGGATGCCGCCAACGGCATTTTCACTGCCCGCTATGATACGGAAACGCTGATCTGCGTGGGTGTTCTGTCCGACGCCGATGCGGAAGCACATGTCATTGATGCAGAAAACGGCGTTGTCACACTGGCCTTTGCCAACCGCAGCGCCATCCCCGTCGGAGAACCCGCAGCGACCCTGCGTTTTGCAGTTCTGACCAATGAATCTGTGACCACCGACATCACCGTCTCCACCGCAGAGCTGAACGCGGGTACATATGACTACACCGCCAAGATCCCCGTGGAGCTGACCCACGTCTGCCCCAGCGCCCATTTCGTGGACGTCAGTGCAGACCACTGGTTCCACGAAGCCGTGGACTATGTGGTCTCCGCCGGTTACATGAACGGCATGGATGCCACCCATTTCGGTCCCGGCGCAACCATGAACCGGGCCCAGTTCGTCACCGTGCTGTACCGCATGGAGGGCGAGCCCAAGGTCAGCAACACCGGCATTTTCACCGATGTCCCCGCAGGCCAGTTCTACACCGATGCCGCCTACTGGGCACTGGAAGCCGGCATCACCACCGGCACCGGCGACGGCACCACCTTTAACCCCGGCGGTCAGCTGACCCGCACGGAGCTGGTCACCTTTATGTACCGCTACGCCAAATACCGTGGCTTCGACACCGCTTCCGGTGACCTGAGCGCTTACCGCGACGCCGGTCAGGTGCTGCCCTTCGCCGTGGATGCGTGGGGCTGGGCCGTCAGCAAGGGCATCGTCAGCGGCATGACCGCAGACACCCTCGCCCCGCTGGCGCTTACCAACCGCGCGCAGGCCGCCGTGATTTTCCAGCGCTTTGACGGCGCATTCCTCTGATCAACTTCCCCTCCTCGCAACACAGGGAGGCCCGCAAGGGCCTCCCTTGCTTGGCGAAAAAGGCATCCGGCCTTTTTCGCCAGTTTTTTTGATTTTATTTGCCGCTGACGCGGCAAACTCAGCGAGGCTTTTTCTATAGTTTGAGGCCCCGCCATGATATTGGCGGGGCCTCTGTCCGATATTCGGTTTTGGTTCAGAGCTGAAGTCAGAAAAACCCCGGCGGCGTATGCCGCCGGGGCCCGCTTGCTCAATTATGGATTAGAATTCTTCCTCACCAACGTTATAATCACTGGTGGTGATGACGTCAACGAGCTCGAACTTCTCGATCTCGATGACAGGCTCGACAAAAGT
>JAFWAZ010000092.1 GCA_017507425.1 Oscillospiraceae bacterium | reverse complement strand
GGACCAGCCCGAAGGGCAAATATTGTTTGTTCGCCTGCGGCGAAGGGATTTTGCTGTGCAAAATCCCCGGGCGGGTCGTGACCCGCCCCTACAGGAAAGCTTGAAGGAATAAATACAAATGAAACGAGTAACCATAAGAGTCCCGGCCACCACCGCCAACCTCGGCCCGGGCTTTGACGCCTTCGGCTGCGCCCTGAGCCTGTATACCGACGTGACCTTTGAGGAGACGGAATTCGGCCTTGAGATCACCGGATGTCCCGAGGAATTCACGGGCCCGGACAATCTGGCCTATGTGTCCTACTGCGCCGTCATGGCCACCATGTGCGAGGAAGTAAAGGGTGTGAAGATCCACATCGACGCCCGGATCCCCGTGTGCCGGGGCTTGGGAAGCTCCGCGGCATTGCTGGTGGCGGGAGCCATGGGTGCCAACATCCTCCACGGAAACAAGCTGTCGACGCAGGGTCTGCTGAACATCACCAACGCCATGGAGGGCCATCCGGACAATCTGGCTCCCGCCTTTTACGGCGGCCTGACGGCATCCATGGTGGACAACGGCCTGCCGGTGTGCGTCAATTTTCCCCTGCATCCGGACTGGGAATTTCTCGCCCTGATCCCGGATTTCGACCTGCCCACCACCAAGGCCCGGGCCGTCCTGCCCGCCCAGCTGAGCCGGGCCGACGCCATCTACAACATTGCCCACGGCGCGCTGGTGCTCAAAGCGCTGGAATTGGGCGACGGGAAGCTCCTGCGCAATGCCATGCAGGATCGGCTCCATCAGGGCTACCGCAAGCACCTGATCCGGGACTACGAAACGATTGAAGCGCTGGTGCGCACCACCGGTGCGGCCTTCTGCCTGTCCGGCGCAGGCCCGACCCTGCTGTGCATTACCCGGGACAAAGATCTGGAGGAACGGCTGATGAAAAAGCTGCCCCAGATCACCGAAGCCAGCTGGGAAATGCTCCCGCTCCACGTGGAGTTTCAGGGAGCACACGTCATCGGATGTGAATGAGAAAAGCCCCTGCGCGTCATGCGCAGGGGCCGTTTGCGTTATTTGCCGGAGAACATATCCTGCACGCTGTCCAGCAGACCCTCGAGAATGTCCTCGGTCAGGGAATCCTGACCACGCAGGACCTTCAGGGCGTCCTTCCGGGTTTCGGTGTCCGCCTCCCGGTACAGCTCCACCAGCCGGCGCTCGGTGGCAGTGACCTGCATGGAGGATTTGGAGCCGGAGGTCTTCTTTGCGCTGCTGCCCTTGGCGGCGTTGAGGAGGGATGCCTGCGTCACGCCGGTGATCTTTGCGATCTGCTTGAGTTGCTCCTGGGTCAGATTCTTCTGGTGCCGCTCCGCAAGGCTGATGTCATTGGCGGACAGACCGCTGATCCGGCGGGCCAGCTGCTCCTGGGTCAGACCTGCTTCCGTGCGGGCCTCCTTGATGAGGGTGCCGACTTTTTTCGATGCCATGGTACATTCCTCCCATGATTTTTCTTCATCATAGCATATCCGAAGAGAAAGCTCAAGGAATTTTCATCCATTTCGCCAGCCACCATCCGAGGGCAGCGCCCAGCAGATTCAGCAGAACATCATCCACCTCGCAGAAGCCCCGGAGGGTGAATAGTTGACATAACTCGATAGTTGACATAATCAGAAAGACGGCACCCATGCACCGCCGGAAGCTCCGGCAGCCGGGGAAGAGGGAGCGGAGAAAAAAGCCCAGCGGGACAAACATGACGATATTGCCGCCGATGTTGTAGATCACCGTCCACAGCACGGCGGGGTAGGGGTTATGCCAGAGGGTACGGAGCATACTGCCCATGGAGGAAAAGGGCACGAGGTTCACCCGACCCGGAAGCTGGGACCAGTAGTCCGTCACGGCGATGCCGCGGGAACGGATGAACAGCAGCCACAGCATGGTAATCACATAGGCGGAAAAGCCCGTCCAGAGGAGTTTTCGTTTCATAACAATCACCGCCGGTATTGTACCACAGCTCTGCGGGAAGCCCAATGGGCAAAATTTATAAATAATGCTTGAATTTTGCCCCGTCTTATACCATAATAGATAAGAGAATCCACAGGAGGAAAGACAAATGGCAAAGCTCTATTTCAAATACGGCGCCATGGGCTCCAGCAAGACGGCTCAGGCGCTGATCACCAAGTACAACTACGAAGAGAATGACCTCTCCGTCTGGCTCATCAAGCCCAGTGCCGACACCCGGGACGGGGCCCAGATCCTGCGCAGCCGCATCGGCCTCGAGGCACAGGTGGAGGTCATCACCCCGTCCGTTGATGTTTACCGGCTCTTTGAGCAGGAGCGCAAGGGGAGCTGCAACGTCATCATCGTCGACGAGTGCCAGTTTCTGCTGTCCGAGCAGATCGACCAGCTCCGCGCCATCGTCAACGATTTTTCCATCCCGGTGCTGTGCTTCGGCCTGCGTACGGACTTCCAGACCAAGCTCTTCCCCGGCTCCCGCCGCCTGATGGAGCTGGCGGACTGCATCGAGGAGATCAAGACCATGTGCGACTGCGGCGCCAAGGCCACCGTCAACGCTCGAATCGACTGCGAGGGACATATCGTCACGCAGGGCGCGCAGGTGGTGCTGGGCGGCAACGACAGCTACATCGCCATGTGCCACAAGTGCTACATCGCCGGCATCCGGGAGCGGAAAACCATCAAGCTGCATGGTCAGAACTGAATAAGAAAACCAAACTTGCCTCCCTCACTGAGGGAGGGGGACAGCAAAGCGGTGGAGGGAGTGTCCTTCTATTGATACAACACTCTCCCAGTCAGCTGACGCTGACAGCCCCCTCTCAGAGGG
>JAFWAZ010000091.1 GCA_017507425.1 Oscillospiraceae bacterium | reverse complement strand
GCCCTCAAAGCCGGTGGCGATGACGGTGACACGCATCTCGTCCTCGAAGTCCTCGGACACGGTGGCGCCGAAGACGATGTTGGCGTCGGGGTTGGCGGCCTCCTGCACGATACCGGCAGCGGTCTCCACATCGTCCAGGGTCAGCTCGGAGGAGCCGGTGACGTTGACCAGAACGCCGGTAGCGCCGTTGATGGAGGTCTCCAGCAGGGGGCTGGAAACGGCGGCCAGAGCAGCCTGCTCAGCCTTCTCGCGGCCGGAGGCGATGCCCACGCCCATGTGAGCGCGGCCTGCGTCCTTCATGACGGCGGAAACGTCAGCGAAGTCCAGATTGATGATGACGCGCTCGGAGTAGGCAACCAGCTCGGAGATGGAGGTGACAGCCTGCTTCAGGACGTCGTCAGCGATGCCGAATGCGTTGGCGAAGGTGATCTTCTGGTCGGTGACGTACTTCAGACGGTCGTTGGGGATGACGATCAGGGAGTCGACCTTCTCGGCCAGTTCGGCGATACCGGCCTCGGCCTGACGCATACGGTTGGCACCCTCAAACTTGAAGGGCTTAGTGACGACGCCGACGGTCAGGATGCCGGCCTCGCGGGCCAGATCAGCCACGATGGGAGCAGCGCCGGTACCGGTGCCGCCGCCCATGCCGGCGGTGATGAAGACCATATCGGTGTCCTCGAGAATCTTGGCAATGGCAGCCCGGGACTCCTCGGCGGACTTGCGGCCGATGTCGGGCTTGGAGCCGGCGCCCATACCGCCGGTCAGCTTCTCGCCGATCTGCAGCTTGTTGGGGCAGGTGGACTTGTTCAGGTCCTGCTTGTCGGTGTTGATAACCATGAAGTCAACGCCGTTGACCTCGGACTCCAGCATACGATTGATAACATTGTTGCCGGCGCCGCCGACGCCAATGACCTTGATCTTCACAACGCGATCTGCAAACATTTCAGACATAATAAATATCCTCCTATGTATATTGGGGTTGGCCCTGGGGCCACAATTTACATTGTTACCTGTACATTCTACCCTGAAATCCCCGATTGGTCAATAGAAAATCTGAATTTATTTGAAAGATTTTGTAAACAATCGGGGTTTCGTCAGCGGGTTGGGGTAAAAACGGCATCTTCGGTGTATTCCAGCGTCAGATCCAGCTCGCCGCTCTGGTTGTCCTCCAGCTTTTCCAGCGCCGAGGCCAGATAGCCCAGCTTGTAATCCATGCGGTCTGCATCGCCCAAAAGGACGGTCAAAAACTGCGGGTACTGAAGGCGCATATGATTCACATCCGTCACATCGATGAGGGCGATCTGACCGATGATGCGGTTACGCTCCAATCCCTGCAGGATCGAGATCAGGGTAGCCAGCTGGGCGTCCGCGTCAGTCTGATCCAGCTCGATGGCACTGCCGTCATCGGGATCGACGATCTTGCCGGGAACGGCGGTCACAGCCTGACCGGGCTGGGGCGTGCGGATCACAAGACCCTCCACCCGGGTGTAGCCCAGCGCCGTTTCCAGCGTCACCTGCTCTACAGCACGGCCGTTGGAGGCGATCAGCCACCATGTGCCGTTCTCGTCCTCGATGGAGTAGGTCACCTGCAGCTCCGTCACCTGAATCTCCACGGTGCCCGGAAGCCGGATGCCCACCTTGATGTCATCGATAAAGGGCAGCTCCATCCGGATCCGGCTGGCGACCCGGGCTTCGCCGATGGACAGCAGCGCATCGCCGATCTGTACACCGGAGGCCTGACGGATCATCCACGGGGTGTATTTGTCCGCGCCGGCCACCGCAATGGTGTCCACCCGGAAAAACACGGACAGGCCCATGAAGATGGCTGCCACAACGGCGGCCATGCTCGCCAGCTTCCACAGGATCTTTCCCCGGCGCAGGGGCTTGGGTGCCGTGTAGACCACATTGGGAACCTCCTCCTTGGGCGGACGGATGACCCGCTGCACCTTGGGAGGATTGGCTGCCTTTGCCTTCCGGCGCTTCTGGATGCGGCGGCTGCGTTCCTCCCGGTCAGGGGTATCCGGTGCCGCAGTCTTGCGGCGCCGTGTTGTCGCTGCCTTTGTATTCTTTGGCGCAGCCTTCGCCTTTGGGGCGGGACGGCGCTTCTTCTGTTTCGTATCCATAGTGTCCCTCCTCGGGGGTTATTTCTTGGCCAGCTCGGTGATGATGTCGCAGATGCGGTCGGCGGAATCGGGCATGGAGGATTCCATCAGCGCCCTGCGCATGGCGCGGCACTTCTCTTCGTCGCCCAGAAGGGCCACCACCTCGTCATAGAGACGCTGGCCGGTGCATTCCTTTTCCAGAAGCAACACGCAGCCGCCCCGGCTCTCCACAATGCGGGCGTTCTTCTCCTGATGGTTGTCGGTGACATTGGGAGACGGGATCAGGATGCAGGGTGTGCCGGACACGGCGATCTCATTGCAGCTGGAGGCGCCCGCACGGCTGATGAACACATCCGCCGCCGCCATCAGGGTGGGCATGTTGTAGATGTACTCCCGCATGTCGATGCTCTTGTCGGCGCTCAGATCAACGCCCTTGCTTCTGACCAGCTCCGGCATCCACTCCCAGCCGTATGAGCCGGTGGCGTGGATGTGCTGGAAGGGCAGGCCCTTCTCCGTTTCGATCTTCATGAACTCCGCCATGGCTTCGTTCATGGACTTGGCGCCCAAAGAGCCGAAGGCGGAGACGATCAGGGGCCGCTCATCGAGGCCCAGCTCACGCCTTGCGTCAGCGCGCTTGGTGTAGAGGAACTCGGAGCGGACAGGCATGCCCACACAGGTGACCTTGTCCTGCTGCTTGTAGGCCTTGCCGCTTTCCGCGAAATTCACCAGAATCCGGTCGGCGCTGCCGGCCGCCAGACGGGTGGCCAGACCGGGGACGGCGTTGGCCTCGTGGACGCAGGTGGGGATGCCCATACGGCTACCCATGAACAAAGCGGGGAAGCTGGCATAGCCGCCGGTGCCCACGATGACGTCGGGCTTGAATTCCCGGATGATCTTCCGGGCTCCGTTGAGGGCAGAGAGGATCTTGCCCACACCCTGCACATTGCGCTTGATGTTTTTGAAACTCAGCTGCCGGAAGAACCGGGAGCCGGGCAGGCACCTGATCTCATAGCCCGCCTTGGGCACGAGCTGCTCCTCCATCTCACCGACGGAGCCGATGAAGAGGATCCTGCAGCTCGGATCCCGCTGCCGCAGGGTGTTGGCCAGAGCGATGGCGGGATTGATGTGACCGCCGGTTCCGCCGCAGGTAAATATGACATTCATAACGCGTCCTCCTGTGATGCGGCCTCCTCCCGCTGCCGGGAGATGCCGAGGATGATGCCCATTTCCCCCAGATTCACCGCCAGCGCCGTTCCCCCATAGGAGAAAAACGGCAGGGCGATGCCGGTGGAGGGCAGCAAATTGGTGACAACGCAGAGGTTGAGCACCGTCTGAACCGCCATCAGCGTGGTCAGGCCCGCAGCCAGCATCCCGGAAAACCGATCCCGGGCGTGGAGGGCGATGTGGTATCCCCGCAGGATCAGAGCCGCGAACATAGCCACAATGACCGCCGCGCCCACCAATCCCAGCTCCTCGCATACGATGGCGAAAATATAGTCGTTGTATTGAAAGGGCAGATACAGGTACTTCTGCCTGCTCCTGCCGAAGCCCAGACCGAAGACCCCTCCCGAGCCGATGGCGTAGAGGGACTGCAAAATCTGGTAACCCGTGTCGCTGGGGTCGGAATTGGGATCGAGCCATGCGGTGACCCGATCTCCGGCGTAGCCCATGAACGTGATGTACACCAGCACGAAAACCACGGCTCCCGCCGCTCCCAGCAGCAGATATTTCACTCTCGTTCCGGAAAGGAACATCATCACCACCGCCACCATGCCGATGAGCAGAATGGCGGACAGGTGCTTCTCCAGTGCCAGCGGCACCAGAATGCCCATCAGGGCGGCCCCGAAGCCCAGAACCCCGTACCGGAATTCCTCCGCCCGGGGGCCGAATTCCCGGCTCAGCCGGGCAAAGACGAGGATCACCGCAAATTTTGCGATCTCCGAGGGCTGGAACTGGATGCCCGCGATGGACACCCACCGCTTCGCACCGTTGACGCTTTGCCCTACCAGCAGCACCGCCAGCAGCAGCGCAATGGAGGCTGCATAGAGGTGCCACGCGTATTTTCGCCAGAGTTCCGTCGGAACCCGGCTGAAGAAAGCCATACAGCCCAGCCCCAGCAGGGCACATACGGCCTGCTTTCGTAAATATCGGGTGGATTCCGTGTAGCCCGAATCGAATTCGCTCTGGGCGTAGCTTGCAGACCAGAGCATCACGAGCCCCAATCCCAGCAGCACCAGCACCAGAATCAGAAACACCGGATCCACCCCGTTTGCCCGCGAGGAAGCGGGGCCCTCATTGGTGCGGAAGCGTAATTCTCTCAAAACCGCACCTCTCCGGCTTTCGCCAGCGGAAAGTTGAAAGTGGAAGGCTGAAAGTCTTGCCCAACTTTCCACTTTCAATTTTCAATTTTCAACTTAAAATCTGCCGGATACGCCGAACCATGCCAGAATACACATGACGGCGGTGATGCCGGCGAAGGTCAGGTCGATGCGCTCCTCGGACCAGCCGCACTTCTCGTAGTGGTGGTGGATGGGAGCCATCTTGAACAGACGCTTGCCGTGGGTCAGCTTGAAGTAGCCCACCTGCAGGATGACGGACATGGTCTCAATGATGTAGATGATGCCCACCATGATCAGCACCAGAGGCATATCCAGTGCAAAAGCAGTGCCGCAGACGGCGCCGCCGAGGAACAGGGAGCCGGTGTCGCCCATGAAGACCTTGGCGGGCTTCCAGTTGTAGCACAGGAAAGCAGCCAGACCGCCGATCAGAGACGCAGGCAGAATGGCCAGCGTGAAGCGCTCCATGGCCACGGCCACGGCGGTGAAAAACACCATGACGATGACGGTGACGGAGGAAGAAAGGCCGTCCAGACCGTCGGTCAGGTTGACCGCATTGACGCAGCCCACGAAGACGAACATGGCGAAGAAAATGTATGCAATGGGATGGAGCTCAAAGCTCACATTCACAAAGGGGATATACAGGGAGGCGGACATGATGCCCTCCTTGTACAGGATATACAGGAAAATCGCGGAAACGGCCATCTGCAGACAGGCCTTCTGAATGGAGGTCAGGCCCAGATTGCGCTTATATTTGACCTTGAAGAAATCGTCCAGAAAACCGACCAGACCGAAGCACAGAGCCAGCAGCAGGACATACATCGCGGAAAAATCACCGCTCATCATTCCGGTAAAGCCGAAGACCACAACACACACCAGCGCCGCAGCCATAAACATCAGACCGCCCATGGTGGGGGTACCGGCTTTGCTGTTGTGCCAGGTAGGGCCGTCCTCCCGGATGGCCTGACCGGCCTTCAGAGCCCGCAGGGCAGGAATGACAATCCGCCCCAGCCACAGGGTCAGCAGGAATGCCACCAGAATGGTAAGGATCACATTCATCATATCTATCTACCTCTCTTTATTTGTCGTCAGCAAAAAACTGTTCCAGCGCCAGCTCCATGTGCATGCCCCGGCTGCCCTTGAACAGCAGCACGTCGCCGGGACGGGCGATGCGCTTGAGCTCCAGAACCAGCTGCCGCCGGTCGGTAAAGGAGCGGGCTGCGCCCTGAACCATGCCGCCGGTGATGGCGCCCTTTT
Organism: Oscillospiraceae bacterium; assembly: GCA_017507425.1. Lineage (GTDB taxonomy): Bacteria > Bacillota > Clostridia > Oscillospirales > Oscillospiraceae > Faecousia. Next base: position 16,365 of record JAFWAZ010000091.1, on the reverse strand, counting down.
CCATGCGGACGCCGTTGGGACCGTAGGCCAAGAGCTTATCTGCCTGCTCAGCAGCCAGACGGCCTACTCTGTAATGCTCCGCCTGGGTGCAGGCACCCAGCTCCAGCATATCGCCCAAGACCGCGATCTTCCGGCCCTTTTGACGGCCCAGCACCTTCAGTGCAGCAGCCATGGACTCGGGGCCGGCATTATAGCAGTCGGAAATGACGGTGAAGCCGTTCTTTTCATAGATCTCCTGCCGGCCTGCCATGTTCCGGAAATTGGCCAGAGCCTCCTGAATCTTCGCGGGAGCCACGCCCAGCTGCAGGCCCACGGCCACCGCCGCCAGCGCATCGCAGACGAAGTGCTCGCCCTCCACAGGCAGCTCCACGTGAAATTCCTCCCCGCGCGCACTGGCCCGGAAGCGGACAAAGCCGGTGCTGATCTCAGGAGCAAGGCCCCGGACAGCGCAGTTCTCTCCCACGCCGAAATAGGTCACGGGATGCAGTCCGCAGGAGGCGGTCTTGAGGTACTTGTCGTCACCGTTGAGCAGCACGGGCGCATCTGCCGCCATGCCCTCGAGGATCTCCAGCTTGGCCTGCAGGATGCCCTCCTGAGAGCCGAGGTGCTCGATGTGCATGGTGCCGATGTTGACGATGACCGCAAGGTCGGGCTGTCCGATGCCGCTCAGATATGCCATCTCCCGGAAGTGGTTCATGCCCATCTCCAGAACGGCCACCTCGGTGTCCTCGGGCATAGCGAGGATGCCCATGGGCATGCCGATGTCGTTGTTGTGGTTTGCGGGGGTCTTGGCGGTTCGGTAGGTGGACTCAAGCACCGTGGAGATCATCTCCTTGGTGGTGGACTTGCCCACGGAGCCGGTGACGCCCACCACTTTCATGCCGATGCGCCTGCGCTCGCCATTGGCGATTTGACCCAGCGCGATGCGGGTGTCGGGCACCACGATGGCAGGATAATCTCCGTCGCAGCGCTCGCAGAGGACGGCGGCAGCACCCTTTTCCAGTGCCATGGGGATGAAGTCGTGGCCGTCTCTGGCGCCTTTCAGGGCGATGAAGAGCTGGCCCTCCCTGATGATCCGGGTGTCATTGTTGGCGCCGAGGAACTCCACATCGGCGTACTTGGGGTCGATGGTGCCGCCGCACCAAGCAGCGGCCTGTTTCAGCGTGATTCTGCCCATGATTATCCCTTCTTTTCCTCCAGAATGTCAGCCACGATCTCGCGCTCATCCATGTGATGCTTGACGCCGTGGATCTCCTGGTATGTCTCGTGGCCCTTGCCGGCCAGAACAATGATGTCGTCCTTCTTTGCAATGGTCATGGCCCGGCGGATGGCCTCCACCCGGTCGATGACCACCTCGTAGTCCTTGCCCGTCTCGTCGGCGCCGGGGGTGATGTCGGCGATGATGGCTGCGGGCTCCTCGGTACGGGGGTTGTCGGAGGTGATGATGGCCTTGTCAGCCAGCTCGGTACCGATGCGGCCCATGATGGGGCGCTTGATGGGATCCCGGTCGCCGCCGCAGCCGAAGACGGAGATCACCTCGCCCTTGCAGAAGCCCCGGACGGCGGACAGGACATTCTCCAGTCCGTCGGGGGTGTGGGCATAGTCGATGAGGACGGTATAATCGGTGCCGGGGGTGGGAACCACCTCCACCCGGCCCTTGACGCCGGGGGCGTCGGCCAGCGCAGCGGCGGCGTCTGCCAGATCGATGCCGAGGCCAACCGCGAGGCCCAGCACCGTCAGTGCATTATATACGGTAAATTTGCCGGGAATACCGAGGGAAACGGGAACCTCCCGGCCGTCCAGCACGGCGGTGAAGTCGATGCCGTCGGCCCGGAGCTCCAAGCCCTTGGCGATCAGTCTGCCCTCTCCCGCCACGGAGGTGGTGAGGACTTCACAGGCGGCGGCATCCAGAAAGCGGCTGGCATAGCTGTCGTCCGCGTTGATGATGCCCACATCGCAGCGCCTGAACAGCTCCGCCTTGGTGTCGCAGTAGTGGTCCATGGTCTTGTGGAAATCCAGATGGTCTTCCGTCAGGTTTGTAAAGCCCGCGGCATCAAACCGCACGCCCGCCACCCGGTCGAGGGCAATGGCATGGGAACTTACCTCCATGACCACATGGGTACAGCCGGCATCGCGCATCCGGGCAAACAGACCCTGCAGCTCGAAGCTCTCGGGGGTGGTGCGCTCGGTGGGGATGACCTCCTCGCCGATCATATTGGCGGTGGTGCCGATGAGGCCCACCTTGGCTCCCACGGTCTTCTCCAGAACATGCTTCAAAAGCAGCGTCACGGAGGTCTTGCCGTTGGTGCCGGTGACGCCCACCATCTTCATGGATCTGGCGGGATGGCCGTAGAAATTGCAGCCGATCAGGGCCAGTGCCTGCCGGTCGGATTCCACCAGCACATAGGGCACATCGCCCTCGGGCTTCTTGGCGGTGACGATGACCGCCGCACCCTTTTCCAGCGCCATGGGAATGAAGCGGTTGCCGTCGGCGGCAAAGCCGGTGACGGCGACAAACAGGCCGCCGCGCTGCACCCTGCGGGAGTCGTAGGCCACATGGTCGATGTCCAGCTCCATGGAAACATTGGAAGCCAGAACGTTGATATCTTTCAAAAGCTCCGATAATTTCATTGGTACTCCTTTATGGGCGCGTCAGTCCCGCGCCGTCGGGTCGGTAAAGGTTATGGTTACGGTGCTGCCCGGGGCCGCCGCCGTTTGGGGCGGAATGTCCTGCAGCTGCACCTGTATGGGATGGTTTAAGTCAGGGTTTCCGGCGAAGCGGATCGTCACGCCGGCCTTGTTTGCGGCCTGCGCCGCCTGTGCGGGGGTCATGCCGGTGAAGTCCGGGACGGTCACGGTTTCGGGCATGTCTTCCCCGAAATACACGAGCACCTGACTCCCCTGCTCCAGCGTTGTACCGGAGCCCGGAAGCTGGGCGGTGACGGTTTCACCGGTGCCCTGCACAGAGGGGGTCAGCCCGGCATCGGTCAACACATTCTGTACTTCCTTGGATGTCAGCCCGGTCAGATCGGGAACCTCCGTGAATACGGGCTCCTCGGCCCGCGGAACCTCCAGATAGGGCAGGATGTCCGCCATCACGGCGCCCACCGTGGGGGCCGCCATGACGCCGCCGGAGATATAGATCCCCGTGGAGGGGCTGGGAGTATCCAGTCCCACTAATATAATATACCGCGGATCGTCCATCGGCGCAAGCCCCACAAATGACACGATTTTATCCCGCACCCTTTGGCCATTCTCATCAAAAACGTCAATTTTCTCGCTGGTTCCGGTCTTGCCGCCCACCCGAAAACCGGCTACGGCGGCATTTTTGGCAGTTCCTTCCGTCACCACCGACTCAATCATACCACACATGATCCGGGATGTTTCTTCAGAAATTGGGGTTCCCAGCACCGTGGGCTCCTGCTTCAGGAGGGTGTTGCCTTCGGCGTCGATGACCTCAGACACAATATAGGGCTCCAGAAGCTTTCCGCCGTTGACCACTGCCGCCACCGCACGGACGAGCTGCAGGGGCGTGATTTTAAAGGTCTGCCCAAAGGAGCCGGAGGTCAGCGACGCGGTGCCCCATTTATCGGTATCGGTGATGAGCTCCTTGGAGAAAAACACGCCGCCGGATTCTCCCGCCAGATCGATGCCGGTCTTTTCGAGGATGCCGAAATTCTTCACATACTCATAAAACCGTTCCCCGCCCAGCTTGAGCCCGATATGGGCAAAGGCCAGATTGCAGCTGTTCTGCAGAGCCTGTGCCGTAACCTGTCCCCCGTGGCCCTGACTTCTCCAACAGTGCAGAAGCTGGCTTCGTCCGGGGATCTGCTCCGCGCCGGAGCAGGCGAAGCGGGTATTCTCCGTCACGGCGCCGCAGTCGATGGCGGCTGCAAGGGTGATGGTTTTGAATGTCGAACCGGGCTCGTAGCCGTCGGAGATACAGCGGTTTCGCCACTGCTTCAGCCGCGCCGCCACGAGGGCATCCCGGTATTTTGCCTTTTTCCCGGTGTATTCGGGGGAATCCTCTGGATATCGGAGATAATCCAGCCGCAGGCTTTCAAGCTCCGCTTCCACGTCGGCGTCGCCGATCTCAAGATATTGGTTGGGATCGTAGCTTCCCAGCGTGGCCATGGCGAGGATCTCGCCGGTGTCCACATCCATGACGATGCCGAATGCCCCATTTTGCACATCGTAGCGCTCGATGGCAAGCTGCATCTGATTTTCCAGCGCCATCTGCACCGTCACATCCAGCGTGGTCACCAGATCCGCTCCTGCGGTACCGGTGAGGTAGCGCTCCACCGAGAACGGCATATCCATTTCGTTGTTACCCTTGGTGGTGACGGTCTTCCCGCCGCTGCCGGAGAGAAATGCATCGTAGGCAGCCTCGATGCCCTCGGCGCCGTCATTGGATGCGTTGGTGAAGCCGATGACCTGTGCCGCAAGAGAACCATAGGGATAATACCGCTTGGAATCCGGCTCCAGATGGATGCCCTCGATTTCGCTCTTTTCAATATACGCCCGGATCTCGGCGGCGGTCTGCTCCGGAACCCGGGGTGCGATCAGATGGTAGCGAAGGCTCCTGTCCCCCGCCAGTTTTTTCACCCGGCTCTCGTCCACTTCCAGAATCCGTGCCAGCGTCCGGGCCATATCATCAATATCTGTCCCGGTCTGCTGCAGCTCCCGGGGGTCTATGTACACATTCTCCACCGTTTCCGATCCGGCGAGGATATTCATATTTCGGTCGTAGATCACGCCCCGGGGCGACTGCACCTGCGTCGTCCGGGACTGATTGGCCAGCGCCAGCGCCGAATAGGCATCATAGGACGCCACCATCAGCAAGCTCAGCCGCACCAGCACCGGCAAAAAAGCCGCCGCTCCCAGTACCGCCATCACAATTCTGATCCGGCGGTGCTGCCCGGAATCTGCCCGGATGCGGCGGTAGCTTGCGTGTTTTCCTTTCCTCACGGAACCACCCGGCCTTTCCCATGGTAGCATCAATGGGCAGAGGGTACGCCCCGCTGCCCATGAAAGCATCTGCCATAGTGTATGAACCGAATGGTCGTTTATGCAAAAATGTCCCGCAGGCTCAGCAGGACCGTGTCCCACCAGCTCAGCTGAACAGTCTGGGCAGTCTGGGTGGGGACGTCCACCTGAATGTGGGTGGCCTCCTCCATGGGGATCATGCCCATGGACTCTGCGGCGATCCGAACCTCGTCCAGATCGTAGCCGCTTTCATAGCGCTCCGCCAGCACCGCTTCCTCCATTTCCAGCGTCATCAGCTGCGTCTCCAGTTCATGGATCTCTGCGGTGACGGCCGCCACCTGAAACAGGCCCACCAGCATCAGCACAGCCAGAAAAATGGCCATAGCGCTGCCTGCAAAGGCGAAGGGGTCAAAGGGGATGGGCTTGCGCTTGGATTCGGTTTTCTGATATTCGGGCAGCGACGCTCTGCGCTCCACGGGCTCCACCTTTGCTGCGGCGGATCCGGCGGTGTAGAAGCGCACATATCGATCGTTAAACTTGCGTGCCATGACGCATCGCTCCTTTTGGGGTAGTTAAGTAGTATTACAGCTTCTCGCAGACGCGCAGCTTGGCGCTGCGGGCCCGGGGATTGCGCTCGAGCTCCTCGGAGCCGGAGACGATGGGCTTTTTGCTGATGAGCTTGACCTTGGGCTTGTTGCCGCAAATGCACACCGGGAAATTCGGCGGGCAGGTACAGCCCTTGGCATTGGCGGCCATACCGTTCTTCACCAGCCGGTCTTCGAGGGAATGGAAGGTGATGATGGCCAGTCTGCCGCCCTTGTTCAGCTTGGGAACGGCCACCTCCAGAACCCGGCCCACAGCGCCCAGCTCGTCGTTGACGGCGATGCGGATGCCCTGAAAGCTCCGCTTGGCGGGATGCTGCTTCTCCCGCAGAGCCGCGGGGGGCATGGCGGAGCGGATGACATCCACCAGCTCCAGCGTGGTCTCGATGGGCTTTTCCGCGCGTCTTCTGTCGATGGCTGCGGCGATCTGGGGCGCGTAGCGCTCCTCGCCGTATTCATAGAGAATTCTGCGCAGCTCCTCCCGGGGCCATGTATTGACCACCTCATGGGCGGTCAGGGAATCCTCGGAGTTCATGCGCATATCCAGCGGGGCGTCGGCCATGTAGCTGAAGCCGCGCTCGGCCTCGTCCAGCTGGGGGGAGGACACGCCCAGATCCAGCAGAATGCCGTCGACGCCCTCAATGCTTAAGTTTTCGAGCACCTCATCGAGCTGGCTGAAATTGCTGTGGACCAGCGTGACCCGGTCTGCGTAGGGAGCAAGGCGCTCCCCGGCGGCCTTCAGGGCCTTGGGGTCCCGGTCAATGCCGATGAGCCGTCCGGTGGTGAGCCGGGCAGCGATCTGGGAGGAGTGTCCGGCGCCGCCAAGGGTGCCGTCCACGTAGATCCCATCGGGTTTGATATTCAAAGCTTGGATGCATTCATCCAGCAAAACGGAAACATGATGAAACTCACTCACAGGCCAATCGCCTCCAGAGATGCCAAAAGTTTTTCGGGAGTCAGGGACTCCTGCTCAAATGCTGCGTAGCGGGCCTGATCCCAGATCTCCGCCTGACCGGCACGGCCCACGATGACCACATCCTTGCCGATGCCGGCGTAGTCCATCAGGTTCTGGGTCAGGGTGAAGCGGAATTGCTTGTCGGGATTGCACTCGGTGGCGTTGCTGAACAGCAGGCTGGTGGCACCGGACTTCATGGCGATGGGCAGCTGATCGTACTTGTCGATGAGCCGCTGCCAGCCGTCCTCGGTATACACGGTGAGACAGCGATGACCGCAGTTGACGCCGATGGTCACATAGAAAGTATTGCCCAGCTCCCCGCGCAGCTTCGCGGGCACAAACAGTCGGTTCTTGTCGTCCATCTTTGCCGGGTACTTTCCGATCATTCGTCTCACCTCCACTCCATTTTACTACCACTGAGCATCCACTTTACTCCATTTACAGTATACAACACCTCCCCACAGAAATCAACGGCATATTTCTGAAAAATGAAATTATTTTCGGGTAATTTCGCCGGATATTTGTATTTCGAACGGTTGTTCGATAACTTTCGAAGGCATTTGCCATTCAGGAAAAGACCAATTCCTCCCCCACCAGCGCTCCACTGACGGCCCCCACCGTCCCCTTTTGGAGCAGATGGACGGAGAGGGGCCCCTCAACCCGGCTCTGGATCAGACTGCGCATCTGCCGTGCTCCGGATTTGGTGCCGCATTTCTGCGCCAGCACCCCCGCCAGCTCCCGGGGCAGCCTCAGCTCCATCCCCTGCTTTTTCGCCCGGGTCCGGAGCTCGGAGAGGTATTTCTCCGCGATGGCCTCCATGATGTCCTTTCCCAGAGGCTTGAAGACCAGAATCTCATCCAGCCTCCCGAGAAACTCCGGCGTGAAGCTCTGGCGCAGGCATGCCTCCGTCCGGCCCGCCCGGCCGCCGGGATTGAAGCCCAGCCCCTCGGATACCACCTCGGCGCCGGAGTTGGTGGTCATCACCACCACCGCATTGCGAAAGCTCACCCGCCGCCCGGCGGAGTCCGTCAGGACTCCCTCCTCCATGATCTGCAGCAGTACATTCGCCACATCCGGATGGGCCTTTTCCAGCTCATCGAGGAGCACCAGACAGTAGGGCCGCCGCCGCACCGCCTCCGTCAGCTTGCCGCCCTCCTCATAGCCCACATAGCCCGGAGGCGCACCGATCAGCCGGGCCACCGCCTGCTTTTCCATGAATTCCGACATGTCCAGCCGGATCATGGCCTCCGCCGTTCCGAACAGCTCCCGGGCAATGGCCCGGCAAAGCTCTGTCTTACCCACTCCCGTGGGGCCCGCGAAGAGCATGCAGCTTACCGGCCGGTTTTCATCCCGCAGCCCCGACAGCCCCCGGCGCAGGCAGGCCGCGGCCTTGCCCACCGCTTCAGTCTGCCCCATCACCTGCGCGGAGAGGGTCTGCTCCAGCTCCAGCAGCCGCTGCCGCTCGTCGGCGGTGAGCTTGCCCACAGGGATGCCCGTGCGGATGCTGACGGCCCACGCCACGTCCTGCGCCGTCACGCTGCGGCTGCGCCTCGGCTCCGCATTGTGCTGGGCCAGCTGCTGCATTCGATCCCGCAGCTGGGCCGCCTGCTCATAGCGGCTGTCCCGGACCGCTTCGCTGAGCTCCCGCTCCAGATCCTGCCGCCACTGTTTCCTCGTGCCGCTGAGCTCCTCCAGCCGGGCGTGGCTGGCCGCCTCGTCCACCAGATCGATGGCCTTGTCGGGCAGGTACAGATCGGGCAAATACCGCACAGACATCCGAACCGCCTCGTTCAGCGTCTCCTCCCGGATCCGCAGCCCATGGTGCCGCTCCAGACCCGGACGCAGGGCCCGGAGGATCTCCAGCGTCCCCTCGGTGCTGGGCTCTCTCACCGTCACCGGCCGGAACCGGCGCTCAAGGGCCGGATCCTTCTCGATGCACTTGCGGTACTCCTCCAAAGTGGTGGCCCCCAGCATCTGGATCTCTCCCCGGCCCAGTGCCGGCTTCAGGATATTCGCCGCATCGATGGCCCCCTCGGCGGCGCCTGCACCTACGATGGTGTGCATCTCATCCACAAAGAGGATCACATCCCCCGCGCGCTTGATCTCCTCCAGCACATCCCGCAGCCGTTCCTCAAATTCACCCCGGTATTTCGTCCCTGCCACCAGATTCGCCATGTTCAGGCTGTAGAACTTCTTGTCCTTCAGCTGCGGCGGCACATTCCCCGACGCGATCCGCTGGGCAAGCCCCTCGGCGATGGCGGTCTTGCCCACGCCGGGTTCCCCCACCAAGGCGGGATTGTTCTTGTTTTTCCGGCTTAAAATCCCGATGACCGTGTCGATCTCTTCCTCCCGGCCGATGACCGGGTCCATGGACGCCGCCTTGAGCAGCAGATCCTCGCTGAACTGATCCAGTAATTTCATGGAAACACCCTCCTTTGACCTCTGCCGTCCGTCCATCCGAAACCGGCACTCCAATCCCATGGTGAAGAGCTCATCCGGGTCTGCCCCGGCAATGCGCAGCACCAGCACTGCGGTGGACCCATGCCGCCGGGTCAGCGCCAGCATCAGATGCAGGGGCCAGACCTGCGGGCTGCCCATGAGCTGGGCCTCAGACCCCGCCAGACGCAGGATCTGCTTCGCCTCCCGGGTAAATCCCTGAGGCAGCGGAAGCCGGGCACACCCCACCCCGCAGAGCACCGCCGCCGCGTCATGGACAAATTTCTCCGTCACCGATGCGCTGCGCAGCAGCATCCCGGTCTCCTCCGAAGACGCGCACAGAGCCATGAGCAGATGGACGCTGCCCACGAAACTGTGGCCCAGCTTCCGGGCCCGGGCCGCCGCACCGACGATGACATCCGCAGCCTGCTGGCTGTATCGCATGACCTCACCTCCTGACTACGGGGAATTTTCACCAAGGCCGGTAAAAAATATACGGACGTTTTTGAAAAAAGGAATTGATTTTTCCAAAAAGCGTGCTAGAATAGAACCAAGCTACTTCATACCGTGGCTGACAAACAATACTTATGGGAGGAAATATCATGGCTTACAAGATTACCGACGCTTGCGTCTCCTGCGGCTCCTGCGCCGACCAGTGCCCCGTCGAGGCTATCTCCGAGGGCGACGGCAAGTACGAGATCAACCCCGACGTCTGCGTTTCCTGCGGCGCCTGCGCTGATCAGTGCCCCGTCGAGGCCATCGAGGAAGAGTAATTTTTTCTCATCCCAAAGACAGTTAGCCTGCAGGCCCTCGCCTGCAGGCTAATTTTCTATGCCGTGTTTTTATGGAATATATTGCAACTGATTTTACATTGGATCTGACAGACGGCTTCCCCTTAAGCACCGATTCCATGGTTCTGGCGGACTTCGTCCGGCTGCCGAAGAACGCCCGGATCCTCGATCTGGGCTCCGGCTGCGGCACGCTGGGACTTCTGCTGTGCGCAAAAAATGCCGGCTGCACCGTCACCGGCATCGAGCTGGACGAACACGCCCATGCCGCCGCTGCTGAAAACATCCGCCGCAACGGCCTCGACTCCCGGCTGTTCAGTCTATGCGCCGATCTGCGGACTATGCCCTATGAACCGGGGTCCTTCCACGTCTGCCTGTCCAATCCCCCCTATTTCTCCGGCGGTGCCGCCCACAGCCGGGATCCCCTCGCCCGCCGGGAGGACTGCTGCACGCCCCGGGATCTATTCGCCGCCGCTTCAAAGGCCCTGCGCTTCGGCGGAGATTTCTTCCTCGTCCACAAGCCCGAGCGGTTGGCAGAGCTCTGTTTTGAAGCCGTCTCCGCAGGCTTGGAGCCCAAGCGTCTGCGTCTTGTGCGCCACCGGCCCGGAGCTCCGGTCAGTCTGATCCTGCTCTCCTGCCGCAAGGGCGGCAAGCCGGGACTGATCCTCGAGGAGCTGACGCTGTACCATGCCGACGGAACGCCCACCGCGGATTACAAACGAATCTATCACCAATAAGGAGGCCCTATCATGGCCGGAATGTTATATCTCGTCCCCACGCCCATCGGCAATCTGGGGGACATCTCCGAGCGCTGCCGCCGCACGCTGGAGGAAGCCGACTTCATCGCCGCCGAGGATACCCGGGTGAGCCTGAAGCTTCTGAATTATCTGGGCATCAAAAAAAGCCTTGTCAGCTACTACGAGCACAACAAGGCCTTCAAGGGCAATGTGATTTTAGAACGGATTCTGGCCGGCGAGACCTGCGCGCTGGTGTCTGACGCAGGCAGCCCCGCCATCTCCGATCCCGGCGAGGATCTGGTACGCCTGTGCGCGGAAAACGGAATTACCGTCACTGCCATCCCCGGCCCCTGCGCGGTCATCACGGCGCTGTCTATCTCCGGCCTGCCCACGGGCCGCTTCTGCTTCGAAGGCTTCCTGTCCACCGCCAAAAAGAGCCGGAAGGAGCATCTTCAGTCCCTCGTCGGGGAAACCCGCACCATGATCTTCTACGAAGCCCCCCACAAGCTTCTCTCCACGCTGGAAGACCTTGCGGAGTTCTTTGGCGAAGACCGGAAGATCTCCCTCTGCCGGGAGCTGACCAAGCTCCACGAGGAGGTGGTCCGCACCACGCTGGGCGAGGCCATCGAGCGCTACACCGCAAACGCCCCCAAGGGCGAGTTCGTCCTCATTGTGGACGGCGCCGCCCCTGTGGAGAAAGAGGTCCCCACCGCCGAGGATGCCGGTGCCATGGTCAAGCGCCTCATGTCCGAGGGCCTCAGCCGCAAGGACGCCATCAAGCAGACCGCCAAGGCATTGGACCTGCCGAAGAATGTGGTCTATGATGCAGCCCTCTCCATCGATGAATAAACAAAAACCCGGAGCCAAGCTCCGGGTTTCGTTTTGCATTAGTACTTCCCCATGCTGCGGATGCACTCCTGGCAGATGTTCTTGCCGCGGTAGCTGACCAGCTCCCGGCTTGATGAGCAGAAGACGCAGGAAGGCTCGAACTTCTGCAGAATGATTCTGTCGCCCTCCATGTAGATCTCCAGCTCATCCCGCTCCGCGATGTCCAGCGTCCGACGCAGCTCGATGGGCAGCACGATGCGGCCCAGCTCATCCACCTTGCGAATGATACCAGTAGATTTCATTCAGTTGTCCCCCTCAATTTCTTTCTCTAGCGAAAGAACTAAACCCAAAATCGGTTCCACTTTATTATACTTACAAAAGGGTGTCATGTCAAATCTATTTTCTGCACCGTCATGGATTTTGTCGCATTTCACAAGAATCATTGTGGCTTTTGTGCATAGTATTTCCCTGAGATTGGAGGGGTTGCATATGTTTCTGACGTGGTTCTGGGCCATCGCGGTGATCGCCGCGGCGGTGTTCTCGCTGCTGAACGGTCGGGGCGGGCAGACCGCTTCCGCCCTGCTGGACGGAGCGGCACAGGGGGTGCAGCTGTGCATCGCCATGGCGGGCCCCCTGTGTCTGTGGGCGGGGCTGGGAAAGCTCATGGACAGGGTCGGCCTGACGGAGCGGCTTTCCGGGCTCCTGCGGCCCATTCTCGGCAGGCTCTTCCCGGAGAGCAGGCAGGACAGGGAGCTGGCCAGACACCTGAGCGCCAACGTGACGGCGAATCTCCTCGGCCTTGGCAACGCCGCCACTCCCATGGGCATCCGGGCGGCAGGAAAGCTCCGGGACAAACATGACCCCGCCCGGGCCACGGACAGCCTGTGCCGTCTTGTGGTGCTGAATACCGCGTCCATCCAGCTTCTGCCCACCACCGTGGCAGCCGTGCGGCAAAGCGCCGGATGTGCCGCGCCATTTGACATTTTGCCCGCCGTGTGGCTCAGCAGCATCCTGTCGGTCTGCGCAGGACTCATGGCGGCCCGGCTTTTTCGGAGGGTCTGGCGTGGGTGAGTACATCGTTCCGCTGCTTCTGGCGGTGACCGCCATCGCCGCACTGCGCAAAAAAGAAAACGCCTACGACGTTCTTGTGGACGGCGCCCGGGACGGCTTTCGGATGCTCCTGACCATCGCTCCGGCGCTGATCGTTCTGCTGAGCGCCGTGGGGATGCTGCGGGCCTCCGGGGCGCTGGAAGCACTTTCCGCCGCCCTCTCCCCTGTTCTGGGCATCCTCGGCATCCCCACGGAAACGGTGCTGCTCCTGCTCATCCGCCCCATCAGCGGCAGCGCCGCGCTGGCAGTGGGGGCGGAGCTGATCACCGCCCACGGGCCGGATTCTCTCATCGGACGGACGGCTGCGGTGATGCTGGGCTCCACGGAAACCACATTCTACACCGTCTCCGTCTACTTCGGCGCATGGGGCATCAACAAAACAAGGTACGCCGTCCCGGCGGCCCTGATCGCCGATTTCGTCGGATTCCTGGCCGCAAGCTGGGCCACCAGAATATTTATGGGCACATAATGTAGGGAACGGTTATGACCGTTCCGCAGTACGCAACAAATACACAGCCGCGCCAATGCGAGGGGGTAGGCCGCTGTAAATTCGCCATCATATCCCAAAACATCAGATTACCCCGCGGAACGGCCAAAGCCGTTCTCTACGGCTGCATCCAGATTTTACGCAAAAAGAGCGCACCTTCACAGGTGCGCTCTCAAACTTTTGAAAATTACTCCTCGTCCTCGTCGTCGAAGGAGAACTCCAGCTTCTCGCCGCAGTTTTCGCAGACGATGGAGCCCTCTTCCAGAGTCTCCTCGTCGAATGCGATGACCTCGCCGCAGGCGCAGGTGACCTCGTAGATGGTGGTCTCCTCGTCGCCGAAGTCAAAGCCTTCCTCCAGATCCTCGAAGTCGTAATCCTCGTCCTCGTCTTCGTCGTCGAAATCCTCATCGTCGAACTCATCCTCGTCCATGGACATGATGAAATCCTCGATGGCGTCCAGATCGTCCTCGATCTCGTCCAGCTCGTCGGAAATGGCGATGGTGGTCTCCTGCACGTCGCTCAGGGTCTTGGTCACATCACCCAGCAGCTCCACGATGGCGGCAATCATCTTGCCCTCGTCGGTCTCGGTGCTGAGCTTCATGCCGTCCATCAGGCCCTTGAGGTATGCGGACTTTTCAGACAGTGTCATAATGATACTCCTTTTTTGAAAAGAGGGGGCGATGTGATTCATCGCCCCCATGTGATTCATACGGATATATTGGGCGCCGATGGAAAGGCTTTTTTGCCCGGATGGCGAGAGATTTTGGTGCGGATCAAAGATCAAAACCGAAAGAATACTTTGTGTATTTCGAGGCTTTTGATCTGCAGAGCTGCGCCGAAAGATCCGCCAGCGGGGCGGAAAAGACTTTACAGAGTCGCCCGAAAAGCATTAGCCCTTGGCGCGGCCCAGATACTCGCCGGTACGGGTGTCGATCTGGATCTTGTCGCCCTCGTTGATGAACAGGGGAACCTTGACCTCAGCGCCGGTCTCGGTGGTGGCGGGCTTGGTGACGTTGGTGGCGGTGTTGCCGGCGAAGCCGGGCTCGGTCTCCGTGATGACCAGCTCGACAAAGTTGGGAACTTCGACACCGAAGACCTTGCCCTTGTAGGACAGGACGGTGCAGACGTCGTTCTCCTTGACGAACTTGAAGGAGTCGTCCAGAACGTCGCCGTTCAGGGGCTCCAGCTCGTAGGTCTCCTGATCCATGAAGTAGTACAGCTCGCCGTCGTTGTAGGAATACTCCATCTTCTTTCTCTCAATGAAAGCGGTGGGGAACTTGGCAGAGGGGTTCAGGGAAGTCTCGGTCACGCCGCCGGTGATGACGTTACGCATCTTGACGCGGACGAAAGCAGCACCCTTGCCGGGCTTGACGTGCTGGAACTCGATGACCTGCATGACCTTGCCGTCCATCTCAAAAGTCACGCCGTTTCTGATATCACCTGCAGAAATCATAGTAAATATCCTCCTAAATATCTGTCCCTTACGGAACGAAAAGTATTATCGCGTAGAAGCTCCCGTACATTCTACACTATCATATCCCATTTTTCAAGGGGATACGGGAATTTTTTTGGAAATTACACAGGAATTACGATCAGCTCCTTGGGGCTGTGGGTCAAAATCTCAACGCCGTCCTCCAGATAGACACAGGTGTCCTCGATCCGGACGCCAAACTTGCCGGGCAGGTAGATGCCGGGCTCGGCGGAGGCCACTGCCTTCAGGGGCATGGGGTCGGGATTCTTGGCATTGGGGCTGGGGGCCTCGTGAACCTCCAGACCGAGGGAGTGGCCGTAGCCGTGGCCGAAGTAGGGGCCGTAGCCGGCCTCGGTGATAACATCTCTGGCGGCGCGGTCAACCTCCTCGCCGGGGACGCCGGCCTTGGAAGCCGCCAGACCGGCCAGCTGGGCCTTGAGCACCGTGTTGTAGACGGTCTTCATTTCCTCGGTGGCGTAACCCACAGCCACGGTACGGGTCATATCGGAGCAGTAGCCCATATAGCTGGCGCCGTAGTCCATGGTGATGAAGTCGCCCTCCCGGATGACGCGCTCCCCTGCCACGCCGTGGGGCAGGCTGGTATTGGGACCGGAGACCACGATGGGGTCAAAGGCAAGGCCGGTGGCGCCGTTCTTGTACAGGCAGTAGATCAGCTCGGCCTGCAGCTCCAGCTCGGTCATGCCCACCTTGATCCGGGGGCAGACCTCGGCGAAGGCCTTGTCGGTGATGGCCTGGGCCTTGCGCATGAGCTCCAGCTCCCAGTCCTCCTTGGTGCCGCGGAAGCCGTTGATCTCGGCGTCGCGGGGCACGAGAGAGCAGTTCAGGTTCTTTTCATAGCGCATATACTCGGCGTAGGTCAGAGAGTTTTCCTCAAAGCCCAGCTCGGTGACGCCGAAGTCGGCGATGGCGTCGTTCAGGCGCTTGACGTAGCCGTGTCCCGCGATGTCCAGCACCTCAAAGCCCTGAATGCCGTTTTCGGCGGACTCGATGTAGCGGGAGTCGGTGAAGTAGCGGCAGCCGCGCTTGGTGACGATGGCAACGCCCTCGGCGATGTCGAATTCGGCGCCGTAGTGGCGGCTGAAGCGGCTGGTCAGCAGCAGGCCCTGACCGTCAGCGAGCAGGGTCAGGTATTTGTCAAGATTCTTCATGATGGATCCTCCTGTTTCGTGCAAAGAAAATAAAGGGCAGCTCCAGCACATGGCGTGCCTTGAGCCAGAAATTGTGGTTGTCGATGGCCGTCACCAGAATGGCCGTCAGGCCGCAGCCCCGGGCGCCCATGGTGTCGGTGAAGATCTGGTCACCTGCCAGCGCGCATTTGGATGCAGGCAGATCATACTTGGCCAGACACTCCCGGATTCCCTTGGGGAAGGGCTTTTTCGCGTGGGTGATGCAGTCGATGCCGTAATTTCTGCAGAAGCGCCTGACTCGGTCGTTCTTGGAATTGGAGACGACGCAGATCTTAATATCCGACTGTTTCATGTCGTAGAGCCACTGCTCCATCAGAGGCTCCGGAATGTCCGTGGTGTAGGGGACAATGGTATTGTCAAAATCCAGCATCAGAAGCTCGATGCCCCTCTCCGCCAGAAAATCCGGCGTCAGATCGGTCACAGCTTCCACAATGATGGACGGCAGCATGGAAAATGCCATAGTTACCTCCAAAAGGTTATTCTGCCCTGCTATCATAGCACACATTCTGCTATTTGTCCATGTTTAGATTGAATGTCGAGGGCGGCAATGTAGGGCAGAGGGCAATGCCTCCGCCCTACAGCCGCAAAAAGCGCCCAGCTCGAAAGCTGGGCGCTCTGCGCAATCAAAGCAAGAGGGATATTTTCTTAGTAGAACTTTCTCTTGTTCTTACGAGCGGCCTCGGACTTCTGCTTACGCTTCAGGCTGGGGCTGACGTAGTGCTCGCGCTTCTTGACCTCGGCGATAACGCCCTCCTTG
>JAFWAZ010000090.1 GCA_017507425.1 Oscillospiraceae bacterium | reverse complement strand
GATGCTCCCCCGATCTCGGGGGAGCATCCGAGCTTGTCAAAAAAGTACCCGTAGGGGCGACCATTGGTCGCCCGCTGATTTTGCTCCGGCAAAATCAGTCGCCGCAAGGCGAAAAAACAGTGATTTCCCTTCGGGAAATCCAAAAATCAAGGATTTTCGGCGGGCGAGCAATGCTCGCCCCTACGTTGTCCATCGAAATACAAGTTCTTTGACAGTCTGAACGATGCTCCCCCGATCTCGGGGGAGCATCTGTTGTTTATGTAGCGTTTCTGCATTCGAGCAGCTGCTGCTGGCAGTATTTGATGATGGAGCGGCGGGTGATGATGCCGATGAAGGTGTTCTTGTCGTCCACCACGGGGATGAAATTCTGCTTGGCGGCCCGCTCCAGCAGGTGCTCCATGCCGGCATCCACCTTGACGGGGGTGTTGTCCTTGCGGTGGGCGATGTCCATGATGCGGATGTGCTCGGCCTTGTGGATGTCCAGACCGCAGCGGTTCATCAGGGCCCAGAGGGCGTCGCCCTCGGTGAGGGTGCCGCAGTATTCACCTTTTTTGTTGAGAATGGGCAGGGCCTGATATTTGGCGGATTCCATGCGTACCAGTGCCTGCCGGAGGGTATCGTCTGCCATCAGGTGGGAGCACAGAGCCTTGGGCGTGAGGAAAAAGAGGATATTGTCCATAGGGGTCAACCTTTCTGCGGATGGATTCCGCTGGTATCATTATAGCACAGCTGCCCGCCTCAAGGACATAAATAAACTGTAAAGAAAGCGAGGAGGCTCACAAAATTTCGGAATGGATTTTGTGCGTTTCGGAGAAAATGGGTGGAGGGGCGTCCCTACTGCGGATTCTACCGGGGGTAGAGGGGCGCTTTTCATGCTGTTTCCCTCTCTACAGCGGAAGTGGAGGGCTTTTTCGGCGGGGGTGTGGTATGATAGAGCCACACAAAGGAGGAATCCCTATGGTAAAACGAACAAAGCTCTGCGACCGGACTCTGCCGGTCTACTCCGTCGGCGAAGAGATCACCAACACCGCCACCCATCTGGTGGGGGGCGTGCTGGGCATCGTCGCCCTGATCCTGTGCGTCCGGCGGGCGGCGGCCCTGTACGGCGCCGCGGAGACCGTGGGCGCCGCCATTTACGGAAGCTGCCTGATCATTCTCTACAGCATCTCCAGCATCTACCACGGCTTGCGGCCCGGTATGGCGAAAAAGGTGCTGCAGGTGCTCGACCACTGCGCCATCTACTTTCTCATCGCGGGAAGCTACAGCGTCGTCTGTCTCGGCGCCATCCGCCGGGCTGATCCGGCGCTGGGCTGGGGGATCCTGACGCTGGAATGGGCGCTGTGCGCCGTCGCCGCCACCCTGACCGCCATCGATCTGCGCCGGTACCGGGTCTTCTCCATGGTCTGCTACATCGGCATGGGCTGGGCCATCATCCCCATGGCGCCGCTGCTGTTCGAGATCATGACCCCCGCGGGCTTCTGGCTGCTGCTGGCGGGCGGACTGAGCTACACCGTGGGCGCGGTGCTCTTCGGCCTGAAGAAAAAATGGATGCACAGCGTCTTCCATATCTTCGTGGTGGCGGGCAGCGTGCTGCAGTTTTTCGCGTTTTATTGGTATGGATTGTGAGGCGGGATCCGTTTCGTAGGGAACGGTCAATGCCCGGTCCCTACATTGGATACGAAAATATCCACAATCGTGCATTTCAACTGCTGCTTTGCGTTTGTGGGGAGGCGATTCTGGCGCTCCCGTGCCAGTGCATCTGTTTTGGTCTGGCGCTGATCCGACCGGGTCGGCGGGGTCATGACCCCGCCCTACTGGGTTGACGTACCGTCTGCGACAGCGTTGTCCCCGGCACTGGCCCAAACCCAAAGCTGCGATTACCACCGCATCCCGACCACACGTGTTTTGCTCGATTTCCGATTAGTACAGACTACGACAGCATCAGAACCGGGCCTTGCCCGGTTCATAGATTGTTTACGGGAAAATGTTGGATTCTTCGTTGCTAGGTTTGGATATTTGTGATATGATGCATACTACA
This sequence comes from Oscillospiraceae bacterium, assembly GCA_017507425.1. Lineage (GTDB taxonomy): Bacteria > Bacillota > Clostridia > Oscillospirales > Oscillospiraceae > Faecousia. Next base: position 10,377 of record JAFWAZ010000090.1, on the reverse strand, counting down.
CGGAGATATTCCAATCAGGAGGTGCATCCTATGGATCAGGACCGCAATCAGAACAATCCCCAGAATCCCAATTCCGAAAGCGACAAGCCGAAAACCAACGGCTGGGTGGCGCTGACCATCGCCATTCTGGTGGTGCTTGCCGTGAGCACCATCTACAACGCTGTTTCCAACAGCCAATATACGCAGGCCACATGGTCTGACTTCCGGGCCGCCATGGCCGCCGACAACCTCAGCGAGGTGGAGCTGCGCCATGACCGGATCGTGTACATGACCAAGGAGGAGGCCGAAAAGGATCCCCGGGATCAGAAAGCCTGCTTCACCGGCCTGCCGGTGACCTATGACCTCATGAGCCTTGCCAATGAGCTGGACGCCATGGGCGTCACCGTGGACAAGCAGATCGTGCAGGACAACTCCACCATCACCATGATCCTCTACTACGCCGGCATGCTGATGCTGTCCTTCTTCATGATCCGTATGCTGATGAAGCGTATGGGCTCCATGGACGGCGGCATGGGCGGCTTCGGCAAAGCCAAGGCCAAGGTCTACATGGAAAAGGAGACCGGCGTCACCTTCCGGGACGTGGCCGGTCAGGACGAGGCGAAGGAATCTCTGGCGGAGATCATCGATTTCCTCCACAACCCCGCCAAGTACGCAGCCATCGGCGCCAAGCTCCCCAAGGGTGCCCTGCTGGTGGGCTCCCCCGGCACCGGCAAGACCCTGCTTGCCAAGGCCGTGGCGGGCGAGGCCGGCGTCCCCTTCTTCTATATGTCCGGCTCTGATTTTGACGATACCTTTGTAGGCGTGGGCTCCAGCCGTGTCCGCGACCTGTTCCAGCAGGCCGCCAAGGTGGCTCCCTGCATCATCTTCCTCGACGAGATCGACGCCGTGGGCCACAAGCGCAACGAGCGGCTGGGCTACAACGACCAGACGCTGAACTCTCTGCTGGGCGAGATCGACGGCTTTGAGTCCACCAAGGGCATCGTGGTGCTGGCCGCCACCAACCGACCCGAGATCCTCGACAAGGCACTGCTCCGTCCCGGCCGCTTCGACCGGCGGATCATCGTCGACCGGCCCAACTATCAGGGCAGACTGGACACTTTGAAAGTCCATACCCGCAAGATCAAACTCTCTGAGGACGTGGATCTGACCAAGATCGCCCAGCAGACCGCCGGCGCCGTGGGTGCCGATCTGGCCAACCTCGTCAACGAGGCCGCCCTCCGGGCCGTCCGGCAGGGCCGTCAGGCCGTCTGTCAGGAGGATCTGCTGGCCAGCTATGAGACGGTCATCGCCGGCACCGCCAAGAAAAATTCCGTCCTCAACCCCGTGGAGAAGCGCATCACCTCCTACCACGAGGTGGGCCACGCGCTGGTGTCCGCCCTGCGCAGGACCGGCGACCCCGTCACCAAGGTCACCATCGTGCCCCATACCGACGGCTCTCTGGGCTATACCATGTACCTGCCCGAGGAGGAGAAGCACCTGAGCAGCAAGGAGGAGCTTCTGAACCGGCTGCAGGCCGTTCTGGGCGGCCGGGCTGCCGAGGAGATCGTCTTCGGCTCCGTCACCAACGGCGCCAGCAGCGACATCCAGCATGCCACCGGACTGGCCCGAAATATGGTGGCCCTGTACGGCATGAGCGACGAGCTGGGCCTGATGGCCGCGGCCTCCATCCAGAACCAGTATCTCGACGGCGGTGCCCGGATGGACTGCTCCGAGGAGACTGCCGCACTGGTGGACAAGGCCGTCAAGCGGCTCCTGACCGAGGCCTACGACAGCGCCAAGGCGCTGCTGCGGGACAACCGGGCCCTCCTCGACGAGATCGCCGAGCACCTGCTGATCAAGGAGACCATCACCGGCGAGGAGCTCATGGCCTTCGTCGACGCAGCCAACACCCAGATAACCACCGAATAAACACCCGGCGGCGCACCGAAAGGTGCGCCGCTCAGCGTGTCAAAAAAGTCCGAAATTCAAATCGTAGGGGGCGGCGTCCTCGACGCCCCGGCAGTATAACACTGTGTTTTCTCTCCACTTCCGGCGAATTCGCAACATTTTCAAACGGGCCGTCGAGGACGCCGGCCCCTACAAACAGGTTTTTCGACAGTCTGGGCGGCGCACCGATCGGTGCGCCGCTTTTGATGGGAAATGGCACCAATTTTGCAAGTGCATACAAAAAAACTTGCATTTGCAACAAAGTTCGCTATAATATACTGTGGAATCCGAGAAAGGAGATTACCCACTATGAACATCGAAGAACTGAAGAACACACTGTTTGCTGCCCCCAAGAACGGCTACACCCGTCTGTCCGCCGAGGAGCGGACCGAGATGGAAGCCCACGCCAAGGGGTATGCCGCATATATTGACGCCTGCAAAACCGAGCGCGAGGCCGTTGCTTGGACGGTGGAGCAGTTGGAGGCGAAGGGCTTCCGGGAGCTGGTGCCCGGCATGGAGCTGAAACCCGGCGACAAGGTCTACCGCAACAACCGGGGCAAAGCCCTGATGGCCGCTGTCATCGGCACCGAGAGCATGAACGAGGGCACCCGGATCTGCTCCGCCCACATCGACTCCCCCCGCATCGACGTCAAGCCCAATCCCCTGTACGAGGATGCGGGCATGGCCTACCTGAAGACCCACTACTACGGCGGCATCAAGAAGTACCAGTGGCTGGCCACGCCTCTGGCGTTGCACGGCGTGGTCTGCCGTAGGGACGGCACCACCGTCACCGTCACCGTCGGCGAGGACGAATATGACCCCATCCTGATGATCACCGATATCCTGCCCCATCTGGCCGCCGATCAGATGCAGAAGACCGCCGCCAGCCTCGTCTCCGGCGAGCAGATGAATGTGCTGCTGGGCTCCGAGCCTCTGGAGGGCGAGGGCAGCGATCTGATCAAGCTGCACATGATGAAGCTGCTGAACGAGAAGTACGGCATCGTGGAGGCGGATTTCCTCTGCGCCGAGCTGTCCATCGTCCCCGCCATGAAGTGCCGGGAGGTGGGCCTTGACCGGAGCATGCTGGGCGCCTACGGCCACGACGACCGGGTCTGCGCCTACAACCAGCTTGCGGCGCTGCTGCAGCTCGGCACCCCCAGACACACCGCCGTCTGCCTGATGGCAGACAAGGAGGAGATCGGCTCCGTGGGCGTCAGCGGCATGCAGTCCTTCGCCTTTGAGACCTTCATGCACGATCTGTGCGATGCCACCAAGGCAAGCCTGTACCGCTGCTTTGAGCAGAGCTTCTGCCTGAGCGCCGACGTTACCAACGCCTATGACCCCAATTTCCCCGAGACCTGCGACCGGCGGAACAATTCCATGGTGAACATGGGTGCCGCCATCTTCAAGTACACCGGCTCCAAGGGCAAGGGCGGCTGCTCCGACGCCTCCGCCGAGGCCATGGCTTACATCCGCTCCGTGCTGGACAAGGCCGGCGTCATCTGGCAGGTGGGCGAGCTGGGCAAGGTGGATCAGGGCGGCGGCGGCACCGTGGCCGCCTACATGGCCAACCGCAACATCGTCACCGTGGACGCGGGCGTCCCCGTGCTGAGCATGCACGCCCCCATGGAGATCATCACCAAGCTCGACTGCTACATGTCCATGCGGGCCTGCAAGGCAGTTTACGAGGATTGACCGAAAATCGGACATACCGCAGCGGCCAGCCCGAGAGGGCTGGCCGTTTTTGCCCGTTGGGATGTTTACATTGCTCCGGCTTTGGTGTAAAATGAGAGCAAACGATCATCAGGAGGGATCTCCCTTGAAGCACTGCATCATCTTCTGCGCCGCGGGCTTTGACGGCCTGCTGGAGCCCATCCCGGCGGACGCGCTTCTCATCGCCGCCGACGGCGGCCTGCGCCACGCCGAGGCGCTGGGCCTGCGGCCCCATGTGATCCTCGGGGATTTCGACTCGCTGGGCTATGTTCCCGCCGATTCGAGGGTCTTTCCGGTGGAAAAGGACGATACCGACGCCATGCTGGCGGTGCGGCTGGGGCTGGAGCGGGGCTGCGGCCGGTTTTTGTTCTACGGCGCCATGGACGGCCCGAGGCTGGACCACACCGTGGCCAATTTCCAGACGCTGGGCTATCTGGCCACCCACGGCGCCCGGGGCGCGCTGGTGGGCCGGGACTATATCGCCGCGGTGCTGAAGGACGAGACTCTGTCCTTTCCTGCCGATGCGGCGGGCATTTTCTCTCTGTTCTGTCTTGGCGGCGCTGCGGAGGTGTCCATCGAGGGGCTGCACTACCCGCTGGAGCACGGCATCCTGACTCCGGATTTTCCCTTGGGTGTCAGCAACCATTTCACCGGAAAGCCTGCGAAAATCACCGTCCATGAGGGGCTGGTTCTGGCCCTGTGGGATCGGAGCAATGGTCTGGGGGTACGCGGATGCTGACCTATGAGCTGAAAAAAGCCCCGGGGGTGCCTCTGTACGAGGCCCTCTACCGCTGCATCCGGGCGGATATCCTGTCCGGCAAGCTCTCTGCGGGGGAAAAATTGCCCAGTAAACGGGCCTTGGCGGCCCATCTGGAGATCAGCAAGGTGACGGTGGAGGGGGCCTACTCCCAGCTTCTGGCAGAAGGGTACCTCCGGGCTGAGGAAAAGGTGGGATATTTTGTGGAGCCGGGCCATCGGCACGGTACCCCGGCCCCCGCACCGGAGCCGGTTCCGGAACCCGTCCGATCGTGGGACGTGGATCTGACCGCCAATGCACCGGCTACGGGCTTTCCCTTTTCCGTGTGGATGCGGCTGCAGCGGCAGGTGATGCTGGACTACGGCGACAAACTGCTGGCACACCTTCCTCCTCAGGGCTATCCGGAGCTGCGCACCGCCATCGCCGACCACCTGCTCCAGTTCCGGGGCATGCGGGTGGATCCGGAGAACATCCTCATCGGCGCGGGCACGGACTTTCTGTACAATCTGCTGATCCAGCTTCTGGGCCGGGACAAGCGCTATGCCGTGGAAGACCCGGGCTACCGTAAGATCCGGCAGATCTACGCCGCAGGCGGCGTGGAATGCGTCAGCGCTCCGCTGGACGAATTCGGCGTCCGACCCGATGCGCTGGAAAACGCCCACATCCTCCACTGCTCCCCCAGCCACCATTTCCCCACGGGCATCGTCACCCCCGCCTCCCGGCGGCGGCAGCTGCTGCGCTGGGCGGAGGAAGGCCCGGAGCGGTACATCATCGAGGACGACTACGACTCGGAGTTCCGCTTCCACGCCCATCCGGTCCCGGCCCTCTATGCCATGGACCGGGGCGGGCGGGTCATCTATATGAACACCTTTTCCAAGACCCTCGCGCCCTCCATCCGCATCAGCTATATGGTGCTTCCCCCGGCGCTGATGGCAGCCTTCCGGGAGAAGCTGGGCTTTTACAGCTGCACGGTGCCCTCCTTTGAGCAGTACACCCTCGCCCGGTTCCTCTCCGGCGGGTGGTTTGAGAAGCACATCAACCGCATGCGCAAATTCTACCGCTCCCGCCGGAACCGGGTCATCGAGATTTTGCAGGCGGCACCGTTTTCCGACCGCATTACCATTCTGGAGCAGGACGCGGGACTGCATTTCCTCCTCCGGGCGGACACGGAGCGCAGCGACGCCGGGCTGGTGGCCCTGTGCGAGCAGGCGGGCATCCGCATCCGCTGTCTGGGGGAGTACTACGACGGAGAAATGCCCGGATGGGCCAAGGGCTGTCTGGTGGTCAACTACTCGGGCCTTGACCCGGAGCACCTGAGCGCCGCGCTGGAGCGGCTGGGAAAGCTTGTTACGGAATCTTAACCCTTTCCGTATTGCATTCCGGGGGAATTCGTGGTATAATATGGTGTATTCTTAGTACAAAGGTGACAATTCATGCTGAAAAACTACATCATCGCGATCCTGATCTCCATGGTGCCGCTCATTGAGCTCCGGGGCGGCGTGCCGGTGGCCATGACCATGGGCATGGGCGCCATCGAGGCCATCGCCGTCTGCGGTATCGGTAATATGCTGCCGGTGCCCTTCATCTACCTCTTTGCCCGAAAGGTCCTGACTTGGGGCAGCGACAAGCCCCACATCGGTCCCGTCTTCACCAAGATCCTCGACAAGGGCGAGCGGGCCGGCCGGAAGCTGGTCGCCAAGGCCAGCCGGAAGGGGCTTTTTGTGGCGCTGCTGCTGTTCGTGGGCATTCCCCTGCCCGGCACCGGCGCATGGACGGGCACCCTCGCCGCCAGTCTGCTGAACATGGGCTGGAAGTCCACCACCGGCGCGGTCAGCCTCGGCGTGGTGCTGGCGGGCATCATCATGGCCACCGTCAGCAGCTTGGGACTGCATATTTTCGGTCTGTAAATCCCAATTTTCTTAAAGGAGAAATCGTTATGGAAAACTGTCTGTTCTGCAAAATCGCCGCCGGCGTCATTCCCTCCACCAAGGTCTATGAGGATGAGACGGTCCTCGCCTTCCGGGACATCGCCCCGCAGGCACCCACCCACATTCTGGTGATCCCCAAGGCCCACATCAGCGGCATGAGCGAGGTCAGCGCCGAAAATGCGGCGCTGGTGGCCCACTGTCTCGAGGTCGTCGCGCTGGTTGCCAGACAGGAGAATCTGACCGGCGGCTACCGGGTGGTCAGCAACTGCGGCGACGATGCCGGCCAGACGGTGCACCATCTGCACTTCCACATCCTCGGCGGCAGAAAGCTCAGCCTCGAAATGGCATAAGGAAGCAAAAACGCGCAGAGGCACCACGGCTCCGTCTCTGCGCTTTTTGATACAAAAAAGAGGGGGTATTATTATGGATTGGTTCTGGGATCTGATTACGAATCCCTATCTGCTGACTGCGCTGAGCGCATGGTTCGTGGCACAGGCGGTCAAGACGGTCCTCTACGCAGTGATGAACGGAAGAATCGACTGGGAGCGGCTCGTCGGCGACGGCGGTATGCCCAGCGGCCACAGCGCCACGGTGACCAGTCTGGCCCTGTTCTGCGCGCTGATGCACGGCACCCATACCCATGAGTTTGCCGTGTCCGCCATTCTGGCCATCATCGTCTGCCACGACGCCATGGGCGTCCGGCAGGAGACGGGCAAGCAGGCGATCCTCATCAACGAGATCGTGGATACCTTCGAAAAGCTGACGGTGGAGCACGAAATCCCCGAGATTGAGCTGAAGGAATTCGTGGGCCACACGCCACTGCAGGTGGTGGCGGGCGTTCTGGTGGGCGCCCTGACGGCGCTGTTCATGTATTTCGTGGTGTTTGCGTAAACAAGAACCGGGACGCGATGCGTCCCGGTTCAGTTTGTTGATAAACCTATTTTGCGCGAAGCGCAGTTGCGGGCTACCTCTCCCAAGGGGAGAGGAAAAGACTTTTCTTAACATGCTGAGACGCGTTGCAAAAGCTTTGCAGCAGCCCCGTTGTCCGATTACTTCCATTCCTCCGGCACGAAGTCCAGCGTGATCTCCCGCACTTTTGGGACGAGGCGGGTGTATTTCACCCCGGCGGCGTCCAGCATCCGCTTGGAGGCCAGCGTGGACATGGAGTCGGCGTACTTGTCGGAGAGGTAGAGCACCTCCCGGACGCCGGACTGGATGATGGCCTTGGCACACTCGTTGCAGGGGAACAGGGCTACGTACAGCTTGCTGCCCCGCAGATCCCGGCCATTGGCATTGAGGATGGCGTTGAGCTCCGCGTGGACCACATAGGGGTACTTGGTCTGCTCCCCCTCCCGCTCCCAGGGGAACAGGTCATCGGAGCAGCCCTTGGGCATGCCGTTGTAGCCCGTGGAGATGATGATGTTGTCCGCGGATACGATGCAGGCACCCACCTGCGTGTTGGGATCCTTGCTCCGCCGGGCTGCCAGCATGGCAACGCCCATGAAATATTCATCCCAGGAGATGTAGTCTTGGCGCTTCATAAAATGACCTCCCTCTCAAATCCCCCACAACAAAGAAATTATTCGTAGGGGTCGGCGTCCTCGACGACCCGACCGCGAAGCGGCAGTTCGGTATAGGTTCCGAAAAATGCTGCGCATTTTCCGGCGGGACGTCGAGGACGCCGTCCCCTACAGGAAATCTGATAACTTATTATAACAAAAAAGCAGGATGCACACAAGTGCATCCTGCCTTTTTCAGTCAAAAAGATCCTTGATGGTATCGAAAAATTTCTTCCGCTTGGGGGTGGGGCCGGTGGAATCCTCGAACTGGCGCAGCAGCTCCTTCTGCTCCCGGGTCAGGCGGGTGGGTGTCTCCACCACCACGGTGACCAGCTGGTCGCCCCGGCGGGTACGGTTGTTGACGTAGGGGATGCCCTTGTCCCGGAGCCGGAAGGTGGTGCCGGTCTGGGTGCCCTCGGGGATGTCGTAGGAGACTTTGCCGTCCAGCGTGGGGACCTCGATCTTGGCGCCCAGCGCCGCCTGCGCAAAGGAGATGGGCAGCTCGCACAGCACATCCACGCCGTCGCGCTCGAAGATCTTGTGGCGCTTGATGACGATCTCCACCAGCAGGTCGCCGGCGGGGCCGCCGTTGGAGCCCACGCAGCCCTCGCCCCGGACGCGGACAGACTGTCCCTCGTCCACACCGGCGGGAACCTTGACGTTGACCTTCTGGGTGCGGCGCACCTTGCCCTTGCCCTTGCAGGTATTGCAGGGAGTCTTGATCGTCTTGCCCCGGCCGGAACAGGCGGGACAGGCGGCGGTGGACTGCATGGTCATGCCCATGAAGTTCTGGGTGGTACGAACCTGACCGGAGCCGCCGCAGCGGGTACAGGTCTCCACGGTGCCGTCGGCGGAGCCGGTGCCGGAGCACTTGGTGCAGTTTTCAATGCGGGTGGCGTTGACGTCCTTCTCGGCGCCGAAGGCGGCCTCCTCAAAGGTCAGCTCCAGACGGGTGGCCACATTGTCGCCCCGGCGGGGAGCATTGTAGCTGGCGCCGCCGCTGCGGGTGCCGCCGAAGCCGCCGCCGAACAGGTCGCTGAAAATATCGCCGAAGTCGCCAAATCCGCTGCCGCCGAAACCGCCGCCAAAGCCGCCGAAGCCGGGGTTGAAGTTGGGATCCACGCCCGCGTGGCCGTACTGGTCATAACGGCTGCGCTTGTCGTCATCGGAGAGGACCTCGTAGGCCTCGCCGGCCTCCTTGAACTTGGCCTCGGCTTCCTTGTCGCCGGGGTTGCGGTCGGGGTGGTATTTCATGGCCGCCTTGCGGTAGGCCTTTTTGATCTCATCGGCACTGGCAGTCTTTTCGACGCCCAGCACCTCGTAAAAGTCACGTTTGTTCTCTGCCATATTGCTTACCTCAAATTCTCCGGAATGGGCCGATGCTTGGCCGTGAATTCCGACACATCCAGCCGGATCACCGCCACAATGCTCACCAGACGCTCATTGAACGTGAACTCCCTGCCGATCTGGGTCTTCATCAGAACGGACATGGCCGTCATTTTTTCCTCCACGTCCTCCACAAAAACTGCCTTGGCTTTTCCCATGACGGAGGAGTAGGCAAGGCCGTACTGGCAGGGCACCTTTCCCTCAAAGGGGACATGGTCGCAGTCCAGCTCGAAGAAGACATTGGGATTTTTGCGGAGCATGTCGAGCTTTTTGCCCCGGACTGCGCTGTGTAAGTACAGGGTCAGCTTCCCATCTTCCATCGTGTAGCCATAGTTCATGGGGACGATGTAGGGCTCGTTGTCCACCGCCAGACCCAGCCGCAGCACCTTTGCGGTGTCCAGAATCCGGGTGATCTCAGCGGGATCGGTGATCTGAAATTCTCGTTTGGTCATTCCGTGCATGGATGTACACCTCTTATCATAATGGAATGTATCCGTAGGGGTCGGCGTCCTCGACGACCCGTCGGAAAAATATGACCTCGATGGGCATATTTTTCCGCATACCGAACTGCCGCCTGGCGGCGGTCGGGATGTCGAGGACGCCATCCCCTACGATCATACCTGCAAACACACCAACAAGGGGCGGCGGTGCGCCGCCCCTTGGGCTTGTGTTTTACTTAGTCGACGGTCTCGTAGTCGGCGTCGACCACGTCGTCGCTGCCGCCGTTGAAGCCGGCGCCGGGCTGGCCCTGCTGGGGACCGGCCTGCTTGTACAGCTTCTCGGAAGCGGCGTAGAAGGCCTGCTGCAGAGCCTCGGTGGCGTCCTTGATGGCCTGCAGGTCGCTGCCCTTGGCCACGTTCTTCAGTGCCTCGAGCTTGGACTCGATGGCGGCCTTGTCGGCGGAATCGATTTTGCCCTCCAGATCCTTCAGGGTCTTCTCGGTCTGGTAGATCATCTGGTCGGCCATATTGTGGGTGTCGACCTCGTCCTTGCGGGCCTTGTCCTCGGCGGCGAACTGCTCAGCCTCACGGACGGCCTTCTCGATGTCGGACTGGCTCATGTTGGTGGAAGCGGTGATGGTGATGTCAGCCATCTTGCCGGTGCCCAG
>JAFWAZ010000089.1 GCA_017507425.1 Oscillospiraceae bacterium | reverse complement strand
TTGTATTTGTGGTATTCGCATTGAACCATCCCGAAATGAGTTTCCCTTGGAATAACACAATTACTTGGGTATTGTATGGTTTGTATGCTATCGTGACAGCAGTATTACTTATTGCTCCCACAAAGAAGAAGTAAGCCAATTCCAATTTGACAAAGGCGGTGATTGCATGAAATTGAAACATAAAATTGTTATTGAAATCTTACTTGTGATGGCGGCAATTGCCGTATTCATTTACAATTTCTCAATGCAAAGAGAGAATGCATACATAGCCTCTATTGTGGCAGTATGTGGTACAATCGCTTTGTTGATTAAGGACATTGTGAAATGGAAAAAGAACAAGTAAACCAATTCCAATTTGTCTAACTATTGCACCGCACCGCCAAGTCAGTTGTTTTTACGATTCTTCGTCTGGCTTTGCTCACATAGAATCACATAACGGCCCTGTCCTCGGACGGGGCCGCATTTCTTTTTGTAGGGAACGGCCTGCGTGCCGTTCCTCCACGCAGCGGCATTTTTGGTCAGGGGAACGGCACATAGGCCGTTCCCTACGAAAGGAAATGGGTACGGATAGAAAATTCACAAAAACTTCTATTCTTTTCCTTGCATCTGTGCTATAATATCAGACAATGGTTTCTATGCCCATTCGGGGGCAATTATTCCAAAGGAGAATTATTTTTATGGGTTTATTTGACAAGATTTTCGGCACCCGATCCCAGCGCGAGGTCAAGAAGCTGCAGCCGCTGGTGAATAAGGTGCTTGCGCTGGAAAGCGAATATGCCGCCCTGAGCGAGGAGGCCCTCAAGGGCAAGACGGAGCTCTTCAAGGAGCGACTGGCAAAGGGCGAGACGCTCGATGACATTCTGCCCGAGGCCTTTGCCGCCGTCCGGGAGGCTGCGTGGCGTGTGCTGGGCATGAAGCCCTATCCCGTGCAGATCATCGGCGGCATCATCCTCCATCAGGGCCGCATCGCCGAGATGAAGACCGGCGAGGGCAAGACGCTGGTGGCCATCCTGCCGTGCTATCTGAACGCCCTGACCGGGCGCGGCGTCCATGTGGTCACCGTCAACGACTACCTCGCCACCCGCGACTCCGAGTGGATGGGCAAGGTCTACCGCTACATGGGCCTGACCGTTGGCCTTGTGGTGCCCGGTATGATGCCCGACCAGCGCCGGAAGGCCTACGCTGCCGATATCACTTACTGCACCAACAACGAGCTGGGCTTCGACTATCTGCGCGACAACATGGCTCTGTACAAGCACGACATGGTCCAACGGGGCCACAACTTCGCCATCGTGGACGAGGTGGACTCCATCCTCATCGACGAGGCGAGAACCCCCCTGATCATCTCCGGCAAGGGCGAGGAGAGCTCCAAGCTCTACGAGATGGCGGATTTCTTCGTGGCGGGCCTGAAGAAGAAGGTCTTCGCCAAGACCGAGGACAAGGAGGAGCAGGACAACTACGACTGCGACTACATCGTCGACGAGAAGTCCCGTACCGTCTCCCTGACCGCCCGGGGCATCGCCAAGGCGGAGAAGTACTTCGGCATCGAGAATCTGGCCGACATGGAGAATACCACCATCAATCATCACGTCAATCAGGCCATGAAGGCCCGGGGACTGATGAAGAAGGATATCGACTACGTCGTCAAGGACGGCAAGATCATCATCGTCGACGAGTTCACCGGCCGACTGATGTATGGCCGCCGCTACAACGAGGGCCTGCATCAGGCCATCGAGGCCAAGGAGGCCGTCACCGTCGAGGGCGAGAGCAAGACCCTCGCCACCATCACCTTCCAGAATTTCTTCCGGCTCTACGGCAAGCTCTCCGGCATGACCGGCACGGCCCTGACGGAGGAGGAGGAGTTTTCCACCATCTATCGGCTGGATGTGGTGGAGATCCCCACCAACAAGCCCGTCATCCGCAAGGACAACCCCGACGCCGTCTACAAGACCGAGGCGGGCAAGTACCGGGCCATCATCCGGCAGGTGCAGGAATGCCACGCCAAGGGTCAGCCCGTTCTGGTGGGTACTGCCTCCATCGAAAAGTCCGAGCTGCTGAGCAAAATGCTGAAAAAAGAGGGCATCAAGCACAATGTCCTGAACGCCAAGTTCCATGATCTGGAGGCCCAGATCGTGGCACAGGCGGGCTGGTACGGGGCCGTCACCATCGCCACCAATATGGCAGGCCGCGGCACCGACATCATGCTCGGCGGCAATGCCGAGTATATGGCCCTGAACGAGCTGCGCAAGCTCGACTACCCCGAGGAGCTGATCCGGGAGGCCAACGCCTATTCCGAAACCTCTGATCCCGATATTCTGGCAATTCGGGCGAAATACGAGGAGCTTCTGAACAAATACCGGGCTGAAATTTCCGTCTATGCCGAGAAGGTGCGCAATGCGGGCGGTCTGTTCATCATCGGCACCGAGCGGCACGAAAGCCGCCGCATCGACAACCAGCTCCGGGGCCGTGCGGGCCGTCAGGGCGACCCCGGCGAGAGCCGCTTCTACCTGAGCATGCAGGATGATCTCATGCGCCTGTTCGCCGCCGAGCGGATCATCGGCATGATGGACTCCCTCGGTCTGGATGAGGACACCCCCATCGACCAGAAGATCCTGACCGGCGCCGTGGAAAACGCCCAGAAGAGCGTGGAATCCCGGAATTTCCGGGCCAGAAAGAATGTTCTGGAGTATGACAACGTCATGAACACCCAGCGTGAGGTGATTTACGGCCAGCGCCAGAAGGTGCTCGACGGCGAAAACCTCCGGGAGACCATGATGAAGAATCTGGCCAAGGTGGTGGACGGCCACATCGCCGACGTCTCCGCGGAGCAGGGCGCCATCGAGAATCAGGAGCAGCTTGCCTCTCTGCTGAGCCACTTTGAGGGCATTTACTTCCCCAAGGGCGCCGTCGCCTTGTCCGACGCCGAGCTGAAGTCCGCTGACCTGTCCGCGCTTCTGTACGCCGAGGCCGTGAAGACCTACGACGCCAAGGAGGCCGCCTGCGGCGAAAGCGTCATGCGGGAGATCGAGCGGGTCATCACCCTGCGGGTGGTGGACGAATACTGGATGGATCTGATCGACGCCATGGACGACCTGAAGCAGGGCATCCACCTGCGTTCCTACGGCCAGCATGATCCCGTGGTGGAGTACAAGCATCAGGGCTACGAGATGTTCGAGGCCACTGTCAACGCCATCCGGGAGGAGACGGTACGCCGGATGTTCCTGTTCCGGCTGGCTCCCAAGCAGGAGATCAAGCGCGTCAAGGTGGCCAAGGAGGTTCAGGCCGCAGGCAGCGGCGACTCCATCGTCAAAAAGCAGCCTGTGCGCAAATCCGAAAAGAAGGTCGGCCCCAACGATCCCTGCCCCTGCGGCAGCGGCAAGAAGTACAAGAAGTGCTGCATGCATAAGGATAAAATGGAAAATTGATGGTTTATGTCTGTTATTACAAATAAAGTTGGAACTTTGGAATACCTGACCGCAGAGGGGATCGCGGTGCCCCACTGCTTTACCACCCGGTTCGGCGGGGTGAGCGAGGGGTATCTGGCTTCCCTGAACCTCGGCATCCGCCGGGGGGACAAGCCTGAAAATGTCCGCAGAAACTATGAGATTCTGGGGGAAGCGCTGGGTTTTGATGTGAAAAATCTGGTCTTCACCCGGCAGACCCACACGAACACCGTACGTGTCGTGGATGCACGCAACGCCGGCGAGGGTCTGGAGCGGGAGGTGGAGCCCGAGTGCGACGCGCTGGTGACGAATACGCCGGGACTGGTTCTGGCGGCATTCACCGCAGACTGTACACCGATTTTGCTCCACGACCCCGTCACCGGTGCCGTGGGCGCCGTCCACGCCGGATGGCGGGGGACGGTGGCTGACATCGCCGGCAATGCCGTCCGGGCCATGGCCCGGAATTTCGGCGCAAGGCCGGAGAACATCCGGGCCGCCATCGGTCCGAATATCGGCGCTTGTTGCTTTGAGACCCACGCGGATGTCCCCGATGCCGTCCGGGCTGTGCTGGGGGAGGAGGCAGATGCTTTCATCTTCCCCAACGGCGAAAAATTCCGGGTGGATCTGAAGGGCGTCAACGCGGCGCTTTTGCGGCGGGCAGGCGTGAGAGACATCGAGATCAGCCGTGAATGTACCGCATGCCGGCCTGATCGGTTCTGGTCCCACAGAAAGGCGGGCAATGACCGGGGCAGCCTTGCTGCCGTCATCCTCTGCGAAGGAGAGAAATTATGAGAAAGATCGCACTTTTGCTGGCGCTGGTGCTGCTGCTCACAGGCTGCGGGTCGGAGATGGCCTACGTCCCCACCGGCGACGGACTGGCGGACGTGACCCAGCCCACCGAGATGCCCACCGAGCCCGGCGTCATCGCCCCCGGCGGACTCAGCGGCTCCGGCGCCGCGTTCACGCTGGCCTATTTCCCCAAGGCGGGCTTCAATCCCTACGACTGCGTGAACATCAACAACCGCATGCTGTTCTCCCTGCTGTACCAGAGCCTGTTCACCACGGACAGCCTGTACCGCGTGGAGCCCCAGCTGTGCAAAAGCTTCACCGTCAATGAGAGTCTCGATACCTACGTTTTCACGCTGGAGCAGGCCACCTTCTCCGACGGCACCGAGCTGACGGCCCTGGACGTGGTGGAGAGCCTGAAGGAGGCGGCGGATTCTGACTACTACGCGGGCCGCTTCGAGCATATCGGCAAGATCAGCGAAATCGAGGGCAACCGGGTTCAGATCACCACGGACATCCCCATGGAAGATCTGCCCATCCTGCTGGATATTCCCATCGTCAAGTACGGCCAGTCTGAGGCGGAAATGCCCATGGGAACCGGCCCCTATGTGCTGGAAAATACCGGAGACGGCCTGACGCTGACCCTGCGGGACAACTGGTGGTGCACTGCCGGGCTGCCCATCACGGCTCCGTCCATCCCACTGATGGAGGGCGAGAACCCCACCCACGTCCGGGACGAATTTGAGTTTGGCGATCTGGGCGTATCCACCGCCGACCCCGGCGCCGCCAGCTATGCGGCCTACCGCTGTGACTATGAGCTCTGGGACGCGGAGACGGGCATTTTCCTCTACATCGGTTGCAACATCCGCAGCGGTGTCTTCTCCCAGTCGCAGGTGCGCACGACCCTGAGCTACGCCATCGACCGGGCGGAGATCCTTTCCTCCTGCTACAACGGCTTCGGCGCCGCGGCGACCCTGCCCGCGTCCCCCAATTCCCCCTACTATAACCAGACGCTGGCCCGCCAGATCGAGTATGCCCCCGAAAAGTTCCAGCAGGCCCTGACCGAGAGCAATCTGATCGGAAGAACCGTCAGGCTGCTGGTCAACAAGGGTGACTCCGTCCGTCTGCAGGCAGCTAGGAAGGTGGCGAAGATGCTGACCGACTGCGGCCTTGTGGTGGAGATGCTGGAGCTGGAGTACAATGACTACCGGGCCATCCTCCGGGACGGCACCTTTGACCTGTACTTGGGTCAGACCAAGCTGTCGCCCAATATGGATCTGACGGAATTCTTCCAGGACGGTGGAAGCCTAAGCTGGGGCGGCATGGCAAATGCCACCTGCTTGGATATGTGCGAGGAGGCGCTGGAAAACAGCGGCAACTACTACAACCTCCACCAGATGGTGCTGCGCAACGGCCAGCTGATCCCGGTGCTTTTCCGCACCTATGCGGTTTACGCAAACCGGGGACTGGCGGCCGACATGGAGCCCAGCCGGGACAATGTGTTCTACTACTCTCTGGGTAAGTCCATGGAGAACGCGAGAACCGTGGTTCCCGACGCAGAATAAAAAAGTAGCCCGCGGCGATTGCCGCGGGCTTTCAGCGTGTCAATAAAGTACCCGTAGGGGCGACCACTGGTCGCCCGCTGATTTTGCTCCGGCAAAATCAGTCGCCACAAGGCGAAAAAAGTGATTTCCCTTTGGGAAATCCGAAAATCAAGGATTTTCGGCGGGCGAGCAGTGCTCGCCCCTACGTTGGCCATCGAAGCACGGGTTCTTTGACAAACTTAGCCCCCCGGCGAAAGCCGGGGGGCTTTTGGTGCGTATGGGGGACGTTACTCCAGCTCAAATGCGCCGGTGTAGAGCTGATAGTAGGTGCCCTTCTGGGCGATGAGCTCGGCGTGGGTGCCGCGCTCGATGATGCGGCCCTTGTCAAGGACCATGATGCAGTCGGAGTTCATGATGGTGCTTAAGCGGTGGGCGATGACAAAGACCGTGCGGCCCTTCATCAGATTGTCCATGCCCTCGGTGACCAGCTTCTCCGTGCGGGTGTCGATGGAGGAGGTGGCCTCGTCGAGGATCATCACCGGGGGATTGGCCACGGCGGCCCGGGCGATGGAGATCAGCTGGCGCTGGCCCTGAGAGAGGCTGGCGCCGTTGCCTGTCAGCTCCGTGTCGTAGCCCTGAGGCAGACGGGTGATGAAGTCGTGGGCATTGGCCAGCTTCGCCGCGGCGATGCACTCTTCATCGGTGGCGTCCAGCTTGCCGTAGCGGATGTTCTCCATGACGGTGCCGGTGAACAGGTTCGTCTCCTGCAGGACGACGCCGAGGGAGCGGCGCAGGTCGGCCTTTTTGATCTTGTTGATGTTGATGCCGTCGTATCGGATCTTGCCGTCGGCGATGTCGTAGAACCGGTTGATCAGGTTGGTGATGGTGGTTTTGCCGGCACCGGTGGCGCCCACGAAGGCAATCTTCTGGCCGGGGCGGGCGTAGATGGACACGTCCTTCAGCACCAGCTTCTCCGGCACATAGCCGAAGTCCACATGGTCGAGGACGATATCGCCCTTGAGCTCCTTGAAGGTGATGGTGCCGTCGGCCTTGTGGTAGTGCTTCCAGGCCCAGTGGCCGGTGCGCTTGGGCATGGGAACCACATTGCCGCCCTTGGTGATGGCCGCGTTGATCAGCTCCACATAGCCGTCATCGGCCTCGGGCTCCTGATCCATCAGATCGAAGATCCGCTCGGCACCGGCCATGGCCATGACGATGGAGTTGATCTGATTGGAGATCTGGGCGATGGGCATATTGAAAGAGCGGGAGAGGATCATGAATGTCATCAGATTGCCCAGACTCAGCAGCGTGCCGCCGGAGGCGACCACCAGCAGACCGCCGGTGACGGCGAGGACGGCGTACTGGGCGTAGCCGAGGTTGTTGTTGATGGGGCCCATGGCGTTGGCGAATTTGCCCGCGTTGTAGGCATTGCGGCAGAGCTCCTCGTTGAGCTCGTCGAAGCGCTCCTTGCATTCGCTCTCGTGGTTGAAGACCTTGACCACCTTCTGGCCGTTGATCATTTCTTCCACAAAGCCGTTGACCGCGCCGAGGGACTTCTGCTGGCCGACGAAGTAGGTGCTGGATTTGCCCACCACGAACTTGGTGACCTGAATGATGCAGAAGACGGTAATGACCATCACAAGGCAGAGGATCCAGGAGGTGCTCAGCAGCTTCCAGCTCACCACTGCCAGCGTGATGATGGAGGAGGCCGTCTGGGGGATGGACTGGGACACCATCTGCCGCAGGGTGTCGATGTCGCTGGTATAGCGGGACATGATGTTGCCGGCGGTGTTGGAGTCGAAATAGCGGATGGGCAGACGCTGCATCTTGGTGAACATTTCGTCACGGATGCCCTTCTGGGTGCCCTGTGCCACGCCCACCATCAGGAAGTTGTAAAGCCATGCGGCAAAGATGCCGAGGCCGAAGATGCAGGCGATGCCGGTCAGATACCGGGCGATGGGGCCGAAGTCCGTGGAGCCGCTGGCCACCATGGGCAGGATGTACTCGTCCACCAGAACACCGAGGGACTCGGAGCCGGTGGTGGTGGCGAAGGCCGTCAGGAAAATGCAGATCAGCACGATGATCAGCGTGGGGATGTACTTGCGCATGTAGCTGAGCAGACGCATCAGCGTTTTCTTGGGATCGCGGGCCATGCGGCCGTCGCCCTTCATTTTCACGGGGGGCATTTATGCATCCGCTCCTTTCTGCTGGGATTCGTAGACCTCCCGGTAGATGGGGGAGGTAGCCATCAGCTCGTCATGGCTGCCGAAGCCGGCGACCATGCCGTTTTCCATAATGACGATCATGTCGGCGTCCTGCACGGAAGCCACGCGCTGGGCGATGATGAGCTTGGTGGTCTCGGGGATGAACGCCCGGAAGGCCTGCCGGATCATGGCGTCGGTCTTGGTGTCCACGGCGGAGGTGGAGTCGTCGAGGATCAGGATCTTCGGCTTCTTCAGCAGGGCCCGGGCGATACACAGGCGCTGCTTCTGACCGCCGGAGACATTGGTGCCGCCCTGCTCGATCTTGTGGTCATACTTGTCGGGGAAATTCTGGATAAAGTCGTCGGCGCAGGCCAATTTACAGGCATGGACGATTTCCTCATCGGTGGCATCGGGATTGCCCCAGCGGAGGTTCTCCTTGATGGTGCCGGAGAAAAGCTCGTTTTTCTGGAGCACCATGGCCACCTGATCGCGCAGGACTTCGAGGTCATAGTCTCTTACGTCCACGCCGCCGACCTTCAGGGCGCCCTCGGACACGTCATACAGGCGGGGGATCAGCTGCACCAGTGTGGATTTGGCGGAGCCGGTGGAGCCGAGAATGCCGACGGTCGCGCCGGAGGGGATGTGCAGATTCACTTCCTTCAGAGCCCGGTGCTGGGCGGTGGCGGAGTAGCGGAAGGAGACATTTTCAAAGTCGATGGAGCCGTCGGCAACCGCCTTGACGCTCTGCTCGGGGTTGCGCAGGTCGGGCTCCTCGGTCAGGATCTCATAGCAGCGGCGCAGAGGCTCCCGGCTGATGACCAGCATGACGAAGACCATGGAGAGCATCATCAGGGAGCTGAGCACCTGCGTGGTGTAGGTGAACATGGAGCTGAGCTCGCCGGTGGTCAGACCCAGATCGGGGTTGTTGCCGGAGGCGATGATCATATGGGCGCCGAACCAGGAGACGGCCAGCATGCAGCAGTAGATACAGCCCTGCATGACGGGGTTGTTGAAGGCGAGGATCTTCTCGGCCTTGCAGAAATCCTTGTAGATGGAACCGGAGATCTCGGTGAATTTCTCGATCTCCTTCTCCTCGCGGACGAAGGACTTGACCACCCGGATGCCGTGGACGTTTTCCTGCACCACATTGTTGAGCCGGTCGTAGGTCTTGAAGACCCGCTCGAAGATCTTATGCACCAGAGGGAACAGTCCGAACAGAACGGCGATCAGCACCGGCATGGCCACGCAGAATACAAGACTCAGGCGCACGGAAATGCCCATCGCAGAGACCAGCGCCAGAACCATCATCATGGGAGCCCGGATGGCCATGCGGATCATCATCTGGAAGGTCATCTGCAGGTTGGCCACGTCAGAGGTCAGACGGGTGACAATGGAGGCGGTGGAGAATTTGTCGATGTTTGAAAAGCTGAAATCCTGCACCCGGTGGTACATATCGTGGCGCAGATTCTTGGCGAAGCCGGTGCCGGCCTTGGATGCGTAGTTGGCGGAGGCCACGCCGAACAGCAGCGAGGCGATGGCACACAGAACCAGCAAAATGGATTTGGATACCACAACGCCCATGTCCTGCAGGACGATGCCGTAGTCGTAGAGGTCGGCCATCACCAGCGGGATGGTGACCTCCATGGCCACCTCGCCCACCATGCACAGGGGGGCCAGAATGGCGGCCAGCTTGTATTCCCGGATGCACCGGGCAAGTCGTTTGATCATTGGTTACTCCTCTCGGTCGGATGGGGTGATTTCGCTCAGATTTTGGATGGCCCGGGTCAGAAAGCCCCGGAAGCAGGCCAGCTCTTCTTCCGTAAAGCCATCGGACAGAAGCTGCTCGGTTTCTCTGACCCGCTGGCAGATCTCCCGGCAGCAGGCGTTGCCCTTGTCCAGAAGATGGATGCGCTTGACGCGGCGATCCTTGGGGTCGGGGGTCAGGGCGATGAAGCCCTTGGATTCCATACGGCTTAAGAGGCCCGACACCGTGGCGTGGGTCAGTCCGAATGCGGATTCCAAGTCCCGGGCGCAGGGGGGCTCGGGGCTGTGGGCAACAAAGCCGATGATGTGGCCCTGCGCACTGGTCAGGTCCAGCTGCTGCAGCCGCCGGTTCATGGCCTGATCCATGAGAAAATGCAGCTTCTTGAAGGAATGGCCCAGATATTGCTCCGTTTTGATCACTCCTTTGTAAAATATGTTGTACGCTACGTATTTTAACACCTGCGCAACAGAATTGCAACCGCCCACGCTGAAAAATACGTACAACGTGGGCGGCTGAGAATGTACAGGGTGCACAAATTATGTTGCATGCGACGAAATGTCAGGCATTGTTCGCCTTGGTCTGGGATAAAATGACACCGGCGAAGACGAGGGCGCAGCCGAAGGTTTCCGTCATAGTCAGGGTCTGGCCAAGGAGCACCCAGCCCGCCAGCACGGCGAAGACGCTCTCGAGGCTCATCAGCAGCGATGCAGGCTCCGGCGGCAGCTTCTGCTGGCCGAGGATCTGCAGGGAGAAGGCGGCGCCGGAGCTGAGGATGCCGGTGTAAGCGATGGGCAGGGCGGAGTCCAGCACCGCGCTGAGGGAGGGCGTCTCTGCGGTAAAGGCCGCGACGGTGGAGAGGACCGTCACCACGATGAATTGGATGCAGTTGAGCCGCAGGCCGTCCATGCTATGGGCCAGCCGGTCGATGAGCAGGATCTGCACAGCGAAGGCCACAGCGGAAATCAGGATCATCACATCGCCCAGATTGATCTTCGCCACGCCGGCGCAGCTGAGCAGATACAGTCCGATGACCGCCAGCACCACGCTGACCCAGACCCGGGCACCGCATTTGCTGCCGAGAAACAGTCCCAGCACCGGCACCATGACGATGTACATGGCGGTGATGAAGCCCGCCTTTCCCGGCTCCGTGTACTGCAGGCCCATCTGCTGCAGGCTCTGGGCCGCGAAGAGGGCCAGACCGCAGAGGATGCCCGCTTTCCACAGGGCTTTGTCCTGCCACTTGGAGCGGAATTGCGTCCTGTCCCGGTCCATCACAGGGATGACTGCGATCATGGTCAGGACGGCCAGCAGGCTCCGGGCGGCCTGAAAGGTCATGGGTCCGATGTGCTCCATGCCCACGCTCTGGGCCACAAAGGCGCAGCCCCAGATCAGGGTTGCAGCGAGGATCTGAAGGATTCCGGTCAATTGTTCTTTCTTCATAAAAATCACCGCAGGTACCATAACATAATTTTCCGGGGATTGCAATATGGAATATTCGTGCTATAATGGATAAAAATAAATTTTGCTTGGCCGCAGACAGGGAATTTCGCTGACTTGTGGAGGAGTGTCCCTGATATACGGATACAACTGTATAAATTTCCGACGGCCAAACAAATGGATTTTGGAGGTAAACCATGGAAAAAAAGACCTTTCAAAGCAGAAATGACATCCCGCTGAAGGATCGGTGGGCCACCGAGGATCTGTATTCCAGCGACGAGCTGTGGGAGCAGGAGCTTGCACACATGGTCGCACAGGGAAAGGAAATGGCATCCTACGCAGGCAAGCTCGGGCAGGATGCCAAGACGCTGCTCTCCTATATGAAGCTTCTGGAGGATATTCAGGTCCGCAGCGCCCAGCTTTCTAATTACGCCCAGCGCAAGGGCGACGAGGACACCCGTGTGGCAGCCTATCAGGCCATGGGCAGCAAGTTCTCTGCGGCCTTCGTGGAGCTGAACGCTTCCACCAGCTTTGAGACGCCGGAGCTGATGGCCATTCCCGAGGAGACGCTGGAGCGCTATTATGCCGAAGAACCGGAGCTGGAGCGGTTCCGCCGCTTCATCGGTGACCAGCGCCGCCTGAAGGACCACGTCCTCTCTCCCGCCGAGGAGAAGCTGCTGGCCTCTGCCGGAAATGTCACCCGTCTGGCCAGCGACGCCTACGGCATGCTGCAGAATGCGGATATGACCTATCCCGATGCCATCGATTCCGAGGGCAACGCCCACAAGCTCACCGGCGGCACTTTTGTCCCGCTGGAAATGAGTCCCGACCGGGCCCTGCGCAGGGACGCCCATGAGAAGCTCTACGGCACCCTCGCTGCTTACAAAAATACCTCTGCGGCGCTGCTGTTCGGTCAGGTCAAGCAGCTGAAATTCATGGCCGACGCCCGGCACTACGGCTCCGCGCTGGAGGCCAGCCTCTCCCGCACCAATGTGCCCACTTCTGTCTACCACAATCTGATCGAGGCCGTCCATCAGAATATGGACAAGATGCACCGCTATGTCCGGCTGAGAAAGAAGCTGCTGGGTGTGGACGAGCTGCACTTCTACGATGTGTACACCAATCTCGTCAATGGCGTCGACAGGTACATCTCCATCGAGGAGGCCAAGCAGACCGTCTATGCCGCCATGGCGCCTCTGGGCGAAGAGTATCAGGCCATTTTGAAGCACGGCTTCGAAAACCGCTGGATCGATGTCTACGAGAACCCCGGCAAGCGGGGCGGCGCCTACTCCTCCGGCGCCAGAGTCCATCCGTACGTACTGCTGAACCACTCCGGCACCCTGAAGAGCCAGTTCACGCTGGCCCATGAGATGGGCCATGCGCTCCACTCCTACTTCTCCAACCGCACCCAGAAGCCGCTGGACAGCCACTACGTCATCTTCGTGGCCGAGGTGGCCTCCACCTGCAACGAGGCACTGCTGATGGAGTACCTCCTGAACAAGACCACAGACAAGCGGGAGCGGGCCTTCCTGATCAATCACTTCCTCGAGCAGTTCAAGGGCACCCTGTACCGCCAGACCATGTTCGCGGAATTCGAGCTGAAGATGGGCGAGCTGGTGCAGTCCGGTGTCCCTCTGACCGCCGCCAAGCTCTGCGAGGAGTACCGCAAGCTCAATGAGCTCTACTTCGGACCGGACATGGTCGTCGACGACGAGATCTCCATGGAGTGGGCGAGAATTCCTCATTTCTACTATAATTATTATGTCTTCCAGTACGCCACCGGCTACTCCGCTGCCATCGCGCTGAGCCAGAAGATCCTCAAGGAGGGTAAGCCCGCAGTGGAGAAGTATCTCGAGTTCCTCTCCGGCGGACGGAGCAAGCCCCCTGTGGAGCTGCTGAAGGGCGCGGGCGTGGATATGTCCAGCCCCGAGCCCGTCAATCAGGCGCTGGAGCTGTTCGGAAAGCTCCTTGACGAGATGGAGCAGCTGGCGGAGGAGCTGTGATGGAAAAGGAAATCTTTCTGCCGACGCTCCACTGGTTCGCCATGACCAATACCTTCTCCGGCTCCTGCGGCGACTTCCGCTTCATGGCCAAGCCCAACGTCATCATGGCCACCCCGAAAGAGGTGGACTTTGAGCAAAGCTCCATCACCTGCGAATTCTGGCACGGGAAGCTGTGCTATGAGCTGTCCGAAATGGAGGACAAGCGGGAATTCCCTATGAGCGAAGAGGGAAGACAGGACATGATGGACTGGCTGATGGAGAATATCTGAAACGCAAATGACCACCCGGGTTCGGGTGGTCATTTAGTCTCAATTGGGCTTATTTGTCGGTTGATAGAAACGAAAATTTATTTGTTGACCCGGCGCGTGATGCCTGTGCTGTCTTCGTATTCATATCCGATATATTCACCTTTTGCGTTATAGATATCTCTTCGACCAGGAATATATGCGTTATCACGAATAATTTCACCGTTGCTGCGATGTTCGTCTCCAAGAGTATCAGTCCAGGATTCTTCACCGTTAGAATAATAATAACCGGTTTTACTCAAATTTTGCGTGCGACGTGTGCCGTCAGGATAAATTTTGGTTTTGTTTGTAGGCGATTTGTCGGAATGAGTGGAGTTGCTACTCGGAGTATCATCAACTTCTAGGTAAAACGAATACAAAACTAATCCCCAGAAATCGTAACCGATTACACCAGCAAAACCACAGTCTATAAATCCAATGACAGAGAAAAACGCAATCCATATGAGGAAGAACTTGAAACCCGGCTTATATAGGACCATTCCAACGAAAAAAAGGATGATTAAGAAAAAAAGCATTTTGTCATCACTCCTCACAATTTAGGTTATTCTATGAATAAGAATAGCTGGTTTCAAATGAATTGTCAACATGATTTACTAAAACCAGTTGACAATTCAAAAATTCATGCTAAAATATTCAAGAATATTGCAACGCGATACGGAAAAGAAGCAGTCGAAGACGCAACGAGCGAGAGGGGACAGTGGGAGCCCTCGGCGGGATAAGCTGCGGGCCACTTTCGTGCGGCCTGAGAGATCAGGACGGGTGCTCCCGATACAGAGCGGCTAAGATGCTGTCACTTCAGCGAAGCAGGGTGGTACCGCGCGGAAAGGCGCCCCTGTGCGTGAGGTGGCGCTTTTTTATTTTGTATCTATTATTGGAGGTAACAACAATGTCCAATCCCAAGCCTTACGGCGTAAACGAGCTCCGGGAGATGTTCCTGAGCTACTTTGAGAGCAAGGGCCACCTGCGTCTGCCCAGCTTCTCTCTGATCCCCCAGAATGACGCATCCCTGCTGCTGATCAACTCCGGCATGGCCCCCATGAAGCCCTA
>JAFWAZ010000088.1 GCA_017507425.1 Oscillospiraceae bacterium | reverse complement strand
TGCTGAAGGTCGGCACGGAGCTTGGCTACCTGAAGGTCAAGGCCGGCACCATCGTGGACATCGCCGCCACCAAGAGCCTGCCGAAAAACAAGGTGGTCATCGTCTCCACCGGCTCTCAGGGTGAGAATATGTCCGCCCTGCACCGGATGGCCTTCAATACCCACAAGCAGATCGACATCGTCAGCGGCGACCGGATCATCATCTCCGCCTCCGCCATCCCCGGCAACGAGAAGGCCGTCAGCAAGATCATCAACGAGCTCTACCGCAAGGGCGCCGACGTGGTCTACGAGAAGAGCGAGGGCCTGCACGTGTCCGGCCACGCCTGTCAGGAGGAGCTGAAGATCATCCACGCGCTGGTCAAGCCCAAGTTCTTCCTGCCCGTCCATGGCGAGCAGCGCCACCTGCAGCTCCACGGCCGTCTGGCCCAGAGCCTTGGCATGAAGCCCAACCACATCCACATCGGTGAGATCGGCGACCAGTTCGAGTTCACCGGCAAGACCTGCAAGCGCACCGGCACCGTGCCCAGCGGCAAGGTCTTCGTCGACGGCACCGGCGTGGGCGACGTGGGCAGCGTAGTGCTCCGGGACCGCAAGCATCTGGCTCAGGACGGCATGATCGTGGTCTGCGTGAACCTGAGCGCCCAGAACGGCGAGGTCATCACCGGCCCCGACATCATCACCCGCGGCTTCATCTACGTCAAGGAGTCCGAGGAGCTGATGGATTCCCTGCGGGAGGTGGCCGAGGAAGCTATCGACCGCTGCCGCCGCAAGCGCATCCGGGACTGGTCCGCCATCAAGACCGCCATCAAGAACGACCTGAGCGGCTACCTGTACAAGACCACCAAGCGCAACCCCATGATCCTGCCCGTTATCATGGAAATCTGAGAAAAAAGGACTGCTGTGCAGCGCACAGCAGTCCTTTTACATGTGTCAAAAAAACCGGAATCCAAACCGTAGGGGACGGCGTCCTCGACGTCCCGGCGGTAGAATCCTGCATTATTTTTAGATTATCGGCGAATTCGCAGCATTTTCGAGCGGGTCGTCCGGGAGGCCGACCCCTACATATAGGTTCTTCGACCGTCTGAAAAGGACTGCTGTGCTGTACAGCAGTCCCTTTTCTCTTATTCCACTTCTGCTGGCTCGGGATTTGCGATTTCCTCAAAGGCCAGCACATAGGCCGCCTCCACGTCGCACTTCTTCCACAGGCTCAGGGCCGTGACCGCGGCGCAGTAGAGTACCAGCGTGCCGAAGAACAGGACCAGCGGATCGATGGGGAGCGAAATGCCCATCAGCCCAACGATCACATCCAGATATCCCACCGCCGAGGCCAGCGCCAGCAGGGCATAGTACCACCAGAAGCTCAGATCCAGCTTGCAGAGCTGCCACTTGCGGCCCTTCATCAGCCGGGCGCTGAGGAAGTGGGCCTGCAGCCCGCCGAGATTATGGTCCATCATCAGATACATCGCCATCCGGTAGCCGTAGAACACAAAGGCAAACAGGGGCAGGAAGATCACCATGGTCAGCAGCAGCATGGGTACCATGGCCTCGGTCAGTGCTTCAATGGGCACAGCCGCCAGATCCACCGCGCCGGATGCCGCGACGGACGGGGCAATGAGCTCCGCGAAATCCGCACCCAGCGGGGTAAAGGAAAAGATCAGCGCCGCAGGGTAGGCCGATGCCATCATCAGGGCGAAGATCACGAGATACTCAAAGGCCATGAAGCCCAGCACCTGAAACAGCCGCCGGAAGCCGGCGGTCAGGTCGCCGCATTTCGGGCTCTCGCCGCGCACCATTTTCAGCATGGCCGCCAGAAAGCCCGCCGCCCAGTAGGGACTGAAAAAGATGTTGATGTAGCTCAGGATCTCCTGCACAGTCTCCAGCAGGGACCGGACACCGATGCCCCCAAGGCCGCCGGTGGTGCCGATCTGATCACTTAAATAAAGGTTCAGTCCGCTGGAGCCGAGGGTCAGCAGCGCCAGCACGCCGCAGTACAGCAGCACGACGGGCATTGTGTGGGCCCGGTTCGCCTCCGCCAGCGCCGCACCCCGGGCCTGCAGGGCCCGAATATTCAGCTTGTTCATAAATTTCCTCCAGTGTGTGATTCAATAAACAAAGTGTAACCCAAAAAACCGAAAATAGCAACCTTTTTTCCGGACAGTGCCCGGGAACAAGCCGTCGGATGCCGAACAGTGAATCCGTACCACCATCCCCGCCTCCTGCATACCATGTTGGGAGGTGATTTTTATGTCCATCGTACCCACCGACGTGCCCATGACCGCAGAGCTTGCCGGGCAGACCATCCAGACCCTCGCCGAAACCTACCCGTTCCTCCGGACGGAGACCGTCGCCACCACCGCCTTCGGGCGGCCCATCCGGGCCGTCACCGTGGGCACCGGGCCGCGGCGGGTGCTCTACTCCGGCGCCCACCACGCCAACGAGTGGCTCACCGCCACGGTGCTTCTGAAATTCATCGAGGACTTCGCCGCCGCCATCGAATCGGGCGGCACCGTCGGCGGCACGGATGCCCGGGAGCTGGCCCGGACCGCTTCGGTTTCCGTGGTTCCCATGGTGAACCCCGACGGGGTGGATCTGGTGACGGGGGCCCTGACCCCCGGCGGGGAGCAGTACGAGCAGGCCCGGGCGCTCTCCCGGAATTATCCCAATATCCCCTTCCCCGAGGGCTGGAAGGCCAATCTCAACGGCGTCGACCTGAACCTCCAGTACCCCGCCGGGTGGCTGATGGCCCGGGAGATCAAATTTTCCCAAGGCTTCACCCAGCCGGGGCCCCGGGATTACGTGGGCCGCTTCCCCCTGAGCCAGATCGAAAGTCAGGCCCTCTACGACTACACCGAGCGCCTAGACCCGAGCATCGTCATCGCGTGGCACTCTCAGGGGGAGGTCATCTACTGGCAGTACGGCGGCATTGAGGTGGAGGGGGCCCGGGAACTGGCGGAGCGCTTCGCGGAGGCCAGCGGCTACGCCCTCGAGGACACCCCCTACGCCAGCTCCTTCGCCGGCTACAAGGACTGGTTCATCCAAGCCTACCGCCGCCCGGGCTTCACCGTCGAAGTCGGCACCGGCACCAATCCCCTGCCGCTGAGCCAGTTCGACGATATCTACCGGGCCAGTCTGCCCATCTTAGTCATCGGCGCCATGCCTTGACAACCCCGCCGCCTCCGTGATACAATACCTACACAACACAGGTTGCGGAATCGGGTGCCTCCCCGAGTCAAAATCAGAGGTCAATCATCGACGATTCTAATATGCGAACATGCAGAAGGGAGAACGTTATGAACAGATGGATTGCACTGATGGCTGCGCTGATGCTTCTGCTGACAGCCTGCGGCACGGAGCCTGAAGACAAAACCTATGATCTGGTATATGATCTGACGAACTATGAATTCTTTTCGGAGATTTTTGAGGAAAAAACCATGGAGGAATGGGATTCCATGGGCCGTTACACCATGCTTTTGAACGGGCTTCACACCCCTGTTGTTGTGCACATGGACGGCACGGATGTTTTGTCCGTCGTCGCATATGACCAGACCGTGGAGCTGGGAGAGGCCGGCCTTGCAGACGAATACCATGAGGGTCTGAGCCCGGTCTACTATATCGGTTCCACGCAGGACGCCGTTGTGATCCGGGTGTCGGGCGGAGAATCCTCCGATGACAGCATTCTGATCGCCAAGGACCGGACTTACACATTCCGGCAGGAGACTGACTGCGATACCAACTTCTTTGTCCGGGAAGACGGCACACTGGAATATTGCCGCATCTGGAAGGATCCGTCTGACCTTGAGGAAATGGGTTACTATGCCCTTGAGCACTGCACCGACCGGAATGAGATTCTTTCCGAAACAGGCTCCGCTGCATTTGAGGACGGCAATCTGGTTCTGACCGCAGAAGAAACCGTCGTTTTCTCCGATGTATTCGATCTGGATGCCCTGTTTGCCGAAGCACAGGCAGAAGGCGTATTTGAAGAATACGACTCCGTAGACGCCTTGCTGGCCGCCAACGAAGGCTGAGCGTACCTGCAGGGGCGATTTACAATCGCCCCTGCAAAAGAATACGCAGACACTGCGGAATCGGTAGACTCGGTGGATTTAGGTGATGTCACCTTAGGGAAGGTTTTATGAAAGATTATATCGAAGCCCACAAGTTCAGTAACAATCACATGGAAGCGCTTAAGCGGGATTCGGTCTGCGGCTGCTTTTATTGCGGCCGGATCTTCGACCCAGCAGAGATCG
>JAFWAZ010000087.1 GCA_017507425.1 Oscillospiraceae bacterium | reverse complement strand
TAACCGAAGAGAGGTAAACACAATGTACGAAGATAAGATTCTGACTTGCAAAGAGTGCGGCAACGAGTTCACTTTCACCGCCGGTGAGCAGGAGTTCTACGCAGAGCGCGGCTTCCAGAACGAGCCCCAGCGCTGCAAGGCCTGCCGTGACGCCCGCAAGAACGCCACCCGCGCTCCCCGTGAGTTCTTCACCGCCATCTGCGCCGAGTGCGGCCGTGAGGCTAAGGTTCCCTTCCAGCCCAAGACCGACCGTCCCGTGTTCTGCAGCGAGTGCTTCGCCGCAAAGCGCGCCAACTAATTTGTCGTGATTAAACGGCGTGCTGCTATGCGGCACGCCGTTTTTTCAGATAAGAAGACATAAGTTATGAGATATTAGATAATCTTTCTGCCAGAATATCTAATATCTTTTATCTTATATCTCCATATCGCAAGAACAGAGGTGTTATCTATGTATAAACTTGACTATTGGCCCCTGAACGGGCTGGATTCCCGGGTGGCCGGCAAGCTGCTGCTGAAGCAGATGTACGAGGAGCTGACCGGCGAAGAAATGCCCCCCATCGAGAAGGCTCCCCGGGGCAAGCCCTACTTCCCCGGCAGCGATCTGCATTTCTCCATCACCCACACCAAAACCACCGTCTTCTGCGCCGTCTCCGACACCGAGATCGGCATTGATGCCGAGGATCTGAACCGCAAGGTCAGCCCTGCGCTGGCGGAAAAGATCCTCTCCCCCGGCGAGTACGCCCAGTACGAGGCCCTGCCCGAGGAGGAGCGCAACGAGGCCCTGCTGCGGTTCTGGGTGCTGAAGGAGGCGGAGGCCAAGTGCTCCGGTCTGGGGCTGCGGGGCTATCCCAACCATACCGAATTTGATCTGGACGATCCCCGGGTTCAGAAGCTGGGCGGCTGTATGGTGGCCGTCATCTGCGCCGGAGAACCTGACGTGGAGGACAACACCGAACCCCGGGAGGATGCCGATGCTCTTTGATACCCACGCCCACATGGACGACGAAGCCTTTGACCTCGACCGGGAGGAGCTGCTGGCTTCCCTGCCCGGACAGGGCATCGGGCTGCTGATGAATCCCGGGTGCAGCTATGAAAGTTCCCGGAACGCCATCAAACTGGCGGAAAAATACGACTACATCTACGCCGCTGTGGGCTCCCATCCCGATGTGGCCGACGAGGTGGACGAGGAACTCATCGCCAAATACCGGGAGTTATGTAAACACGAAAAGGTCAAGGCCATCGGCGAGATCGGCCTGGACTACCACTATGAGGACATCCCCCGGGACATCCAGAAGCGCGCCTTCCGGATGCAGATGGCGCTGGCTGCAGAGCTCGATTTGCCAGTCATTGTCCATGAGCGGGAGGCCCACGAGGACGGTTTGAAGATCGTGGACGAATTCCCCACGGTGAAGGGCGTGTTCCACTGCTACTCCGGCTCGCTGGAGATGGCAAAGGAGCTCATCAAGCGGGGCTGGTACATCGGCTTCACCGGCGTACTGACCTTCAAGAACGCCCGGAAGGCACTGGAGGTCGCCGCAGGCATCCCGCTGGAGCGCATCGTCATTGAGACGGACTGCCCCTACATGGCCCCCGTCCCCTACCGGGGCAAGCGCAACGACCCCGGAAAGGTCTGCCATATGGCCGCGAAGCTGGCCGAGCTGCGGGGCATTTCCCCGGAGGAGGCCCGGCGGATCACCATGGAGAACGGCAAGCGGCTGTACCGGATGGACTGATCCATCCGAATCAGTCGATATTTACCGATTGTGCCTGTTTTTACTTTTTAATTCCCATATTTTGTGAAAAATATTTGCATTTCGATTTGTTCCGTGATATACTGGACTGGCAGAAAATGCAGTGTCAGATTTTGTAAATAACCGGGCTGTACAGCCCGTCTATTACCATTTTGAAAGGGGTACCAACAATGTCTAAGAAGTTTGTTTACCTGTTCACCGAGGGCGACGGCTCTATGCGTGAGCTTCTGGGCGGCAAGGGCGCCAATCTGGCCGAAATGACCAAGATCGGCATGCCTGTTCCCCAGGGCTTCACCATCACCACCGAGGCCTGCACCCAGTACTACGAGGATGGCCGCCAGATCAACGCCGACATCAAGGCTGAGATTCTGGAGTACGTCGGCAAGCTCGAGGAGATCACCGGCAAGAAGTTCGGCGATCTGGAGAAGCCTCTGCTGGTTTCCGTCCGTTCCGGCGCCCGCGCCTCCATGCCCGGCATGATGGACACTATCCTGAACCTGGGCCTGAACGAGCAGGTCGTTGAGGTCATGGCCGCCAAGTCCGGCAATCCCCGCTGGGCTTACGACT
>JAFWAZ010000086.1 GCA_017507425.1 Oscillospiraceae bacterium | reverse complement strand
TCGAGACGATCGGGGTCATTCTTCTTGTTCTTCATGGAGTTGTAGTTTCTCTGCTTGCACTCGGAGCATCTCAAAGTGACTTTCACGCGCATAACGGCACCTCCTTAATATTGCCTCCCTGTATCACTTCGTCCAGTAAAAAATTTAGAAGCGGTTACTACAAAAACCGCAGCGAAGCTGAAAAAAGGCGCATAAAAAAAGCCCTTTTTCACAGGTGAAATCATCATAACACAGGGGAGGGGGATTGTCAACAATTATTTTCATTGATTTTTGGGAAATTTGCTGTATAATGAGGATATCAAGTTGAAAGATGAAAATGGAAAGTTGAAAGTCAGGAGCGATCGGTATGAAGAGAATTATGGGTATTGACTATGGAGACGCACGGACGGGAATTGCGATTTCCGATCTGCTGTGCAGCATTGTCGGCAGCACCACGGTGATCCATTCCCGCAGGCCTGAGAAGACCCTTGCGGAAATCGTCAAGCTGGTGCAGGAGCATGAGGTGGGGGAGATCGTCATGGGTCTGCCGAAGAATATGGACGGCACCGAGGGCCCCCGGGCGGAGCTCTGCCGGGCCTTCGCCGGACAGGTGCAGGAGGCCACGGGCCTGAATGTCACCCTCTGGGACGAGCGCCGTACCACCGTTGAGGCTCACAATATCCTCTCCGAGCACAATTACCACGGCAAGAAGCGGAAGAATACCGTTGACGCCGTGGCGGCGGGACTGATCCTGGAGGGCTACCTGAATTTTAGGAAGCGATGAATAAAAGGGCTGCAGCGCAGCCCTTTTATCAAAATTATAGAAAAAGCCTCGCAGAGTTTGCCGCGTCAGCGGCAAAAATAAAAATCATTTTCTGTCGGGGCGTGTACCTGACAGAAAATACTTCTCAGGCTGCAAGTGTGCGAGTTGTGCGCCCTTGGCGCACAAGGAGTGCGCGCAGCAGACTGAAAAACTGTCGGAAAAGGCCGGAGGCCTTTTTCGACAAGCTAATAAAAGGGCTGCAGCGCAGTCCTTTATTTCGTTCGCAGCTCCCGGATGCCGCATACAATAAATAAGATGCCGAATGCTTTTTTCAGAAGTCCGGTGTCCAGCATGGGGCCGAGGAAATTGCCTGCGGCGGCGCCGAGGAGTCCGGCGGCAATTGCCGGGAGGGTGACGGGCCAATTGGGCCGGAACTGTTTCCGGCGGAAGAGCGTGGCGACCAGTGCGCAGGGGAGGAAGAACATCAGATTCATCACCCGTGCTTCTGTCTGGGGTACATCTGCTACGAGCGTCAGCCACAGCAGAAGGAGGCTCCCGCCTCCGACACCCAGCCCGGACAGAAATCCCAGTGCCGCGCCCACTGCAAACGCTACCATAAATACCGGATCCCTCCCCATAGAATCATGACTCCGAAGATCCTGTGGAGCCACAGGGCAGGGATGCGCTGCCCGAATTTCCCCACAAGCACGCCTCCCAGCGCGCTGCCCAGCAGGTAGGGCATGGCGGCGCTCCAAGGCAGGGGTGCGGCGCGGCTGCTGAGGAAAAGTGACAGCACGCACACCGGCAGCATGACGGTCACGCTGATGGGAAAAAGAGCATCCTCCTGCACAGGGGAAAGCAGCCGCAGGGACGGGATCAGCACCATTCCGCCGGCGCCGCCGAAGATGCCGTTGACCAGTCCCGCCAGCGCGCCCGCCGCAGCAGCACCTAAAAATTTGAATTTGCGCAAAAAATCGCCTCCCATGGAATTGTTCCACGGGAGGCGTTTCTTTATTCCTTGGTCAGCTCCATGACAATGTGTCCGGCGATCATCAGGCCGGCCACGCTGGGGACCCAGCTGACCGATGCGGGGATGCTCCGACGGCCGGGAGGGGGAGCTTCCAGCTCCATTGGGGTCAGGGGCTCCTCCGGGGAGAAGAGGACGGTGTGATGGTTCACGCCCCGGTTTCTCAGCTCCTTACGCATGACCCGGGCGAGGGGACAGCCGGAGGTCTTGCTGATGTCGGTGATGGAAAACCTGCCGGGATCGAGCTTGTTTCCGGTGCCGAGGGCGGAGACGGTGGGGATATTTCGCTCCCGGGCATTGAGGATCAGGCTGAGCTTGCAGCTGACCAGATCGATGCAGTCGGCGATATAGCTGTACTCCCTGTCGAAAAACTCCAGCTTGTTTTCCTCGTTGTAGAGCCTGCAGATGGCGCGCACGTGACAGTCGGGGTTGATGTCACGGATGCGGTTTGCCATGGCCTCGGCCTTAAACTGGCCCAGCGTGGAGTGGAGGGCGCAGAGCTGGCGGTTGAGATTGCTGACGCCTACGGTGTCGTTGTCCACCAGTGTGATGGCGCCGACGCCGGCCCGGGCGAGGGCCTCCGCGGTGTAGCTGCCCACACCGCCGATGCCGAAGACCGCAACATGGCTGTTCTTCAGTTTTTCAAGGGCGTCCTCGCCCAAGGCCATCTGAAGCCGGATGAAAGGATTTTCCATAATGTTACCTCCCGTTTAAAAAATCAGGCTGCGTGAGCAGCCTGATTTTGTTGATTAGGTGGCGGAGCCCAGAGTCAGATCCTTGCGGACGTAGTTGGTGTTCTTGACGACCAGCTCGTTGGATTCGATCAGTCCGGTCTCCCACTCGGTCATTGCTTCGCTGCGGAGGGTGGTCTCGATCATCAGATCGCGGTAGGTGGTCTCGTCGGTGCTGACGAAGTACATGACATGGTAGCCGTACTCGGTCTCCACGATGCCGGTGTCGCCGGTCTTGCGGGCGGAATCGAAGCACCAGTCGTTGAAGTTTTTGACCATCTGGCCGGGATAGACGTCCTCATACAGGCCGCCGTTTGCCTTGGAGCCGGTGTCGGTGGACTTCTCGGTGGCCAGAGCGGCGAAGGACTCCTCGGTCTTTTCGCCGGCCTCGAAGGCGGCGAGGATCTCCTCGGCAGCGGTCTTGGCCTTGGCCTTCTCCTCGTCGGAGTAGGTGACGGTGCCGTTGGAATCGGTGGTGCCGCCCTCGAAGGAGACGAGGACATGGCGGACGTTGACCAGATTGGTCAGGTTCTCGTTCATGTTTTCGAAGCGGACAACGTAGTAGCCGTTGACAACAGTCTCGCCGTCGTCGCCGGTGCACTCCTCGCCCTCGGCGTGGTTGTGGGTGGTGGTCTCATTGGGGATGACGGCGATGTCGCCGGCCTTGCGCTCGTCGGCGGCGATCCAGTCGCGCAGGACGCTCAGAACGCTGTTGTAGGCGGTGTCGGTGCTGAGGGTGGACTTGGGAGCGGTCTCGGCTTCGGCGTTGATCTCCAGTGCGGCGATGGCGGCGTCCAGCTCTTCGGTGGTAGTGGCGGTCAGCAGGGAGTTGGCAGCTGCCTCGGCGGCAGCGCGGCCGGCCTCCTTCTCCTCATCGGAGTAAGTGGTGGTCTTGGTCTCCTCGTCGTAGGTGCCGCCCTCGTAGAACTTGGAGTTGGCCAGATAGTAGTAGTTGTAGGTGAAGGAGGAGTACTCGTCGGGGTTGGCGTCATCCTCGGCGCGGATGGCGGCATCGTCGTAGGTCAGAGACTCATTCTTGGCAGCGGCGAACTCGCTGGCCAGAGTCTGGACCTCGGCGTAGTGACGGAAGGTATCCTCGTTGCAGCCCTCGCCGTACATGGCGGCAATGTAGGCATCGGCGGAGCCGAAACCGTACAGACCGGCGTACATGCCGTAGTTGGCCACGGCATTGTCGACGGAAACCTTGCCCTCCTCGCTCATGGTGAAGCCCTCAGCCATGGCGGCGTTGTAGACGGCGTACATATTCTGGGCGGAGGTGGTGGCATTGTCGATGAAGTAGTCAGCCCAGGTCTGATTCTCGGCCTCGTTGTAGAACTGCTCGTCCAGAGGCTTGGAGGTATCCAGACCGAACATGGCGGCATAGCTGCCGTACTCGCTCAGGAAGTTGTTGACGGAATCGACGTAGTAATGGTTCAGCTCGGCTGCGCTGACCTTGGTGCCGCCGACAGTCAGGGCGGTGGTGCTGCGGGGGATGATGCCGCTGCTGAACACGCGGCTGACGATGACGACCAGAATCATCACCACGATGGCGGCGGCGAAAAGACCGGTGTACAGGCGGAGCTTCTTGGCTTCCTTCTGCTCCTGCAGCTGCTTTTCAGTCATTGCGGCTGCGTTCAGCTCGTTGCGGAGCTTCTTCTTGCTGGATGCACTCATGTGTTATCATTTCCTCTCGTGATAGATCGCTTACGCCGCCGAATGCGGCATAGACCTGTTCATTATACAGCATGGGATTCATGGATTCAAGTAAAACTTCTTTCAGGAAATAGAAAGTTTACGGAAATTTTGTTGCACAATGACGAAAAGTGTGCTGATAAATGGGTCTGCAGGGCGGATCAACGCCGCTTCGTCGCATTCCATTTGCCCAAAACCCGGAATACCGCCGCGGCCCGACCACACGAGTTCAACTCGACTTTCGATTCGCAGAATGTATGACAGTTTGCCCGTCGGCGCTGCCGACAAAAAAGAGCCGCACCCGAAGGTGCGGCTCAGCCCGCTTTGGCCGTGTGCATCCAGATGATGACCTGCACGAGAAGGCAGGTGGGTCGCCTCTCTGCAGCTTATCTGCTCCCAACATCCACCCATCGTCGGAGCGTGGGCGGGAGGTCTGCAATCCGCTGCAGAAGTATCAGGCGTCCCTGATCAATGATGTGGGTCCAAACGGACACATCACGCACCAAGCAGGGGGTTGAACTTGTTCTATGGAATTATTCTTCGTCGTCCTCTTCCTCTTCGTAGAGGGCGTCCATCATCAGATTGTAGACAGTCTCCAGCTCCTGCTCGTCCTCAATGGCGCACAGGATCATTTCGCCGTCCTCCTCCACGTTTTTCAGGATGCTGACTTCCAGATCGGCCTCCTCGTCTGCGTCCACAGCGGGGATCACGGCCTGATAGACAGAGCCGTTATACTCCATGGACATGAGGACTTCCAGCTCAAACTCCTCGCCGTCCTCATCGACGATGGTGATATAATCGCTGCCAAAATTGTCTGCCATCAGTAGGAACCTCCGTGGGTTTTCTTATGGGCATATTGTACAGCGAAACGCCGGTAAAATCAAGTCCTTTTTTGCCAAGTGTCACGGCAGATAATTTTCTAGGAGCTGCCAGACCTCTTCCCGGCTCTCCACACAGATCCCCCGGCCCAGCTCGAGCCGGTCGGCGGGGGGCAGGGAATCCACCCGGATGTCGTAGATCTGCACCGGGCGGGGGTCCTGATCCCGCCAGAGCGCCACCTTTCCGCCACGGACACCGAGGATGAAGCCCGCCAAAAGGATATACGTCAGGATTTGTTTGTTCATGGTGATCCCTCCGCTCTGAGTATATGCGCTTATTTAATGGAATATTCATAAAATATCTCTTTCGTTTTTTGGCTGAGCGTGTTATAATAGCATGAACTCTTATGGTCAGGCAGTCTGCCCATGGGAAAAATACCAAATTGCAATCGCACTTCAACTTTGGAGGTAACTGATATGGCAATGAACAAAAAGAACAAGCCGGAGCGGCAGGAGTGGAAGCTCCCTACGGTGCTGCAGATCCTGCGCGGCATTCTCGGCGCGGCTCTGACCGCGGCGAAGCTTGCCATCGGCGGCGTGGTGACCGTAGCACTGATTCTGGTGGTCTGCTGCATCGTGGTCGTTGGCGCTGCGGGCGACTATCTGGAAAATGACGTCATTCCCGGCATCACCTTCGACGCTGAGGATTTCAGCCTTGACCAGACTTCTTTCATCTATTATCTCGATTCCAACGGCGAGATACAGGAATACGACAAGATCAACACCAGCACCGACCGCCAGTGGGCCACGCTGAATGAGATTCCGGACTCCCTGATCCATGCGGCCATCGCCATTGAGGATCAGCGGTTCTATGAGCATCAGGGCGTGGACTGGATCACCACCGTCAAGGCCTGCGCCAACATGTTCTTCGGCGGCAGCGATACCTTCGGCGGCTCCACCATCACCCAGCAGCTCATCAAGAATCTGACCGGCGAAAACTCCGTCACCGTTCAGCGTAAGGTGGAGGAGATCTTCCGGGCCCAGAAGTATGAGCGGGCCAACGACAAGGACAACATCATGGAGTGGTACCTGAATACGGTCTACTTTGGCAAGCTGAAGTACGGCGTCAAGTCCGCAGCCATGTACTACTTTGCCAAGGATCTGGACGAGCTGACCATTGCCGAGTCTGCCAGTCTGATCGCCATTACCAACAACCCCTCTCTGTACAACCCCTACACCCGTCCCGAGAACAACCGGAAGCGTCAGGAGAATGTCCTGTGGGCAATGGAGCAGCAGGGATGGATCACCGAGGCGGAGTATCAGGAGGCTCTGGCACAGGAGATGGTCTTTACCAAGGGCGACGAGAGCAAGCAGACCTTCACCTGCGCCAATGACGAGTGCGGCTTCAAGGGCGAGGCCAAGGACTTTGACCGCAGCCGCGACGACATGGGTGATGAATATGAGGCAGGGGAGAATATCTACTACTGCCCCCAGTGCGCCCACAAAAATGAGTTCATCGTCCAGAAGAGCTCGGATGTCTACTCCTGGTACACCGAGATGGTCATGGACGATGTGGCCCACGATCTGTGTATCCAGAACGGCGACGAGTGGAACGCCGATACGAAGAAGACGTACCTCGAGCTGATCAAGCTTTCCGGCTATCACATCTATGCCTGCATCGATGTGGAGGCGCAGGCCATCGTCGATGAGATCTACGCCAACCTCGAGCACATTCCCGACACCAAGTCTGCCCAGCAGCTGCTGTCTGCCATCGTCCTGATCGACAACCGCACCGGCGACATCGTGGCCGTTGCCGGCTCCGTGGGCGAGAAGACCAGCTACGACGCCACCAACCATGCCACCGAGGACGATCCCAAGCAGACCGGCTCCGCCATGAAGCCCGTGGCCGTCTACGGCCCCGCTTTCGAGAGCGGTCTGGTCAGCCCCGTCACCTGCCTGCCCGATCTGCCCCTGACCTATGAGGGCGGCCGGTTCCCCAACAACGTCAACCGCAAATATAATGTTGGCAACTCCGTCTACAACGGCGTGGTCAAGTCCAACAACACCATCTCCGTTCACACCCTGAAGGAGATCGGTCTGGAGTACGCCTTCAACTTCGCCAGCGAGAAATTCCGCATCGACGGTCTGGTGCGCAAGCAGACCACCGAGTCCGGGCGTGAGATCTCCGATATCGGCTATGCACCTCTGGGCCTCGGTGCTCTGACCTACGGCGTCAGCGTTGAGGATATGGCCAATGCCTACGCAACCTTCCCCAACGGCGGCGTCTTCCGTGAGGCCCGCACCTATACCAAGGTCTACGATTCCGACGGCAATCTGGTGCTGGACAATACCCAGGAGACGGAGCAAATTCTCTCCGAAAAGGCCAACAACTATGTCAACTACTGCCTGCGGGGTGTTGTCGAGAGCAACTCCGCCGTGCAGCTGAGCGCCACCGCCGCTGCCGGCAAGACCGGTACCACCTCCGATTCCCGCGACCGCTGGTTCTGCGGCTACACCGACTACTATACCGCCGCCGTCTGGTGCGGCTACAAGCAGCCTGAGGAGATCAAGGTCACCTCCGGCACCGGCTCCAACCCCGCCTGCACCATGTGGGCCAAGGTCATGAAGAAGCTCCACGAGGGCAAGGAGTGGAGAGGCATCTATTCCACCGACGGCATGGGCTCCTACTCCGTCTGTATCGATTCCGGCGGAATTGCCACCGACGCCTGCTCCGCCGATCCCCGCTCCAACCGCGTCCAGAGCGTCCGGGCTTACTCCGAGGACAAGCCCAAGAAGAAGTGCGACAAGCACATCATCGTGGACTGGTGCGTCACCGGCGGCGGCGCGGCCAACGAGTACTGCAAGCTTGCCGGCTGCGAGATCGTCAAGCGCGGTCTGGTCATGTACACCCAGAAGGAGTACGACAACATCAAGAAGGCCGGCAATGTCACCGATTTCGACGAAAGCTTGGTCTATCTGATGAACGGCGACAAGGGTGCACCCATGAAGACCTGCACTACCCACACCGCTGCCAGCATCCTTCCCCCCGAGCCCACCGATCCCGCGCCCGCTCCCGAGGGCGGCGCTGACGCCGGTGCCACGCCCTGAGTATCAGGAGGTAGAAAGATATGATTTGGATTTCCGACCAATGGAAAGATTATGAGGTGCTTGACGCCACCGACGGCGAGCGTCTGGAGCGCTGGGGCAAGCACATTCTGGTGCGCCCCGACCCGCAGGTCATCTGGAACACCCCCAAGATCGACCGCAACTGGAAAAATTATGACGCCCGGTACCTCCGCTCCAACACCGGCGGCGGCCGCTGGACCGACCATGACCTGCCCGATCGCTGGCAGATCCGGTACAAGGACTATCTGACCTTCAATGTCAAGCCCATGAACTTCAAGCACACCGGCGTCTTCCCCGAGCAGGCCGCCAACTGGGACTTCATCCGGGAAAAGGTGGCCTCCAGAGCCTGCCGCAAGCCGGTCCGGGTGCTGAACCTGTTCGCCTACTCCGGCGGCGCGACCCTCGCTGCCGCCGCGGGCGGTGCCGAGGTCTGGCATGTGGATGCCTCCAAGGGCATGGTCCAGTGGGCCAAGGAGAACGCTGTGGCCTCCGGTCTGGCCGATCGGCCCATCCACTGGATCGTGGATGACTGTGCCAAGTTCATCCAGCGGGAGATCCGCCGGGGCCGCCGCTACGACGGCATCATCATGGATCCCCCCAGCTACGGCCGGGGCCCCTCCGGCGAGATCTGGAAGATGGAGACCAGCTTCTATCCCTTCCTGCAGGAGGTGGTGAAGATCCTCTCCGACGATCCGCTGTTCGTCATCATCAACTCCTACACCACGGGCCTTGCCCCCAGTGCCGTCGGCTATGTTTCCGACACGGTCTTCACCGCCAGATTCGGCGGAAAGACCGAAAACGGCGAGCTGGGTCTGCCCGTCAAGTCCAGCGGCTTCATGCTGCCCTGCGGTGCGGCAGGCCGGTGGACGCCGGACTGAGGAGGAACCATGGCTGCAATCAATGTAGAAAACCTTGCCTACAGCTATCCCGGTCTGGAAGCCGGACAGACGGTGCGGGTTTTTGAGAATCTGAATCTTCAGATCGAGCAGGGCACCTTTGTCGCCATCCTCGGCTCCAACGGCTCGGGCAAGAGCACCCTTGCCAAGCATTTCAATGCCATTTTGCTCCCGAACGGCGGCAAGTGTTATGTCTACGGCATGGACACCGCCGACGAGGAGCTGCTGATTCCCGTCCGCCGCAGCGTGGGCATGGTCTTCCAGAACCCCGACAACCAGATCGTTGCCAACGTGGTGGAGGAGGATGTGGCCTTTGCTCCCGAGAACCTCGGCGTGGCCAGTCCCATGATCCGTCACCGGGTGGACAACGCTTTGAAGCAGGTGGGCATGTATCACTACCGCACCCATGCGCCCCATCTGCTCTCCGGCGGTCAGAAGCAGCGCATCGCCATCGCCGGCGTCATCGCCATGGAGCCCAAGTGCATCGTCCTCGACGAGCCCACCGCCATGCTCGATCCCAAGGGCCGGCGGGAGGTCATGGAGACCGTGTCCCGTCTGAACAGGGAAAAGGGCATCACCGTGGTGCTCATCACCCACCACATGGACGAGGCCGCCAAGGCTGACCGGGTGGTGGTGATCCACAGGGGCGTTGTCCGGGCCGACGGCGTGCCCGAGGAGGTCTTTGCCGACATCGACTACATGCACGAGCTGGGCCTCGCCGCTCCCGAGACGGTGGAGCTGTGCCACGAGCTGAACAAGCTGGGCTTCGAGCTGCCGCTGAATCTTCTGGAGACGGAAGACTGCGCCGAGGCTCTGTACCGCGCGCTGGGAGGGAACTGATATGGCTGCAATTTTAGAGGTCAGAAATCTGACCCATACCTATTCTGCCGGAACGCCCTTCGAGCACAAGGCCCTGAACGACGTCAGCTTCTCTGTGGAGCGGGGCGAGTTTGTGGGCATCATCGGCCACACCGGCTCCGGCAAGTCCACCCTCATGCAGCACCTGAACGGTCTGCTGAAGCCCACCTCCGGCAGCGTGCTGCTCGATGGCGTGGATATCCATTCCGACAAGAAAACCACCCGTCAGGCCCGCTTCCGGGTGGGTCTGGTGTTTCAGTATCCCGAGTACCAGCTCTTCGAGGAGACGGTCTACCGGGACATCGCCTTCGGCCCCAAGAACATGGGCCTGAAGGAGGAGGAGATCGACCGGCGCGTCCGGGAGGCCGCGAAGCTCGTCGGCCTGACCGATGCGCAGCTGGAGGTTTCTCCCTTTGACCTCTCCGGCGGTCAGAAGCGGCGCGTCGCCATTGCCGGCGTCATTGCCATGGAGCCTGAGGTGCTGATCCTCGACGAGCCCACCGCGGGCCTCGACCCCGCCAGCCGGCAGGGGATCCTCGAGAACATTGAGACTTACCGCAGAACCAAGAACGCCACCATCATGATGGTCAGCCACTCCATGAACGACGTGGCCCGCCTGACGGAGCGGCTTCTGGTGCTGTGCGGTTCCCGTCTTGCCATGGACGGCCCCCCTGAGGAGGTCTTCACCCGGGCCGAGGAGCTGCTTGAGATGGGCCTCGACATTCCCGACATCACCCGGGTCTTCCTGCGGCTGAAGCAGATGGGTCTGCCGGTGGAGCCGGTCTACACCATGGATCAGGCGATCGCAGCGGCAAAAAAGCTGAAGGAGGGGAAATAAATGCTGAAAGACATTACGTTGGGCCAGTATTTCCCCGGCGACAGCTTCATCCACCGGCTGGATCCCCGGACGAAGCTTCTGATGGTGGTCGTCTACATCGTGGCGCTGTTCATGGCCTCGGGCTGGCTGGCCTACGGCTTTGTCATCGCCTTTCTGGCGCTGTGCATCAAGGTTTCCACCATTCCCCTGAAAGCCATCACCCGGGGTCTGAAGCCCGTTCTGATGATCGTGGTGTTCACGGGCATTCTGAACCTGTTTTTCACTCCCGGCACCCATGAGATCTTTACCGTCTTCGGCTTCACCCTGACTTGGGAGGCCGTGGAGCGGGCGGCGCAGATGATCCTGCGCATCATGCTGCTGATCACCGGCACCTTCCTGCTGACCTACACCACCTCTCCCATCGCCCTGACCGACGGTCTGGAGAGCCTGCTGACCCCCCTGAAGAAAATCAAGTTCCCCGTCCATGAGCTCTCCATGATGATGTGCATTGCCCTGCGCTTTATCCCCACCCTCATTGAGGAGACGGATAAGATCATGTGCGCCCAAAAGGCCAGAGGCGCCGATTTTGAGAGCGGCTCCATCATGGATCGGGCCAGAGCACTGATCCCCATTCTGGTGCCACTGTTCATCTCCGCCTTCCGGCGGGCCGATGAGCTGGCAATCGCCATGGAGTGCCGCTGCTATCAGGGCGGCGAGGGCCGCACCAAGATGAAGCAGCTGCACTACACCAGTCTGGACTTCATCGCCTACGGCGCGGGAGCGCTGCTGGTGATCGGCGTGCTGGTGCTCAGCCGCATCGGATAAGGGGGAGCCATGCGCAACATTGCTCTGTATGTGACGTACCTCGGCACTCATTACCACGGCTGGCAGGTGCAGAAAAAACTGGCCACCGTGGGCCAGACCCTCGAGGATGCCTGCGCCATGGTGGTGGGCCATAAAGTCCACGTCACCGGCTGCGGCCGGACCGATGCGGGCGTCCACGCCAAGTGCTATGTGGCCAATTTCCGCACCGACTCCCGGATCCCCGTGGATCGGTTGCCCTACGCCCTGAATACCCATCTGCCCCACGACATCGTGGTGACCAAGGCTTTTGAAGTCCACGAGAGTTTCAATGCCATCGGCTCCTGCGTCCGCAAGGAGTATACGTATCTGATCTACAATTCCCGGATCAAGGATCCGTTCTACGTGGATCGGGCGTGGTTCTATCCCAAGCATCTGGACGAGAAGATCATGCAGGCTGCCGCCGATCAGTTCGTGGGCACCCATGATTTTGCTGCGGTGCGCAGCGTGGGTACCGACGTCAAGTCCACTGTCCGCACCGTCTACTATTATAAGGTAGAGCGCCACGGCGATCTGCTGGCCCTGCGGGTCTGCGCCAATGGCTTCCTGTACAATATGGCCCGGGCCATGGCGGGAACGCTGGTCTACGCCGCCGAGGGCAAGATCAAGCCCGAGGAAATCGGCGCGATCCTCGACTCCGGCAACCGCACCGCCGCCGGCCCCACCGTTCCTCCGGGCGGTCTTTATATGACCCACCTGTGGTACGATGACGGGAATGAATGCTTCGAGGTGGAAAATCCCATTACGTTTTAACAATTTATTAGTTTCTTTTTCTTCGGAGGTGTGATATCATACCTCCGAAGAATTGTTTTATTCCCCGCGTGGGGAAAGGAGTGATACCTTTATGCAGATGAAGCTCTGTACAAAATGCAAGAAGAATATGGCGGTCATTTTCATCTCCCGGATGGACGGCAGCCAGACCACCAACGAGGGCTACTGCTTCAAGTGCGCCCGGAGCCTGAACATCCCCCAGATCAATGAGGCTGTCCGGCAGATGGGCATTTCCGAGGAAGACCTCGAGATGATGGAAGACGAAATGAGCAATATGTTCGGCCAGATCGCCCCCGAGAGCGAGAATGACGACGACGAGGTGGACAGCCAGACTGCCACCTTCCCGCTGCTCAATCAGCTCTTCGGCGGCCACCCCATGGCCCAGAAAAACGATATGCCCGCCGAGCGGCCCAAGAAATCCGAGAAGCAGGAGGAAAAGGCCGAAAAGGGAAAGAAAAAGTCCAAGAAGCACAAGTTCCTCGACTCCTACTGCATGGATCTGACGGGCCGGGCCCGGGAGGGTAAGCTCGACAAGGTCATCGGCCGGGATGTGGAGACGGAGCGCGTCATCCAGATCCTCAACCGCCGCCAGAAGAACAACCCCTGCCTGATCGGTGAGCCC
Source organism: Oscillospiraceae bacterium (assembly GCA_017507425.1). Classification (GTDB taxonomy): domain Bacteria; phylum Bacillota; class Clostridia; order Oscillospirales; family Oscillospiraceae; genus Faecousia. The sequence goes on along the minus strand of JAFWAZ010000086.1, from coordinate 268 downwards.
GGTGTGGGCAAGACCGCCATCGCAGAGGGTCTGGCTCAGCGGATCGCCGCGGGCAATGTGCCCTACAAGCTCCGGGACAAGGAGGTCTTCCTGCTGGACCTGACTGCACTGGTGGCGGGCACCCAGTTCCGGGGACAGTTTGAGAGCCGCATGAAGGGCCTGATTGACGAGGTCAAGAAACTGGGCAACGTGATTCTCATGATTGATGAGGTTCATAACATTGCTGGTGCCGGTGACGCGGAGGGCAGCATGAATGCGGCCAACAGAT
>JAFWAZ010000085.1 GCA_017507425.1 Oscillospiraceae bacterium | reverse complement strand
TAAATATCCGAACGGGAGATACACCGTAGGGGTCGGCGTCCTCGACGACCCTTCGGCAAAATTTGACCTCGATGGGCAAATTTTGCCGCCATACGCAAACACCGCCTTCGGCGGTGGGGACGTCGAGGACGCCGTCCCCTACGAAATTACATTTCGCACACACATTTGGAGGTTTCCATTTGAGAGTTGTTTTTATGGGTACGCCGGATATTGCGGCCACCTGTCTGAAGAAAATTCTGGCCGACGGCTTTGATGTGGTCGGCGTTTACACCCAGCCCGACCGGCCCAAGGGCCGGGGCATGAAGCTGGTTGCCTCCCCGGTCAAGGAGGTGGCGCTGGCTGCGGGCATTCCCGTCTTCCAGCCGGAGAATTTCCGGGCCGACGAGGATGTGCAGGTGCTTGCTGACCTGAAGCCCGATGTCTGTGCCGTGGTGGCCTACGGCAGAATCCTGCCCCAGCGGGTGCTGGATATCCCCGCCAAGGGCTGCATCAACATCCACACGAGCTTGCTGCCCCAGTACCGGGGCTGTGCGCCCTGCCAGTGGGCGGTGCTGGACGGCCTGAAAGAGACGGGCGTTTCCAGCATGTATCTGGTGCGGGAGATGGACGCCGGCGATGTCATTGATGTTGCCAAGACACCCATCGGGGAGAACCAGACCTCCGGCGAGCTGCTGGACTGTCTGGCGGTGATGGGTGCCGATCTGCTGAGCAAGACCCTGACCCGCCTGTCCAAGGGCGAGGTCTGCGCAACCCCTCAGGACTGCAGCAGGGTCACCTTTGCTCCCATGCTGGACAAGTCCATGTGCCCCATCGACTGGAACAGGAGCGCCCGGTGCATCCACAATCAGGTGCGGGGCCTGCATCCGTGGCCCATTGCCACCGCGGAGCTGGGCGGCACCAAGTTTAAGATCCATCAGACCGTTCTTGTGGACGGTCATAGCGACAAGGCCCCCGGCACACCCGTAGAGCTGAACAAAAAGGGCCTCCGGGTCGTCTGCGGCGACGGCAGCATCATTGAGATCCGCCAGCTGCAGGCCGAGGGCGGCAAGCGTATGGCGGCGCCGGACTATTTCCGGGGCCACCCCATTGAGATTTGATATGTCCGCCAGAGAAAGCGCACTGAATGTGCTGAAAAGCTGCCGGACAGAGGGAAGCTGGGTCAATGCTGCTCTGAAAGAGCAGCTCGCCCGCGACCGGCTCGACCGTCGGGATGCGGCGCTGGCCACCCGGCTCAGCTACGGCGTCCTGCAGAACCGGACGCTGCTGGACCACTATCTGCAGCAGCTGCTCACCGGACGGCTGAAGGATCTGCGGCCCGTGCTGCGGGACATCCTCCATCTGGGATTGTATCAGATCCTCTTCCTCGACAAAATTCCCGATTCCGCCGCGGTCAACGAATCCGTGGATCTGGCGAAACGCTACTGCAAAAAGCAGAAGAATGCGGCGGCGCTGGTCAACGGCGTTCTGCGCAATGCCGTCCGCAGCCGCGGCGAACTGAAAGCGCCTGCCGATCTGGCCACGAAATATTCCCACCCTGCGGGTCTGGTGGCGCTGCTGAAGAGCTATGTGGGCGAGGCGCGTCTGGAAGGTATGCTGAAAGCCAACAATGCCGCCCCCGATACGGTGGTGCAGGTCAACACCCTGCGCACCACTGCGGCCAAGCTCCTTGCGCGGCTGGAGGGAGAGGGCGTGGAAGCTGTGCCCCACGCTTGGATGGAGAACTGTCTGGTGCTGAAAAGCACCGGTGCCTTGGAAAAGCTGCCCTCCTTTTTAGACGGCGACTTTTACGTGCAGGATGCCGCCGCCCGGCTGGCGGTGGACTGCGCCCGGATCCCCGAGGGGGACTACCTCGTCACCGACTGCTGCGCCGCCCCCGGCGGCAAGAGCTTCGCTGCGGCCATCCGGCTGGGCGGCAAGGGCAGGATCGTCTCCTCCGATATCCACGAGCACAAGGTGCCCCTGATGGAAAAGGGCGCCCGGCGTCTGGGCTTTTCCAACATGCACCCGAGGCATTTCGACGCCACCATCTTTGACCCCAACTTGGAGGGGCGGGTGGACTTCGCGCTGGTGGATGTGCCCTGCTCCGGCTACGGCATCATCCGCAAGAAGCCGGACATCCGGGAAAAAGACCCGGACACCATGAAAGAGCTGCCTGCGCTGCAGCTGGAAATTCTCAAAAATCAGGCCCGGTACGTCCGCCCCGGCGGCGTGCTGATCTACTCCACCTGCACGCTGGTGCGGCGGGAGAATGAGGGCGTGGTGGAGAAATTTTTGAAAGCAAATTCCGAATTTTCTCTGGAGCCTCTGGAGCTTCCGGCGGAATTCGAACCCAATACCTCCGGGATGCTGACACTGGTTCCCGGAGAACACGACACCGACGGGTTTTTCATTGCCCGTCTGCGGAGAAAAGCATGAACATCAAATCCATGACCCTGCCTGAGATTCAGGCGGCTCTGAAGGAGCTGGGCCAGCCCGCCTTCCGGGCCAAGCAAATCTATACATGGCTCCACAAGGGCGTGCGCAGCTACGATGAGATGACCAATCTCAGCAAGGAGCTCCGCCAGACCCTTTCGGAGAAGTATCCTTTTTACACGCCGCAGGTGATCCGCAGGCAGGAGAGCAAGCGCGACGGCACCATCAAGTACCTCTGGCGTCTGGAGGACGGCAACTGTGTCGAAACGGTGCTCATGCGCTACCACTACGGCAACACCGTCTGCATCTCCACCGAGGTGGGCTGCCGGATGGGCTGCGCGTTCTGCGCCTCCACCATCGGCGGTCTGGTCCGGCGGCTGGAGCCCCATGAGATGGTGGACGAGGTGCTCTTCACCCAGATCGATTCCGGTCTGCCCGTGTCCCGGGTGGTGCTCATGGGCATCGGCGAGCCGCTGGATAATTTCGACAACGTCATGCGCTTTCTGGAGTTGATCGGCAGTGCCGACGGCATGAACCTCGGCATGCGCCACATCAGCCTGTCCACCTGCGGCCTCGTGCCGAAGATCGACGAGCTGGCCAAGCGGAAGCTGCAGATCTCCCTCGCCATTTCCCTGCACGGCCCCAACGACGCCATCCGGGATAAGATCATGCCCGTGAACAAGGCGTATCCCATGGACGTGCTGCTGGAGAGCTGCCGCCGCTATTACGCGTCCACCTCCCGGCGGATCCACTTCGAGTACGCCATGATCGACGGCGTCAATGACCGGCCGCAGGATGCCAAGGAGCTGCTGCGCAGACTGAAGGGGCTGCCCGCCCACTTCAATCTGATCCCCCTGAACCATGTGGAGGAAAGCCCCCTGAAGCCCAGCTCCCGGGAGGCCGTTGCCCGGTTCCAGAAGATTCTGGAGGACGGTGGCATCACCGCCACGGTCCGCCGCACCCTCGGCGGCGACATCGACGCAAGCTGCGGACAGCTCCGCAGAAAGTACACGAAAAATCAGGGCTCGCCCTGTGAGTAAAGGAGGTATACCCGATGGAATATTGGGGCATTACCGATACCGGCCTCGTCCGCGCCCAGAATCAGGACGCCTATCGGATCGAGCAGCTGGACCGTCATACGGTCCTTGCGGTGGTCTGCGACGGCATGGGCGGCGCGAAAGCCGGTAATATTGCCAGCAAACTGGCCATAGATGTATTTACGGAGGAGATCATCCGTTCCTACAAGTCCTCCATGAGTCAGGAGCAGCTCGAGCAGCTTCTGACCGGGGCTGTGAAGCTGGCCAACTACACCGTCTATGAGCAGTCGGTGAAGGTGGAGGACTTTGCCGGTATGGGCACCACGCTGGTGGCGGCCCTGATCTGCGGCAAAACGGCCACGGTCATCAACGTGGGCGACAGCCGCTGCTACCATATCACCCGGGAGGACATCCACCGGGTCACGGAGGATCACAGCGTGGTCCAGATGATGGTGAACCGGGGCGAGCTGACGCTGGAGGAGGCCCGGGTGTACCCCGGCCGGAACCTGATCACCCGCGCCGTCGGCACTGCGCCCACGGTGGAGAGCGACGTATTCCCGGTCTATCTGGAGCGGGGAGAGGTGCTGCTGCTGAGCACCGACGGACTGCATGACGAGGTGGAGGATCAGGAGATCCTGTTCGAGGTCGTCCACGGTGTCAACAACGACAATTGCTGCCAGCGTCTGCTGGATATCGCCAATATGCGCGGCTCTCCGGACAATGTGACCGCCGTTCTGGTCATGGTCTGAAGCTGCGGAAAGGAGTGCGACAATGGAGAACGATAAATACGTTGGCCGTCTGCTGGACGGCCGATATGAGATACTGGAGCCCATCGGCTCCGGCGGCATGGCGGTGGTCTACAAGGCCCGCTGCCACCGGCTGAACCGGCTGGTCGCCATCAAAATTCTGAAGGATGAGCTGTGTAAGGACGAGGAGTTCCGCAATCGCTTCCATGCGGAGAGTCAGGCCGTCGCCATGCTGAGCCATCCCAACATCATGGCCATCTACGATGTTTCCACCCATGAGGATGCAGACTACATCGTCATGGAGCTCATCGACGGCATCACCCTGAAGCAGTACATGGAGAAGAAGGGCAACCTGAACTGGAAGGAGACCCTCCACTTCGCCATGCAGATCGCCAAGGCGCTGGAGCATGCCCACGGACGGGGCATCGTCCACCGGGACATCAAGCCCCACAACGTCATGGTGCTGAAAAACGGCTCTGCCAAGGTCACCGACTTCGGCATCGCCCGGCTCATGAGCCAGAGCAACACCCTGACCAAGGAGGCCCTTGGCAGCGTCCATTACATCTCCCCCGAGCAGGCCAAGGGCGGCCGGGTGGACAACCGAAGCGATATCTATTCGCTGGGCGTCGTCATGTATGAGATGATGACGGGTCGGGCACCCTACGACGGGGATTCCCCCGTGGCGGTGGCCATCCAGCACATCAACGGAGGCGCGGCAATGCCCTCCACCCTGAACCCCAACATCCCCGGTGGTTTGGAGCAGATCATCATGAAATGTATGGCCACCGATCCCGCCCAGCGGTACAATTCCGCCACGGCGCTGCTGTATGATCTGGAGGCCCTGCGGCAGAATCCCGATATCCTCTTCGGAGCAGCCGCAGGTGCAGCGGCGGAGGAGGGGATGAAGGTCTATTCCGGAAAGCACCGCAATACCGCCGAGCGGGTGGCGGGCGCCCGTACGGATCGACCCTCCCAGACCGCGTCCCACGCCGCTGCAACCCAGACGGCCCAGAATCCCCGCCAGCGGCAGCAGAGCCAGAATTCCGAGCGCCGTCCGGGCGGCAAGCGGGAGGATCCTATGGAGTCCAAACGCAAGACTGTGACGACTACTGTGGTCATCTGCTCCGCTGTGGCGGTGCTGGCCATCGTGATTTTCCTGGTGCTGCTCTTCAATGGCGGCATGCTGGGCAACAATACCACTCTGGTTCCCGTGCCGGAGCTGGTGGGTCAGGTCTACGATGAGCTCGACCGCACCAAGTATCCCGCCGTGGAGATCGTGCTGGCAGATTACGACTACAGTGAGGAAGTGGAAGCCGGCGTCATCATGAAGCAGAGTCCCGAGCACGGCGAACAGATCGCCCTGAACGGCAAGGTGCAGATCTGGGTCAGCATGGGCAAAGAGCAGGAGGAGCTGAATCCTCAACTCTCCCGGCTGACGGGCCGGCCCAAGGAGGATGCCCTGAACTACATCACTGCCTTCAATCTGCGCCCGCTGGTGCAGGAGGAGTACTCCGAGGAATTTGCGGAGGGTCTGGTCATCCGGGCCGAGGCCGCGGAACCTGACGAGCCTCTGGAGGAGGGTGACACCATTCTGGTCTATGTCAGCCTCGGCAAGGAGGTCAAGACCGCACTGGTCCCCGATGGGCTGATCGGCGAGAAGTACACCGATGCCGTGAAGGTTCTGAAGAACAACGGCTTCGAAAAGGTCAATGCACTGGAGGAGGCCAGCCTTGAGGAGAAGGGCACCGTCACCCGCCTGAGTGTGGAGCCCGGCAGTGAGCTGGACGTGACCACCGAGATCACCGTCTACTACTCCTCCGGCGAGATCATTGAGTATATGCCCAATGTCATCGGTCTGACTGAGGCGCAGGCCAAGCAGACACTGGAGGACAAGGGCTTCAAGAATGTCAGCACCCAGGAGGAATACTCCGAGACGGTGGCCGCAGGCCGGGTCATTCGCTCCAACATCGTCGGCGGCGACCGGGTGGATGTGACCACCACCATCATCCTGACCGTCTCCGCAGGTCCCGAGCCCACGGAGCCCCCCGCAACCACCCAGCCTCCCGTTACCGAACCGAAGGAGGTCACCAAGTCCATCACCATCGCCCTGCCCTCCGACCGGACGGAGGAGTACAATCTCTCCATCGAGTTCGAGGAGGAGATCGTGGTCAACGTCCATCTGACTCCTGACACGGCGACCTATGAGTTCACCCTGACGGGCAGCGGCACCGGCACCTATTCCATCTACATCGACGGCGAGCTGCTCAGAACGGAGACGGTGAATTTCAATGCTTAAGATCGAAACGGGACGGATCATCAAATCCCTCTCCGGTTTCTATGACGTCCAGACCGAGAAAAAGGTCATCACCTGCCGGGCCCGGGGTTCCATGCGCCGCACCGGAATGAGCCCGCAGGTGGGCGACGTGGTGGATATCAGCGTTGAAAAGGGAAAGGGCATGGTGGAAAAAATCCACCCCCGGAAAAACTGCTTCGTCCGGCCCGCCGTGGCGAACCTTGACCTGCTGGTGGTCTTCGCCGCCAACGTCAATCCGGTGACGGAGCCCTTCCTCATCGACCGGGTCGCTGCCATCGCCGGCGATCAGGAGGTGCCTGTGTGCATCTGCGTCAACAAATGCGACATGGATCCGGCGGACGAACTGACGGCCATCTATCGGCAGGCGGGCTACACCGTGATCCAGACCAGCGCGGAAACGGGCCTCGGTGTGGAGGAGCTGCGAAAGGAGCTCAGCGGCAAATTCTGCGCCTTCACCGGAAATTCCGGCGTGGGCAAGTCCAGCATTCTCAATGCCCTTGACCCCGGGCTGAAGCTTCCGGTGGGGGAGGTCAGCGAAAAGCTGGGCCGGGGCCGGCATACCACCCGGCACGTGGAGCTCTACGCCATCGGCGACGCTCTGATCGCGGACACCCCCGGCTTCTCTTCCTTCGATACCGACCAGATGGAGGTCATCCTAAAGGAAAACCTCCAGTATGCCTTCCCGGAGTTCGGACAGTTCATCGGAACCTGCCAGTTCCGGGACTGCTCCCACCGAAAAGAGCCCGGCTGCGCCGTCACCGATGCGCTGGCAAAGGGCAAGATCGGCAAAAGCCGCTACGAGAGCTACCTGAAGCTCTACGAAAAGGCCATGCAGATCAATGAGTGGGAACTCAAGTGAATCACAGGGCGCGCACCGACCGGTGCGCGCCTTCTATACTATATATAATAGTATAGAAGGGAGGATGGAACAATTGTTTCACGACCGGTGAAATAACGGCCGAAAAGTACCATCCCGCGGCACAACTTGCCAATCTATGTTTTACACGAAAAATACCGCCGGATTTTGTTGTTTTCCCTGAATTTGTGCTTGACAATGGGGGAGGGGTGTGGTATCATAACCTAGCGCGTAAGGGGAAACCATGCGCGCACTGCGATGATGCAGGAGATTGCTCGGAAACGAGGTAACTTCTGCGGAGTATGTCCGGTCATCGGGCGGCTGAACTGTTCGGGAGCGCTGCGCGTATATCGCTGCGCCTTGGAACGAGGGTCGGCCTTGCGTCGGCCATTTTTCATGGGCCGGAATGATACGCACGGAGGCGTGACAAACAGTTCGACCGTACCCAGACACATCAGAAACTGAGTACGTTTTCAAGGAGGAAAACAACCATGGCAAACAACGAAATGATCCGCATTCGTCTGAAGGCTTACGATCACCAGCTGATCGACTCCAGCGCTGCAAAGATCGTGGAGACCGCCAAGCGCAACGGCGCTGCTGTCTCCGGCCCCATCCCTCTGCCCACCAAGAAGGAAGTCGTGACCATCCTTCGCGCTGTCCACAAGTACAAGGACAGCCGTGAGCAGTTCGAGCGCAGAACCCACAAGCGTCTGATCGATATCCTCAACCCCAATCAGAAGACCGTCGAGGCCCTGATGAGCCTGGATCTGCCTGCTGG
>JAFWAZ010000084.1 GCA_017507425.1 Oscillospiraceae bacterium | reverse complement strand
TGGAGGTGCAGACCCCCGTTGCCGTTGCCAAGTGCCGGATGCTGGCGGGCAAAAAGCTGGCCATCGTGCCCATCCTCCGGGCCGGTCTTGGCATGGTGGACAAGATGGTCGACCTGATCCCCTCCGCAAAGATCGGTCACATCGGCCTGTACCGGGACCCCGTGACCCACGAGCCCGTGGAGTACTACTGCAAGCTGCCCGAGGATATTGAAAACCGGGTCACCTTCGTGGTGGATCCCATGCTGGCCACCGGCGGCTCCGCCGTTGCCGCCATCGACTTCCTGAAGAAGCACGGCTGCAAGAACATCGTCATGATGAACATCATCGGCTGCCCCGAGGGCATCGCCGCCGTCCAGAAGGCCCATCCCGACGTGGATATCTACATTGCCGCCTGCGACGAGAAGCTCAATGACCACGCCTACATCGTCCCCGGCCTCGGCGACGCCGGCGACCGCATCTTCGGCACAAAGTAATTTGATCCCCCGTTTCTCCGGAAACGGGGGATTTTCATGCACCTTGCGTGTTCAACAGAACTGTTGCGCCGAATTCCATACGCCGAGCGGAAGCCAGCGACCAGTCGAGCGGGCCCAATGGCCTGATTTGACAACCGTTCTTTCAGAACGAATTGCCCGCCGGGGCATCCCGGCCGGACCACACGTGTTTTACTCGACTGCCGACCAGTACCATCTGCGACAGTCTGGCTCCCGGCACTGCCTCAAATCCAAAAGCTCAGATTACCGCCGCAGCCGGACCACACGTGTTTTACTCGACTGCCGGCCAGTACCATCTGCGACAGTTTGGCTCCCGGCACTGCCGGGGAAAAAGGCCCGGGGCCGATGACCAGTCAGCTCCGGGCCTTTTCCGAAAAGAAAAGAGAGGTAAGAAAATGAAAGTTGTCGGAAGAAACTGCGGTATGAGCTCCGCTCTGTTTTTCTATGTATAGAATAGCCGAAAAACTGTTAAAAATCAATACCTCTTTTATTAAAAATGTATGAAGCAATGTCAAAAGTATCCCGCCGGATTTGTGGAATTTTCCAAAAAGCGTTCCGAGGGCCCGGCCCTGAACATCGAAAGCGCCGTGTCCGTCACCTGCGACGCCGTCGCCGGCAATGTGAAGGCCGGGGGCGATGTGAACTGCGATACGGTCTGCGGTTTCCTGCGACCGTTGGGAGCGGTGAGCTTGCAGAACCGAAAGGGGCGATGCCAACGGTCCTACGGACTGCCGTCATCGCCCCTTGGATTCTCCCACGGCCTAAAAACAGTCCCCCGGACTGTTTTCTTAACGGCCTTTCGAATCCCATGATCGCCATGTCGCCATGAAAAAAACAGACACCCAAAAGGGTGCCTGTTTTTTCATGGGGTGGATAATGGGATTCGAACCCACGACCTTCAGAGCCACAATCTGACGCGCTAACCAACTGTGCTATATCCACCATGTATTAAGTTAATAGGTAAGCGTTAATAGTGAATAGTTAAGGTGTCGGCGGAGCCGACTTATTGAAATCGTGCCGTAGGCACACCACAACTTTTCACTCTTCACTTTTAACTTTTCACTGCTGACCGCAGGGAAGCTTGGCACGCCAGAAGGGACTCGAACCCCTGGCCTACTGCTTAGAAGGCAGTTGCTCTATCCAACTGAGCTACTGGCGCATATTGAAAATGGAGCGGGTGACGGGAATCGGACCCGCGTGACCAGCTTGGAAGGCTGGTGTTCTACCATTGAACTACACCCGCATAAGCCGTCTTGCGTTCTCAGCCATGAAATCATAACACAGGCGGCCCCGTTTGTCAAGCAATTATCCCAAAATTTCCGGGATTTTTTTGTAGATAACGTCTGCCACGGCACCCTCGGCGCAGCTGCACACGTTCTCAAACCGATCCCGGATGATGGCGTCGCCGGGGCAGAAGGCATAGTCGGCATCCTCCATCATGGTCACGTCGTTCTCGCCGTCGCCCACGCAGACAAGGATCTTCCGGCCCAGCTCAGCCTGAAGCCGCCGGGCAGACCCCGCCTTGCTGACGCCCTTGGCGTGGACGTCGATGATCCGGTTGGCGGCCCGGAAGGCCACGCACTTGTCCCCGAAGACCGCCGCCAGCTCCCGCTCGATTTCGTCAAACCGTGCAAATTCGGCAGGGGTGCCGTTGTACAGATCCGCCACGGTCACATCCCGGAACCGGCCATAAAGGGTGAATTTCAGAAATGGCCCGGGGGCGTTTTCCAGCTCGCAGAAGGCATAGGGACAGCCGTTATGCTCGTTGTACCGTGCCCAGCCCTCGTTGGGTGTGAACAAGTAATGGGCAGTCTGTCCCTGCAGCTCCACCGCGCAGTCCGGAAACAGCTCCATGGTCTTCCGGAGCGTCTCGATCATCGGCAGGTCGATGGGGGTGGCAAAGGTGAATTCCCGCTTTTCTCTGTCATAGGCGGCGGAGCCGTTGTACAGCAGCAGCGGCGCATTCACGGGGACGAGATCGATCTTGCTGGAATACATGGGCACGCTGCGCCCCGTATTCACGGTGAAGACGCCGCCGTTGGCCATAAAATACTCGATGGCCTCGATGTTCCGGGCCGGGATCGTGGAATCGGGCGCGGTCAGGGTGCGGTCAAAGTCAACGGTGAGTAATACGTCGGAATAGATGCCCATGGTTATCCTCCTGAGAAATAGGAATGTGGGGCACGCATGCAATGCGCACCCTACGGAATCAGTTCATTCTCTCGAGCTTTTCGATGACCTCGGTGAAGTAGTCGGGCAGCGGTGCGAACACCAGCACGGGCCGGCCGTCCCGGGGGTGACGGAAGCAGAGCTGGCCTGCGTGGAGGCACTGGCTGTCCTGTCCCAGCTCGGGCTTCTTGTGGCCGTAGACCGTGTCGCCCAGAATGGGGTGGCCGATGTGTGCCATGTGGACGCGGATCTGGTGGGTGCGGCCCGTCTCCAGCTTGCATCGGATGTGGGTGTAGCCCCGGTAGCGTTTGACGACCTCCCAGTGGGTCACAGCGTTTCTCGAATTGCGCTCGGTGACGCACATTTTCTTCCGGTCGCTGGGGTGCCGCCCGATGGGGGCGTCCACGGTGCCGGAGTCCTCCCGGAAGGAGCCGACCACGATGCACTCATAGGTGCGGGCCATGGAGTGGTCCTTGAGCTGGGATGCCAGCATGGTGTGGGCGTAGTCGTTTTTCGCCACGGCCAGCAGGCCGGAGGTGTCCTTGTCGATCCGGTGGACGATGCCCGGGCGGAGCTCGCCGTTGATTCCGGAGAGGTTGTCCCCCATGGCGTACATCAGGCCGTTGACCAGCGTGTCGTCCTGATGGCCCGCGGCGGGGTGCACCACCAGCCCCTTGGGCTTGTTGATGACCAGCACGTCCTCGTCCTCGTAGACGATCTCGAGGTCCATCTCGGTGGGCTTGATGTCCACCTCCACCGGCTCGGGGATTTCGACTTCGATGATGTCCCCCGGCTCCAGCCGGTCGTTTTTCTTGGGTTTTTTTCCGTTTTTCAGCACAGCACCCTGCTCGATGAGCTTCTGGGCGGCGCTGCGGCTCAGCTCGGCGGCCCGGGCAAGGAATGCGTCCAGACGTTCGCCGGAGATGTCAGCGGTAAATGTCATAAATTCTCCTTACAGGTGTTCCTTGTAGGGGTCGGCGTCCTCGACGACCCGGCAGAAAATTTGACCTCGATGGGCAAATTTTCTGAAGAAATACCGAACTGCCGCCTGACGGCGGACGGGACGTCGGGGACGCCGTCCCCTACGGATCAGTTTTTGAAAAATTCCTTGTTAAAGAAAATCAGGTGGGCGATCAGCAGCACGCAGCCGCAGGTGATGAAGCAGTCGGCCACATTGAACACGGGGAAGCGGATGAACTCCACCTCGATCATGTCCACCACATAGCCTAAGCGCACCCGGTCGATCATATTGCCGAGGCCGCCGGCCCAGATGGCCGCAAGGCACCAGCGCTCGGCGGGCTTGAAGCCCATGGTGTTCTTCCACAGCTCAAAGGCCAAAAGTCCGGTAAACACCGCGAAAATCAGGGCAAACAGCCACTGCTGTCCCTCAAATGAAGAAAAGGCCGCGCCGGTATTCTGGACATAGGTGAAGTGAAACAGCCCGTCCAGCACGGGCACATCCGTGTACAGGGGGATCTGCGCCACCGTCAGCGCCTTGGTCCACTGATCCAGCGCCACAACGCCCGCGGCGAACAGGGCCATGCATAAATAGGTCATGAAATTGCTCCTTTATTTGCAATCGTTACATGATATTGTAACACGGGAGCGGGGCGAAGTCAACGAAAAGGGGCCTCCCCGCAGGGAGGCCCGGTCATCGAATGTTAGCAGCAGCAGTCGTTGTGGCGCTCGCAGCCGCAGGTATTGCCGCAGCCGTTGCCGGCGGTGCCCATGTTGCCGCAGCCGCAGAACAGGATGAGCAGAATGATGATCCACAGACAGTTGTTGCCGCCAAAGCAGTTATTGTTGCACATAAGAGTACCTCCAGAGATTTTTTGGAGCGGTTTTGCCGCTCATTCCATGTTATGACCGTGCCGGAATTTGGTGACAGCACCCCCATCCCCAACTCCCGGTTTTTTCCCCGGCGGACTTGCCAAGATATACCGTGCTGTGATATAATGTTTTAGCCTGCGGGCTTTTTTACTTTCATTACTCAGGAGGCTTTTATGCGGATTCTTTACGACAGCAAATTGCTTGCCCACAAGGACCCCTTCGGAACCCTCACACCCGGTCAGTCTTGCAAGCTCAGCATCCATATCCCCGCCGCCGTTCAGGCAACGAATGTTGTCTGCATCGTAACGCGCGAAGACGGCAGCCCCTATCAGGAATTCCCTCTGGAATCCAAGCGAAAAAAGGGACCATACGAGATCTTCTCGGGCAGGATGGCCTTCGATGACCGCGGGCTTTACTTCTATTTTTTCCACATCACCCACAAGCAGGGCTGCTTCCGGCTGTTCAAGCAGGGCGATGACACCAACATGGAGGAGGGCGACCTCTGGCAGGTCAGCGTGATCCCCGCCGATTTCACCACTCCCGACTGGGCCAAGGGCGCCATCATCTACCAGATCTTCCCCGACCGGTTCCACCGTTCCGGCAAGCCCGATCTGACCGGCAAGCTGGAGCCCTATACCGTCCACAGCAACTGGTACGAAGAGGTGGACTGGCAGCCCGACCGCTACGGGCGGGTGCTCAACAACGATTTCTACGGCGGCAACTTCAAGGGCATTCAGGAAAAGCTGGACTACATCGCCTCCCTCGGCACCACCATCATCTACCTGAACCCCATTTCCAAGTCCTTCTCCTCCCACCGCTACGACACCGGCGACTACAAGACCCCCGACCCCATGCTGGGCACCGTCGAGGACTTCCGGGCCCTCTGCGACGCCGCCCACGAGCGGGGAATGAAGATCATCCTCGACGGCGTCTACTCCCACACCGGCTCCGATTCCCTGTACTTCAATAAGAACCGCACCTTCCCCGGCATGGGCGCGTACCACTCCGAAACCTCCCCCTACTACGACTGGTACACCTTCTACGACCATCCCGACAGCTACAACTGCTGGTGGAATTTCGACACCCTGCCCACCGTCAACAAGATGCACCCCAGCTTCCTCGACTACATCATCGAGGCCGAGGATTCCGTGGTGGCCCACTGGCTGTGCCTCGGCGCCGACGGCTTCCGGCTGGACGTGGTGGACGAGCTCCCCGACGAATTCGTCCTCCGGCTGAAAAAGCGCATCCGGGAAATCAAGCCCGACGCCCTGCTCATCGGCGAGGTCTGGGAGGATGCCTCCAACAAGTGCTCCTACGGCTCCCGCCGCCGCTACTTTGTCGACGGCGAGCTGGACAGCCCCATGAACTACCCCTTCCGCACCGCCATCATCAATTTCATGCGCAAGATCGACGACGGCCGGGGCTTCAAGGACACGGTCATGTCCATCGTGGAGAACTACCCCCCGCAGGTCATGGCCTGCACCATGAATCTGCTGGGCACCCACGACACCAGCCGCATCCTCACCGCCATGATCGACGATTT
>JAFWAZ010000083.1 GCA_017507425.1 Oscillospiraceae bacterium | reverse complement strand
TCCAGTTCAGGCAGCAGGCCCCGCTTTTTCAGGCACTTGGTGCCGATGGTGGCAATGTCCATCAGGGTCTGGGGACGCTTGGCGGCCTTCTCTTCGCCGTAAACTTCCACCCGGGCAGCCAGATAACGCTCGTAAGCCTCCCGGACATCGTCATCGTGGATCTGAATGTTGTCCAGATGGGTGGAGAAGGTGGTGTGACGGCAGTGGTCAGACCAGTAGGTGTCCACCACGCGGATCTCGGTGATGGTGGGATCCCGGTGTTCCTCATCCCGGAAGTAGTTCTGCAGATACTTCAGGTCATCCAGATCCATGGCAAGACCCAGAGAATCCAGCAGCTCAGCCAGAGCCTTGTCATCCATGGAGATGAAGCCTTCGATGGTGGCAACGGTTTCGGGGACGGAATACCGGGCAGCCAGCGTTTCGGGCAGCTCCAGAGAAGCTTCCCGGCTCTCCACAGCGTTGATCACATGCTTCTTGATGGCGGCGATGTCCGCGTCGGACAGGCTGCCGGAGAGAACGTAGACCTTTGCGGTGTGGATGGTGGGGCGGTCGCCCTGAGAAATGATCTGGATGCACTGGGCGGCGGAGTCAGCCCGCTGGTCATACTGACCGGGCAGGGGCTCCACAGCGAACACGATATCACCCTGGGGAACGTCATAGCTGACGTTGTCCACCTGAGGCTCGGAAAAAACGGTATTGACGGCGTAGGTGAACAGGGACTGCTCGATGTTTTCGGCATCGTAGCGGTTCAGCACCCGAAGATCGGTCAGCTTGTCGATCTGCAGGAATTCCTTGATTTCCCGCAGCAGGCTGTCGGCCTCATGGGTCTGTCCGGGTTTCTTCTCAACGTATACGCGATAAACCATGGGACTCTTTCCTCCTAGTTTCTGTTTGTGGTTATTTCAGAGCCTGCAGCGCCCGCTGACCGATGTCGGATCTGCGGTATGCACCCTCGAACTTGACACCGTCGGAGATGCGGTATGCTTCCTTGATGGCCTCTTCCAGAGAGCCGGCAATGGCGGTGGTACCGGTGACACGGCCACCGGAGGTTACCAGCTTGCCATCCTGGAGCTTGCCGCCGGCAACGAAGGTGTGGGCAGCTGCTTCCTCGGTCATGGTGATCTCGAAGCCCTTTTTGTAGGACTGGGGATAGCCGGCGGATGCCAGAATGACACAGCAGGCGTGTTTGTCGGCGAACTTGACCGCAGTCTCAGACAGAGTACCATTGGTGGTTGCCAGCATGACGGTCAGCAGATCGCTTTCCAGCAGGGGCAGAACCACCTGAGTCTCGGGATCGCCGAACCGGCAGTTATACTCGATGACCTTGGGACCCTTGGGGGTCAGCATCAGACCGAAGTACAGGCAGCCCTGGAAGGTGCGGCCCTCAGTGTTCATGGCGTTGATGGTGGGCAGAAAAATGGTGTCCATGCACTCCTGTGCGATTGCCTCGGTGTAGTAGGGGTTGGGGGCGATGGTACCCATGCCGCCGGTGTTCAGGCCGGTGTCGTTGTCACCCACCCGCTTGTGATCCATGGAGGAAACCATGGGCTTGACGCACTTGCCGTCGGTGAAGGCCAGAACGGAAACTTCGGGGCCGGTGAGGAATTCTTCCACAACCACACGGGAACCAGACTTGCCGAAGATGCCGCCTTCCATCATGTCAATAACAGCCTGCTTGGCTTCCTCACGGGTCTGGGCGATGATAACGCCCTTGCCCAGTGCCAGACCGTCGGCCTTGATGACGGTGGGAACGGGAGCGGTCTCCAGATAGGTCAGGGCGGCATTCATGTCCTCGAATACCTCGTATTCGGCGGTGGGGATGCCGTACTTTTTCATCAGGTTCTTGGAAAAGACCTTGCTGCCCTCGATGATGGCGGCGTTGGCCTTGGGGCCGAAGCAGGGGATGCCCTTCTCGTTCAGGGCATCCACGCAGCCCAGAACCAGAGGATCGTCGGGAGCGACGACCGCGTAATCAATCTTATTTTCTACGGCAAAGGCCACGATTTTTTCAATATCAGTGGCGCCGATGCCGGTGCAGACGGCTTCATTTGCCATACCGCCGTTGCCGGGGCAGGCGAAAATGGTTTCCACAGCGGGATTCTTTCTTAAATAGCGGATGATGGTATGCTCACGACCACCGCCGCCAACAACTAACAGCTTCATATGAATCTCCTGAAACAGTGTATTTTAGGGTTCTCAAAACGCACCGACAGGGGGCAGCCGTTTTTGGCTGTCCCCTGAGGTGTTTTTCTTAGTGGTGGAACAGTCTCATGCCGGTGAAGGCCATGACGATACCGTTCTTGTTGCACTCCTCGATGACCAGATCATCGCGGATGGAGCCGCCGGGCTGTGCGATGTACTTGACGCCGGAAGCAACGCCGCGCTTGACGGAGTCGGGGAAGGGGAAGAAAGCATCGGAGCCCAGAGCCACAGCGTCACGGGAATCCAGCCATGCCCGCTTCTCTTCGGCAGTCAGAGGCTCGGGACGGACGGTAAAGTAGTTCTGCCAGATGCCCTCAGCGCAGACATCTTCTTCGTTGCCGTTGATGTAGCCGTCGATGACGTTGTCACGGCCGGCACGGCCCAGATCGCTGCGGAAGGGCAGGTTCAGGGTCTTGGGATGCTGACGCAGGAACCAGGTGTCAGCCTTGCCGCCAGCCAGACGGACGCAGTGAACTCTGGACTGCTGACCGGCACCCACACCGATGGCCTGACCGTCGTAAGCAAAGCAGACGGAGTTGGACTGGGTGTACTTCAGGGTGATCAGGGAAATGATCAGATCCATACGGGCGGACTCGGGCAGTTCCTTGTTGGCGGTGACGATGTTCTCCAGCAGGTGGTTGCCGATCTTGAAGTTGTTGCGGCCCTGCTCGAAGGTGATGCCGAAGATCTGCTTGCGCTCCTGAACATCGGGAACGTAGTTGGG
>JAFWAZ010000082.1 GCA_017507425.1 Oscillospiraceae bacterium | reverse complement strand
TTCTTGATGAGTATGTATATTACTTCAATAACAGGCGGCCTGCGGCCGCCTTGGGCTATAAAAGCCCAGTTCAGTACAAGACCGAACTGGGCTTCTAATGCTATGGTTTTTTAGTGTCTACTTTTCCTTGACAGATGCACCATCACTGGGGGCGGTTTTATGTAGCTTTTTCGATTACAGGTACTGCTTGATGGTCTCGGAAGCGTTGGCGGGATCGTCGGAGACGGAGATGGTCAGCTTCATGTTGTTGACCTCGCAGAACTTGGCGGCCCATGCGATGAACTCCTCGCCGAAGTCGTGGTTGTGACCGATGGTCTTGTACAGGTTATCGATAAAGATGTGGGTGATGTCGAAGTTGCCGGCGTGCAGACCGCTGATCAGGCCCTTGAGCATGTCCACGTTCTTAATGCCGTACTCTTCGGAGTCAACCAGACGAACCTTGTAATTGACATCATAAGTCAGCTTCTTGCCGTACTCGATGCAGACGATATCGCCGGCCTCAGTGGCAACTGCCTGCTGAATATCATTGATCAGCTGCTTGGTCTTACCGGAACCCTTCAGACCCATAATAACTTTAATCATAGGAAACTCCTCCTTTGCTGTGCCGATTAAGGCTGTGTCCATATTCTACCATCACGCAATCGGATTTGCAACAGTTTTTGTGAAAAATTCTGAGAAGATTTTTGTCCGGAAAACAATGGTACACAGGTGGCGAATTGTGCGCACGGCATCCGCAGGGGCGGGGCAGTGTGCATTTTACATTCCGGGCTTGCCCAGCAGCTGCAGCATATTTTTCTTGTAGGCCTCCACGCCGGGCTGGTCGAAGGGGTTGACCCCCAGAAGATACGCCGACACCGCGCAGCTCAGCTCGAAGAACCAGATCAGCTCGCCCACGCTTTCGTCGGTGACGGGGCCGCAGTCGATGGCGATGACCGGGCAGCCGCCGTCGGCGTGGGCCGCCATGGTGCCAAGGTACGCCTGCTCCTGCACATGATCCAGCGTCTTGCCCGCCAGATAGTTCAGGCCGTCCAGATCCTTCAGGTCGGAGACGACGGTGCATCTGAGCTTCGGTGGATCGAAGCGGAGCATGGTTTCAAAGAGGTTGCGCTGTCCGTCCTGCACCAGCTGGCCCAGAGAATGGAGGTCGGCGGTGAACGCGGCACAGGCGGGGAAGAGCCCCTTGCCGTCCTTGCCCTCGCTCTCGCCGAAGAGCTGCTGCCACCAAGACCCCATCACGGAGAAGTCTGGCTCAAAGGCGCAGAGCAGCTCGATGGCCTTGCCCTGACGGAGCATCAGATTCCGCACGGCGGCATAGAGCCACACGGGGTTTTCAAAGCTGCGCAGGTCGTACTCCTTCTTTGCCTTGGCCGCGCCCCGGAGCACCGCCACGATGTCGATGCCGGCCACGGCCATGGGCAGTAGACCCACGGGGGTCAGTACGGAGAACCGGCCTCCCACATCGCCGGGGATCACAAAGGACTCCCAGCCCTCCTCGTCGGCCATCTGGCGCAGGGCGCCCTTGGTTTTGTCGGTAACGGCGTAAATCCGGCGCTTGGCCTGCGCGGTGCCGTAGCGGCGCTCAAGCATCCACTTGAGGTTCCGGAAGGCGATGGCGCTCTCAAGGGTGGTGCCGGATTTGGAGATGACGCAAACGGAGAAATCCTTTCCCTCCAGCAGACGCATCAGCTCGTTCCACGCCCGGGTGGACAGGCTGTTGCCGGCGAAGAAGATCTGCGGATCGCCCTTGCCCCGGCGCAGGTTCCGGTTTTTGCCCTGCAGCAGCTCGATGACTGCCCGGGCGCCCAGATAGCTGCCGCCGATTCCCACCACCACCAGCACGTCGCTGGTCTGGCGGATCTGATGGGCGGCGGCGAGGATGCGCATGTGTTCGGCGGTGGGAGCCCGGTCGGGCAGCTCCATCCATCCGAGGTACTCGCTGCCCGCGCCGCTGCGCTCAGAAACGGTCATATGGGCGGCGGAGAGCTCCGACTCGATGGACAGCAGATCCCGCAGGCTCAGCTCCCCCCAAATATTCGAAATATCCACTTTGATCATAAAATCAGCTCTTCCTTTATGGTTTCTGTGATTATGTTACCGCAATCGGCCCCCAAACGCAAGTGTGAAAGCAACTTTTTCCACAGCTGAGGCGTAATTTGCCGAAACAACCGCTTGTCCATTGACAAACAACGGAGCAGGGGGTACAATTGAGAATAGAGACACCGCAGCCGGATCATCCGCTGCGTCGGCGGGGGCATGCCCCCACACAAATCACAAATAACGGAGGAATCACCTATGCGCTACGGCTTTGGCATCGATGTGGGCGGAACCACCATCAAGCTGGCATTTCTGGACGAAAAGGGCACCATGAAGGACAAGTGGGAGATCCCCACCCGGACCGAGGAGGGCGGCAAAAACGTGCTGCCCGACATTGCGGCCGCCGTCAAGGCCTACATGGCCAAGGAAAATCTGACCAATGAGCAGATCATCGGCATCGGCATCGGCGTGCCCGGCCCCATCTCCGATGAGGGCATCGTCAACAAGTGCGTCAATCTGGGCTGGGACCGCGTGGAGCTGCACAAGGAGCTGTCCGCGCTGACCGGACTGAACGTCAAGGGCGGCAACGACGCCAATGTGGCCGCGCTGGGTGAGTGCTGGCTCGGCGGCGGACAGGGCGCCGCCAATCTGGTCATGGCCACGCTGGGCACCGGAGTCGGCGGCGGCATCGTGGTGGGCGGCCGCATCATCGCCGGCTTCCACGGCGCCGGCGGCGAGATCGGCCACTTCACCGTCAACCCCGAAGAGGAGGAAGCCTGCGGCTGCGGCAAGCACGGCTGCGTGGAGCAGTACTGCTCCGCCACCGGCGTGGTCCGTCTGACCCGCCGCTATCTGGCTGCCCACGACACCCCCTCCATCCTGCGCGGCACCGATTACGAGTGCAAGGACGTCTTCGCCGCAGCCGGCAAGGGCGACGAGGCCGCCAAGGCCGTTCTGGAGCAGGTCTTTGAGCTGCTGGGCCGGTTCCTGGCCAACATCGCCTGCGTCACCGACCCCGAGGTCATCGTCCTCGGCGGCGGCGTCAGCAAGGCCGGACAGGTTCTGCTGGACGGCGTGAACAAGTACTACCAGAAGTACGCCTTCCACGCCTGCCGCTCCACCCGCATCACCCTCGCCACCCTCGGCAACGACGCCGGTGCCTACGGCGCCTTCAAGCTGGCTCTGGACGAGTTCGGTGCATAATGTCTAAAAAACGCCCCCGGTTTTTTCCGGGGGCGTTTGTTGCAATATGGCAGAAATTAGGATAGAATAATTTGAAAAAGAACCGCGTCCTTGTCACGAAAGCACCCAACCCCCTTCCCCCGGGGGGAAGGTGGCCGAGCGAAGCGAGGTCGGAAGAGGAATGCGGGCGGCAAACTACGATGATGAAACCTTAAAGGCATGCTGGAGGCTGAAACATTGGAACAAAATGCAGCGTTGAAACGCAATGCCCAAAATCTTCGGAAAAACCCAACAAAGGAAGAAGCCCTTATTTGGAATATGTTCCTGAAGCGATACCCCATGAGATTCCGGCGGCAATACATCATTGGAAACTACATCGTAGATTTCTACTGCCACGGTGCCAAACTTGCGGTAGAGCTGGACGGATCCCAGCATTACGAACCCATAGAATCAGAAAAAGACCGTGTCAGAACGGCCTATCTGGAGTCTCAGGGTGTTGCAGTCCTGCGTTTCAGCAATTTAGATGTTTTACGGCGGTTTGAGGATGTGTGTGCCGTTATCGACCGCACAGCAAAATTGAGAGCCGGGCTTATTCTATAACGGCACACCTCATAAGCCTTAACTCTTTTCAAAACCGGAAAGGGATGCGCCCGCATTCCTCTTCCGACCCCCTTCGGGGGCCACCTTCCCCCCGGGGGAAGGGATTTTACGCCGCATTCTGCGGCGATCATCCTATTTTTCGGAGGTAGAAATCTATGGACAACATTCTCGTCATCGGCATTGCCGGCGGCTCCGGCAGCGGCAAGACCACCCTGATGAACAACATCGTCAGCCGCTTCCACGAGGACATCACCGTCCTCAGCCACGACAGCTACTATAAGCGCCACGACGACATGACCTACGAGGAGCGCTGCGAGCTCAACTACGACGAGCCCTCCGCACTGGAGACGGATCTGATGGTGGCGCACCTGAAGCAGCTGAAGGACGGCACCGCCATCGACTGCCCCGTCTACGATTTCACCGTCCATAACCGCTCCGCGCAGGTCACCCATGTGGAGCCGAAGAAAATCATCATCGTCGAGGGCATCCTGATCTTCGAGAACGAGGCCCTGCGCGATCTGATGGACATCCGGATTTTCGTGGACACCGACGCGGACATCCGCCTGTGCCGCCGGGTGAAGCGGGACGTGAACAAGCGGGGCCGCTCCCTCGAGAGCGTGCTGAATCAGTATCAGCAGACCGTCAAGCCCATGTATGAGAAATACGTGGAGCCCAGCAAGAAGTACGCCCACATTCTGGTGCCCGAGGGCGGCAAGAACACCGTCGCTCAGGACTTCATCATCAGCCTGCTGGAAAAGCACGTGGAGGGACGCTACTGATGAAAGCACTGATTTTCGACATCGACGGAACCCTCTGGGACTGCCGGGCCATCTCCGCCAAGGGCTACAACGCGGCATTTGCCGAAATGGGGAAAACCGATCTGGTGGTGACGCCGGAATACCTCGCCACCCTCTTCGGCAGAACGGGCCCCGCCATCGCCGAGATCGTCTTTGCCGATTACCCGGCAGAGGAGCGGCTGGAGCGGTTCCACCGGTGCGTCTGGCACGAGGAGCGGTTTCTGGCGGAGGATCCCTGTCAGGTGGATTTCCCCGGCGTGCGGGAGACCCTGCGGGCGCTGAAAGGGAAGTACCGGCTCTTTCTGGTCAGCAACTGCGACTGCGGCTATCCCGAGCTGATGATGGAAAAGCTGGGCCTGCAGGACGTCTTCGAGGGCCACATGTGCCACGGCGACACGGGCCTTCCCAAGGGCGACACCATTCTGGCCCTGATGGCGCGCTTCGGTCTGACCGATGCCGTCTACATCGGCGACACCCAGGGCGATCTGGAGGCCAGCCGGAAGGCGGGGATCCCCTTCGTCTTCTGCCGCTACGGCTTCGGCCATCCCGAAAGCTGGGACGCCGTCATCGACTCCTTCGACCAGCTCCCGCAGGTACTGCAGACACTGTGATCCCAACCGGGCCCATTCGGGCCCGGTTTGAGCGTGTCAAAAAAAACCTTCCCCCGGGGGGAAGGTGGCCGAGCGAAGCGAGGTCGGAAGAGGAATGCGGGCGGGAAGCTCAAAGTCAGCAACATCCAAAGACTTGCAGAAATGTTGGATATATTCCAAAAACAGGTGCAAGTCTGAACATTTTACAAACGTCCAGATTTCTGCCCGCATTCCTCTTCAGTCACCGCCTGACGGCGGCGACAGCTTCTCCCCGGGAGAAGCGATTAGGCGCTCCCGCGCCAGAAGGTTCTTTGACAGTCTGAACCGGGCCCATTCGGGCCCGGTTTTTTGGTGCACGCCGCCCCTGCAGAAGTGAAAGAGCGCTGCAAACGTAGGGACCGGAAGGCTGATGCTGTATCCGATACTGCTGCTGGCCGTCCCGCATTTTCCGGCGTTATCTCAGAAAATACTAAGCATTATACACAAAATCCGCCGTGTTTCCTTGTGTAATGCAATGAAGTTTGAAGTTTCTATAAATCTTTTGTTGTAAATCGCAAACGGTTGCGCTATACTGAAGACAGGTAATTTGGAATCGTTTCCAAATCATTGTTTTTTCTTGAAACCATGTAATTTTCCGCGGAAAGGGGTGCCGATTATGACCATCAAGGATCTTGCAGCCAAAACCGGCTATGCCGTCGGCACCGTGTCCCGGGTGCTGAACAACCATCCCAACGTCAGCGAGAAGGCCCGCAGCGCCATCCTCGCAGCCGTGGAGGAGAGCGGCTTCCAGCTCAACGTCAACGCCAAGCAGCTCAAGCAGACCCGCTCCACCGCCATCCTCGCCATCATCAAGGGCACCGGCAATGTCCTCTTCTTCCAGATGCTCGAGCAGATCCAGAGCCTGCTGTCGAGCAGCCGGTATTCCCTCCATGTGGAATACATGCACGGCAGCGACAGCGAAGTCCGCCGGGCCAAGCAGCTGATTCAGGAGAAAAAGGCGCTGGGCGTCCTGTTTCTCGGCGGCAATCTGGACAATTTCCGGGAGGGCTTCGCCGAGCTGGGTGTGCCCGCCGTCCTCGTCACCAACAACGCCAGAGCTTTGGGCTTTGACAATCTCTCCAGTGTCTACATCGACGACCGGGAAGCCGCCCGGGAGGCGATTCGCACCCTGATCGCTCTGGGCCACAAGAAGATCGCCGTCATCGGCGGCCACCGGCGCTATTCCGACGCCTGCCGCAACCGCTGGCTGGGCACGCTGGACGCCCTCCATGAGGCCGGGCTCACCATCGACCCCGAGGCCGACTACGCCACCGTCTACTTTTCCCCTGAGGGGGGCTGCGCAGGCGCAGAGGAGCTGCTGGCCCGGAAGCGGGAGTTTTCCGCCATTTTCGCCATGTCCGACCTGATGGCCATGGGCGCCGTCCGCACATTGCTGGACCACGGGCTCCGGGTGCCTCAGGACGTGTCCGTCATCGGCTTTGACGGCATTCCCTTGGGCGAATTCATGGCGCCCCGGCTCTCCTCCGTGGCACAGCCCACCGTGGATATGGCCCGCCGCAGCGTGGAGCTGCTGCTGGACGCCATCGAGAACCGAAGCGATGCCCGGCACGAGTCGGTGCCCTTCACCCTCCAGACCCGGGAGAGTACCGGGCCCCATACATAACCTTCGACCGTTTCGCTCCTTTCCTCTTCCGGATGCCCGGGGCAGGGCCGTCCTGCTCCGGCGCATTCGGCCCCGGTATGGAGTAAAAAACAGATTGATCTTGCTATTCCAACTCTGACAAAGGAGTTTTTCATATGCGCAAAAGCGGTATTCTGATGCACATTTCCTCTCTGCCCGGTCCCTACGGGGTGGGCAGCATGGGCAAGCCGGCCTATGATTTTGTGGATTTCCTCGTGGCAGCGGGCCAGAGCTACTGGCAGATCCTGCCCCTGAATCCCACCGGCTACGGCGACAGCCCCTACCAGTCCTTTTCCACCTTCGCCGGCAACCACTATCTGATCGACCTGGATGCCCTCGCCGCCGAGGGTCTGCTTCTGCCCGAGGAGCTGGATCCCGCCGGCTGGCAGGACGACCGGGTGGATTTCGGTCGGCTCTACACCGAGCGCACCCGGCTGCTGAAGCTCGCCCATTCCCGTTTCGTTGAAACAGAGGATTACCTCGAATTTGTTCAGGAAAACAGCATTTGGCTGGAGGATTACGCCCTGTTCATGGCCATCAAGGAGTATTTCCGGGGCCGGGACTGGCAGAGCTGGTCCGTGAGCCTGCTCATGCGGCTGGGAAGCGTCATGGATGCCTACCGCATGGAGCTGGACGGTGCCATCCGGTTCCAGTATTTCCTGCAGTACGAATTTTTCCGCCAGTGGCGCGCCCTGCGGGGCTACGCCAATTCCAAGGGCATCAAGATCATCGGTGACGTGCCCATCTACGTGCCGCTGGATTCCGCCGACGTGTGGGCGAATCCGGAGCTGTTCCAGCTGGATGCCAGCCGCCGTCCCAAGGTGGTGGCCGGCTGTCCCCCCGACAGCTTCAGCGCCGACGGCCAGCTTTGGGGCAATCCCATCTACGACTGGCAGAAGCATCACGACGAGCGCTACCACTGGTGGATCCGCCGGATGAAGGCCGCCGCCAGAATGTACGACGTGGTTCGGTTCGACCATTTCCGGGGCTTCGAGAGCTACTGGGCCGTTCCCGCCGGGGCAAAGACCGCCGCCTCCGGCAGCTGGCAGAAAGGCCCGGGCATGGATTTCGTGGGCGCCGTCAAGGCCGCCCTGCCCGACCTCGACATCATCGCCGAGGATCTGGGCTACGTCACCGAGGAGGTCAAGCAGCTCCTGCGCGATTCCGGATACCCGGGCATGAAGGTCATGGAGTTCGCCTTCGACACCCGGGAGGAAAGCGCCAAGTACTATCAGCCCCACTGCTATCCCGTCAACTCCGTGGTCTACACCGGCACCCACGACAACCACACCCTGAAGCAGTGGTTCGAGGAGACCGCCCCCGAGGACGTGGCCAACGCCGTACAGTATCTTGGCCTGAACGGGGAGGAAGGCTACATCTGGGGCATGATCCGGGGCGCCATGAGCTCCGTCAGCAAGCTCTGCATCATCCAGATGCAGGACTATCTTCAGGTGGGCGCCGAGGGCCGCATGAACCACCCCGGCACCCTGACCGCCGCCAACTGGACATGGCGGGCCCAGCCCGGCTTCGCAAGCGATGAGCTGGCAGAGAAGATCCGCACCATGACCGAGCGGTACGAACGAATCTGATATCTTGCATCCATGGCCGCAGCTTACGCTGCGGCCATCTGAGCTTGTCAAAAAAGTACCCGTAGGGGCGACCACTGGTCGCCCGCTGATTTTGCTCCGGCAAAATCAGTCGCCGCAAGGCGAAAAAACAGTTTTTTCCCTTCGGGAAATCCGAAAATCAAGGATTTTCGGCGGGCGAGC
>JAFWAZ010000081.1 GCA_017507425.1 Oscillospiraceae bacterium | reverse complement strand
GCCAAGTTCGACGAGACCGTCGAGCTGCACATCAAGTTGGGTGTTGACTCCCGTCACGCTGACCAGCAGGTCCGCGGCGCCGTCGTTCTGCCCAACGGCACCGGCAAGACCCGCCGCGTTCTGGTCTTCACCAAGGACGCCAAGGTCGAGGACGCCAAGGCTGCAGGCGCTGATTACGTCGGCGGCATGGAGCTGGTCGAGAAGATCACCAAGGAGAACTGGTTCGAGTTCGACGTGGTCGTCGCTTCCCCCGACATGATGGGCATCGTTGGCCGTCTGGGTAAGGTTCTGGGCCCCAAGGGTCTGATGCCCTCCCCCAAGGCCGGCACCGTGACTCCCAACGTCGGCGCTGCCGTCAAGGAGATCAAGGCCGGTAAGGTCGAGTACCGTCTGGACAAGACCAACATCATCCACTGCCCCATCGGCAAGGTTTCCTTCGGCGTTGAGAAGCTGCAGGAGAACATGGACACTCTGGTTCGCGCTGTTGTCAAGGCTAAGCCCGCAGCTGCCAAGGGCCAGTATATCCGTTCCTGCACCGTGGCCGCTACCATGGGCCCCGGCGTCAAGGTCAGCTCCGCCAAGTATATCTAATCGATATTGCTGCAATGCTCCGGAAGGCTTCGGCTTTCCGGAGTTTTTATCTTCTTAAGAATTCTTCATTTGACATCGCCCCTCCTGCTGATATAATAAAGATAGAATCAAAATATGAAGGAGGTATCCCTATGAAGAAGTTCACACCGATCGTCGCAGCCGTCCTCGTGCTCCTGCTCATCGCCGGCGGCCTCTACTGGTACTCCTATCATGTGGGTGTCAAAGAGGACATGGACCGCACTGTGGATGCCGTCGCCATTCTGGAGGACGGCACAAAGCTCCCCTGCACCGTCCGCTTTCTGGGCACCCTGTATGTGGGCCACCCTGATACGGAAATCGACCAGTTCCACGGCGGCTATGACGGCGGCATCTGGATCAACGATTACAAGCTGCTGCCCTCCTATGTCTTTACCCATGTAGATAATGATGGCATCCTAAGCGGGCAGTATTATCTGAACCGGGATATGACGGTCTTCGCTGCCAAGGTCGATGCTGCGGACATTTTCTCCGATATGGATTCTCAAACCGCCTATGTTGTCCTGAAAAGCAACACTCCGGAGGAGTACGAACCCATTCTGGATCTGCTGACGGACCCTCCCCTGCCCACGGAAACCACCGTACCTCCCGAGACGACTCTGCCGCCTGAGACCACCTCCCCTGCGGCCGCCGCTATGACCGTCGAGGAAGCCGCCGCCCTGCTGGACTTCTCCGCAGACCCCAACTGGCTTGCCCGTTCTCTGGGCTGTATCTACGAAAAGCCCGAGGACATCGACCTGTACTATCTGTTCTATCTGGGCGTGGAGCATCCCGGAAGCTGGGATGATATCGCCCCGGAATCCGAGAAATTCCTCCTCGATCAGGGCTTCATGCGGGAGATGGATCTGCAGATCATGCCCGTGGAAAAGATGGAGGACGCCCTGCGGGACACCTTTGGCATCGAGCTGAAGGATGTGGCCATGCCTGTGGACTGGCGCTACATCGAAGCGGAGGACGCCTACTGCTCCAACCACAACGATGCCTACTTCCCCGGCGTACCCAACATCACTTCCGTGGAGGATGACGGCGAAACCGTCGTGATCCATTACACCATCGACGGCTTCTGGCTCGCCGAGAGCGAAGAATTTCTGGACCCCGCCCAGCTGGTGCTGACCCTGAACCGCAATGAAGACGGTTCCATCCACGTCGTTTCCAATCTGCTGGAATCCTGATGAAAAAACAAATATTTTCGAAAAATAATGCTTGACAAATTCTGCACACTGTGATATCATACCCCTGTTGCCAAAGACAGCAGGAGTTCATCTGGAACGTAAGTCCTGCCGAGGTGCGCTGATTAACATGATTTTTCTGCGTGTCTTTCTGTCGTTTGGCAGAAAGACACTTTTTTATTTCGGAGGTGACATCTCATGCCCAACGCAAAGGTTCTTGAAAGCAAGAAGGCCGTCGTCGAAGCCCTGACCGGTAAGATTCAGGAGGCTACTTCCGTCGTCTTTGTTGACTACAAGGGTATCACCGTTGCACAGGACAACGAGCTGCGTAAGCAGTTCCGTGAGGCCGGCGTTGAGTACTCCGTTGTCAAGAACACTCTGACTCGTTTCGCTACCAAGAAT
>JAFWAZ010000080.1 GCA_017507425.1 Oscillospiraceae bacterium | reverse complement strand
TTCTTGATGAGTATGTATATTACTTCAATAACAGGCGGCCTGCGGCCGCCTTGGGCTATAAAAGCCCAGTTCAGTACAAGACCGAACTGGGCTTCTAATGCTATGGTTTTTTAGTGTCTACTTTTCCTTGACAGATGCAGCGTAAGCCTGCCGCTTCTGCTTTTATGTTTCGACTTTCCAATAGATGCTGTTTTCCCGGGCAAGGAGCTTTTCCGAGATCATATCCCGGCGGATGGTGCAGAAATCGTCGTGGAAATCGGCGATGATCAGATTGACTTCCCGCTCGGTGTAGGTGCGGCCGGGTTCGAATCGTTCCGCGATGACTTCGAGGATGATCCGTTCCTTTTTCCGCTGGGCGGGGATGGATTTGAGCTTGCCGTATTCGAAGAAACTGTCGATGACCCTTTGTCGGTAGGCGGCATCCCGGGCGGCCTGCACGTCTGCTTCGTCGGATTTTTCGAGGATCAGGGAGAGGATACCGGTATTGAGTACCTCCCGGTTCAGCCGGAACATGGTGTAGTATTGGCTTTTGTAGCTGGTGACGGCTCCGGCGTCGCTGAGCTTCTTCAAATGGAAAGAGATGGTGGCAGGGGTCAGATCCAGCCGCTGGGCCAGACGCTCCACGTACATCTCCTCGATGGCAAGGGATTTGAGGATCTGAAGCCGGGATTTATCGGCGAGCGCCTTGAAGAGCTTGATGGCCTCTGTTTCGGTCATGCCTCCACCTCCAGTCGGGCACGAATGGCCTGTATCGCCTCCAGCTTTACGGATTCTGTGTGGGCACGGTTTACGTCGCCATGGAGCGTTGCTTTTTCCCGGGCGACTTCCCAATTGACGGGGATATCGGCCAGCCTTGCCCGGAAGAATGCCATCGGATCTGCGGTCTTTTCGGCGGCGTTGGCGACGGAGAGGAAAATGTCGTAGACATTGCCGCGGATCTTCTCGAAGATCGCGTCGTCGCGGCGGTCATCGGCGGTCAGGACATCTGCACGGGATTTGCAGGCTTCGGCCTGCTGAATCAGATATTGCTTCAAGGATTCCATGGGATCCCTCCTTTCTTTGTTGATGATACAATATCACATCGAAACAGAAATGTCAATACTAATTAGACAAACATCTAAACAGGGCATAAAAGGGGAACGGCCCGCAGGCCGTTCCCTATGTTTGTTGTGTCAGGGCTTCAGCATCTCTGCCACAATGGCGATCTGCTCCTCGGTCAGGGGCCATGTGGCGCTCAGGTTGACCACCCGGTCTTCCCAGCAGATATGCCAATAGTCACGCAGCTCGGTCTGGGCATGGCGGACGTATTCGGCTCCGAAAAGCTCCGCGTACGAGGCGATGGAGCTGTCTGCGAAAAAGCTTGCGGATTGGAGAAAGTTCTGTTCCTGCTCCGCCTGAATCATGTCATAGAAGAGGGGACACTTGACGTCCACAATGGTATAGCTGATCCGATCCTCTCCGGCTTCGTCCCAGTAGCGGCCGTAGCCCGCCAGAGGGGAGCTTCCCCAATTCAGAACCGACCGCTCTGTGGTGCCGTAATCTCCCAGATCCGATAGCATCAGGGGCAGCTTGTCGGGGTGGACCGGCTCCTCGGCCATGGCGATCCGGTCCATGCTGACGGTGAAAAACGTCATCAGGAGGATCAGGATCAGGCTGGCGGTGACGATGGGAACGGTCATATTTACCCACTTGGGTGCGTTCAGATGTTTGAGCAGATTGAGGGTTCCGGAAACACAGGCGATGACGATGGCGCTGACGGCCAGAATCGCTCCTACAAAGGTCAACCCTGCCAGAGCGAAAAGACTGCAGAGATAGGCGATCAGCCCCGCCCAGACCACCCAGCGGAACCGGCGGTAGAAGCGGTTGACGGGGATGGGCAGTCCGTCGTCCACAGCCCGCTGGGCCAGATAGAGCCAGCGCTGGCTGTTGATGATCAGGATCACATAGGTCAGACTGATCAGGGGCAGCATGATCAGGGTGTTGACGACCATGGGGCTGGACAGGGTCATGGAGGGCCAGCGGAGCATATTGCCGGTGTGTGTGGCGGCCTGAAGCAGAAACAGGAAAACCATCAGATAATAATAGGGGAAGAAATGCTTTTTCATGGTTTTGCGGATGTTCTGCAGGCGCTGGTTTTCGTCGGTCTCCAGCGGTGTGGCATCCGGATCCTCGTTCCGGAAGATCTGAAGCTGGGCAGCGGTGGCCACATGGACCCAGCCTGCCTGCGCGCACAGATCCGCCAGATCCTCCTCCGCCTCCGTGGGACGGGAGTTGTAGACGGAGGCCGCAGGGGAATAGGTCACCTCGTAGCGTACCTGCTTCGGCTCGCCCCGGCGGAATTTCCAG
The DNA here is from genome assembly GCA_017507425.1 of Oscillospiraceae bacterium. GTDB lineage: Bacteria > Bacillota > Clostridia > Oscillospirales > Oscillospiraceae > Faecousia. Next base: position 33,746 of record JAFWAZ010000080.1, on the reverse strand, counting down.
AGGATGCTGCCCGCCTTCTCCAGATGCCAGCCTGCCGCCGCCTGATCGGAAAGCTGCTGCTGGATGTAGGGATAGTCGTACAGATAGGCGTCAATGAGCCGGTATTTCACATCTTTCATTTCGGTTCCTCCTTTCAGGGGGCCAGCCTTTCGGCTGCTGCCGCAATTTGTTCCTCGGTCAGATTCCAACTGGTGTGGAGCTGGATGATGCGGTTTTCGCAAAGGATGAGCCACTGCTCCTGTCCCGACTTTGCGGACCTCAGCACCTGCTCTGCATTCCACAGGGCGGCGTCAGCTTCGGTGACGGTCATGCCGTCCCGGGCGGCGACGGTATGGAAGGATTCGAGAAAATGGGCTTCACAGGAATCCCAAAACAGGGGGAGGAGCAGGTCGAAGACCTCATAGCGGAGGCTGACGGCCATCGATTTCTCCGCCTGCCAGTAGTCGTGATAGGAGGCCCAAGGGGCATCGCTGCCGTTCAGGTCGAATTGCTCCAGATCCATGCCGGCGGTATCCATCAGATCCTGCGCCATCAGGGGGATGGCTTCCCGCTTTGGAGAATTACTTTGGAGATTGTTCCACAGGTTCAGAGCCACAAGGAGGATGAAAACGGCGGCCAGCGTGCCCTGCCAGAGGTTTTCGGCCAGCACTTCATCGGATATCCGGCGGGGCAGGAGCCGCCGCAGCACAGCCGCAGCGACGAGCACGGCGGCATAGCTGAGGATCAGCAGGGGAGAGCCTGCGCCGAGGATCCACAGCAAGAGCAGCGCCATAATTGCGTAATTGCAGCGGGAGAACCGTTTCCAGCCGGTAACGGCGGGGCAGGGCAGTCCCGTTTCTGCGGCGCTTCGGGCGGCTTTCAGAAAGCGGCGGTACATGACCCATGGAATCAGGGACGAGAAGATAAGCCAGAGCAGGAACAGAATCGCTCCCGGCAGGGCAGGCATCGCCAGATACCTAAGTAGCTCTTCGGACAATGCGCTGCACAGGATCCCCAGAACCAAAATGCTGACAGCGCCCCAGAGCAGCGTCTGACCCAACAGGGCAGGATGCAGACTCCGGTTCATGGTGTCCAGACGGGATATTTCGTCGGATTCCAGCGGTGTGCATTCAGGGTCGGGATTGCGGTAGATGTGGAATTTGAACAGGGCAGCGATTTTCTCCCAGCCGGCGTCGGCGCACATTGCCTCCAGATCCCGCTCGGCCTCCGTGGGCATCAGGCGGCGGTTCGAACGGCTGGGGGCGTAGGCTACGGCCCAGCGGACAGTCCGGGGCTCGCATTTTACGTATTCCCAGCGATCCAGAACATCGGTGCCCCGAAACAGCCAGCCCTTGGCTTCCATTTCCTCCAGATGGGCTGCGATGCCCTTTGCATCCCATGGAGCAAAATCGTGGAATTTTCGCAGGAGCTTCATGGCGTTTCCTCCTCTCCAAAGCAGCGGCGATAGTCGACGGTCAGTCGGCAGATGCGGCGGTATTCCTCGTCCAGTGCACCACGGCCTCTGCCGGTCAGGATGTAGCTCCGGCGGCGGCCCTCCACCCGGGTCTGGCGGATGAAGTCCGCTTCCACGAACTGCTCCAGCAGGTTGTACAGGGTACCGGGGCCCACCCGCACCCGGCCGGAAGTCAGCTTCTCGACCCGGGCCATGATGTCCGCGCCGCAGCACTCGTCTTTCAGACAGAGCAGAATATAGAACATCTGTTCAGTCAGGGCTTGAAATTTCTCTCTCGGCATCGGTACACCTCCTTATATCGATGTTCGATATTTGTAATTTCATTGTACTATCGATATTCGATAATGTCAAGCAGTCTGGGAATTTTTAAGAAATTAAGAATGTGTTCACCGTTAATTCCGGTTATGTAGGGAACGGTTATGACCGTTCCGCAGTATCATTCTAAATAAATCGGCTGTTTTCGGCGAATTCGTAGGATTTTATCACTGCGCCCGAAATTGTACAAACCGCCAGTGCTTTCCACGGAACGGCCATAGCCGTTCCCTACTGAGGGTGACGCATACGTTTGGCTGATTATGGAGTGCTTTTTCGGAAATTCGCCGAAAAAAGAGGAGTCAGGGAATAATTCCTGACTCCTCAAAACTGTGATTACCAATGATCATAGCGACCGGTCGGGCGGTTTTACTCGACTTTCAGTTCGCAGAATCCGAAGGCTCGAGATGGCTCCGGGCCCACGCCCGGTACGCCGAGCGGATCATAGCGACCGGTCGGGCGGTTTTACTCGACTTTCAGTGCGCAGAATCTGAAGACTCGAATTGCCAGCGGCGGCTCGCCGCTTAGATGTGGGCCACGTCCTCGTAGCGGACCTCGGTGGTGGGGTTGGGGTCACCGTTGAAGAAGCGCTTCAGGTTGTCGACGGTGGTCTCGGCGATGTTGCTCAGGGCCTCCTCGGTCAGGAAGGCCTGATGGCTGGTGACCAGCACATTGGGCATGGAGATCAGTCGGACGAGCTTGTCGTCCCGGACGATGTGGCCGGAGAAGTCCTCGTAGAAGAAATCACCCTCCTCCTCGTAGACGTCGAGGCAGGCGGCGCCGACCTTCTTCTGCTTCAGGCCCTGAATCAGATCGTAGGTGTTGATCAGACCGCCGCGGGAGGTGTTGATGATGGTGACGGTGGGCTTCATCAGCTTGATGGACTCGGCATTGATCAGGTGATGGGTCTCCTCGGTCAGGGGGCAGTGGAGGGAGATGATGTCGGACTTGGCGAACAGCTCATCGAGCTCCACGTACTCAAGGCCTGCGTTGGGGTTGGGGAACTTGTCGTAGGCAAGGATCTTCATGCCGAAGCCCTTGCAGATATCGCCGAAAATGCGGCCGATCTTGCCGGTGCCGATCAGACCCACGGTCTTGCCGTGGAGGTCGAAGCCGGCGAAGCCGTTGAGGGAAAAGTCGAAGTTGCGGGTACGCAGGTAGGCCTTGTGGGTGCGGCGGGTGATGGTCAGCAGCAGGGCCATGGCGTGCTCAGCCACGGCGTAGGGGGAGTAGGCGGGCACGCGGAAGACACGCAGCTTGCCTGCGGCAGCCTTGATGTCCACATTGTTGAAGCCGGCGCAGCGCAGGGCGATGGCCTTGACGCCCAGCTCGTGGAGGCGGTTCACGACCTCCTCGTTGACGGTGTCGTTGACGAAGACGCAGACGGCGTCGTAGCCGGCGGCGAGGGAGACGGTGTCGGCGTTGAGCTTGGTTTCAAAGAACTTCAGTTCCAGATCGGTAACGGCGGCAAACTGCTCAAAACCGGGGATGTCGTAGGGCTTGGTATCAAAAAATGCGATTCTCATATGCATAACTCCTTTTCTTAGATTACGATAATATTATATCGATAAAGAGCAATCGAATCAATTGACAATCCTGACAAAGTATTGCGCTTAATTGCTGTCAGCCTGTACAAAATGGATATGTGACAGTTTGTCCGGCGGGAGGCGGATTATACAGGGAAAAGCCCGGAACGTGAGTTCCGGGCTTTGAGGTTATTTGACGGTGAAGGGCAGCTCGGCCAGAAGACCGTTTGCAATGTAGATGCTCAGGGTGTATTCACCGGCTGCGGCGGGCAGGGCGGTGACCGTCTCGGTGCAGTAGCCGTTGTCCCACATATCGTCCCAGACCCGGGTTCGGGCGCTGGCGGAAACCAGCTTGCCCTCTGCGTCGCGGATCACGAAGACCGTTTCAAACTCCGCGGAGTCGAAGGTGTAGGGCTTGGTGACGGTGTAGAGCAGTGCAAGGCTGCCGCCGGGGGAGAAGGTATCCTGCTCCTTGGCGCGCTGCAGGTTCTTGTAGCTCCAGCTGCTGCCGGAGGGAACGTCGAACATCTCCACGATGACGGTGTCAGAATCCAGCTTGTTGGCGCTGAAGGCACCGGCTGCGGGGATCTCCAAAGTGGTGGCGGCCGTCAGCTGCGCATTCTCCTCGGGAGGCTGGATGGTGAAGGTGTAGACGCTGCCGGGCACGGCGGGGGAGAGAACGGCGCTGTTCTCCTCGGCGGTGATGAGCTGCTCGGTACCGCCGTCGGCGCTCCAAGCGATCTTCCAGCCGCCCTCGGGGAGGGTGCCGGCGTAGTTCCAGCTCAGCTCGATGGCGCTGCCGTTCTGTACGGCGGTAAAGCCGGTGATGTTGTTCCGGTCAGCGGTGATCTCGGCGCGGATGCCCAGTGTCATGTTGGCAGCGGTGACCTCAACGGTGTACTTGCCGCCCTCGGTGACGCCGGTGAAAGCAGCGGTGGTGCCGCTGACCTCCTGAAGCTGGTCGTAGTCCCCTCCGTCGAAGCAGCGGACGATCCAGCGCTCAACGGCTGCACCCTCGGGGGCCGTCCACGAAACCGTGATGACGCCGTCGGCATATTCAGCCATACCGAGGTTGGAGGCCTGCACCAGCTCGCTGGCGGTGTGGCGGATGGATGTCTCGCCCACCAGAATGATCTCCTCAGGAGCAGACAGCGTGAAAGTATACTCCCGGCCGATCTCCAGAGCGGGAACGGTGACGGTGTGACCGGTGAAGGCGATGTCCACGGGGTCAATACCCTCGGCGGAACAGGTCAGAGTCCACTCCTCGCTGTCCAGACCTTCCACGCCGAAGCTGACAATGGCAGAACCGGCCTCCTGACCGGTCACGGCGGTCAGATGCATGATCTGAGTCTCAGCAGGGGTGGAATAGGTGACGGAGGTGGTGCCCAGCAGCTTGTGGAAGCCCACAGGCTCCAGCGTGATGATGTACTGGGAGCCGGGGATCAGACCGTCGAAGACGGCGATGCCGTCCTCCAGCTTGCCGGTGACGGCGTTGCCGTAGGTATCCTTGCAGATGACAAGGAGCTTGCTGGGATCCATGTCGGTATCGACGGAGACGGCCACCTGGGTGGCGGTTCCATCCCAAGTCATGGCATCGATCGTCTGCAGATAGACGTTCTCATAATAGTACCAGGCGCCGTAGATCAGACCGGCAGCGGCAGCCAGTGCGGCAGCGGTGCCGAGGATCTTCTTCCACAGACCGGAGCTCTGCTTGGGCTCCGCGGGGACATTGGGCGTTTCGGTGGGTTCGGCGGCGTCCGCTTCTGTCTGCGTTTCGGCGTCCGATTCGGGGGCGCTCTCTTCCTCTGCTTCGATGGGCAGAGGCTCGGGGATGGGGACGTCAATGGGCTCGGGAGCCACCACGGGGGCGGGAGCCTCGTGCTCGATCAGCTCCTGCGCAAAACTGAGAATATCGGCGGTTTCCGCGGAAACATCGTCGGCGGTGACGCCGTCTGCGTCGGAGAGGTAGGCTTCATCCCCCAGAAGCTCCCGCAGGGTGGGTTCCTCGGCGTCCGGAACCTGCTGTGCCTCTTCCTCGGCGAGGAATGCGTCCATCAGGTCAATCCAGTCGGCGTTTTCTCCGATGTTCTCCACCTCTTCGGCGGGAACGGCAGGCTCTTCGGCGTTTTCCTCCACAATGACAGGTTCGGGATCGGATTCTTCGACAGATTCCTCCATCTGCTCGGAATCGTCCTGCGGGTCTGTAGGGGTACCCTCCACTGTGGCCTCGGACTCTTCGAAGATTTCTGCATCATCCTCCACAGGAACGGGGGATTCACCGGATTCTTCAACTGTTTCCTCCACAGGATCGGCGTCCTCGGTAGACTCCTCCGCTTCCGCGGGCATCTGTTCAGCAGCTTCAGGCGTCTCGGCGGTCACTTCTTCGTCGAGCTTGGGAGTCTCGGCGGTCACTTCTTCGGCGAGCTCGGGAGTCTCGGCAGATGCTTCCGCTGCGGTTTCGGGCTCGGCAGGTGCTTCCTCTGCGGTTTCGGGCTCGGCGGGCGGGACGATGGGAATATCCTCGGCACCGTTTCGCTGCATGTAGCTGATGATGGCATGGCCCAGCTCGGCAGGGGTCTGCCAGCGGTCGGCGGGATCATAGGCACAGGCCTTGGTGATGATGGCGGCCATCTCCTCATCGGCGTAGGCGGGAGGGACGATGGACTCGCCGGCGGCCAGCTTATCCAGCCATGCAGTGCGGCCAGCATCGTTGTCAAAGGGCAGCTTGCCTCCGTTGTAGACCTGATACAGGATCAGGCCCAGCGCGTAGGTGTCCATGGTGGCATTCAGGCTGGCGTAGGCGTCGGCCACCTCAGGGGCGGTATAGACGCTGCGACAGCGGTCGGGCAGGGATGCATATTTCAGCGAATCCATGGAAACGAAGCCCAGATCGCCGATGCGGTACTCCTGATCGCCGAACAGATAGATGTTCTCTGGCTTCAGAGCCACATACAGCCAGCCGGCCTCCCGGCAGACGGCGAGGGCAGCGCAAAGGTCGATGCCCAGATTCACCGCGCCCAGATGGGTCATGGGGTTGCGGCGAATATGGCGCTGCAGGGTCTTGCGGTAGCGGCTGAGCGTATAAACCTCGTAACCCACGCCGGACACCATCGGTTCCACCTGATGATCCTGCAGGGGGACAAAACCTCTCTGCTCTGCCAGTGCATTCAGAGTCTGGATTTCCTGTACGATGCTCTGGGCCTGATCCCGGTAGTATGCCCGAACAGAGTCGGCATCCGGATAGACTCCGGCCAGCAGGAGTGCATCGACCTGCACCTGAGAAGCGGGGAGGGAGATCTTCTTAACAATAAACCGTTTATCAGAATCATTGTGCATGGCGGGGAAAGCTTCCACGCCGCTGTGCTCTGCAAAGGACTCACCCAGTGAGAATCCGTCCAGAATCGGGGAAACATGGCGCTGTTCTGACAAAACGATCACCTCCTTGATAGTGATACTACTATATCATAAATGAAAATTGCCAAAATTGCAACAGGATTGTTTCCATTTTGCGGTTGTATTTGTAAACATTCTTTGGTATCATGGAATCACCAACGTATTTCAGAATCGATGTATGACGAATGGAGGAATTTCATGAATCGGATCATCTGTGATATCTGTGGCTCGGAGTATCCTGAGAACGCAGAGCGCTGCCCGATCTGCAGCTATGCCCGTCAGGGGACGGAGAAGATCGCCGTATCTTCCACCGAAGCTGTGCGAACCAAGGTCAAGGGCGGCAGATTCTCCAATAAAAATGTCAAAAAACGCCTGAGGGCGCAGGAAAAGGCCGCCAGCGGCGGAGAAGAGAGTCCCAGCAAGCCCCTTTGGATCACGGTTGTGCTGCTGCTGATCGCCATTGCACTGGTGACGGGCTATATTGTGATGCGCTTTCTCGGTGGTCAGGGTGCTTTCACCGGCACTGTTCCGGCACAGAGCACCGCTCCCGCCACGTCTGACCCGGCCACCCAGCCGCCCGCTGTACCCTGTGAGTCGCTGACGGTAGAGGAGGCCGTGCTGGAACTGGATGCGCCGGGGGCGCAGAAGCAGCTTTCTGTCAAGGCACTTCCGGGGGATACTACCGATGCGGTGCTCTACGCTTCTGCCGATCCCTCCGTCGCAACGGTATCCGATACCGGTCTTGTGACGGCTGTGGGGTCAGGTCAGACCGCACTGACCGTCAGCTGCGGCACCGTGGTGGAGACTGTCACGGTCGTGTGCCGGTTCCCGGTGGAGACAACTGTCCCCGTCCAGCCCACGGAAACCACCGCCCCGCGTCCGATTCCTGAGAAGCTGACGCTGGATGTGGAGGATGCATCCTTGTTCGCACCCGGAGAGGTCTTCACCCTCTCTGCCGAGTTCAGCGGTCTGCCGATCAGCGGATCCAAGGTCACATGGAACACCAGTGATGCCGGCGTCGCCACTGTGGAAAACGGTGTTGTCACCGCTGTGGGCAAGGGAACGGCCACCATCACTGCCGAATACAAGGGGAAAAAGGCCCAGTGCATCGTCCGATGCCGCTTTGAGGACAACTCATGGAAGGCTTCGGCCACGGATGTGACGCTGAGTGTGGGGGAAAGCTTCCCTCTCACCGTCACCAACAATTCCGGTGAAACGGCCGATGTGAGCTGGTCTGCAGATACCGAGGGCATTGTATCCGTCAGCGGCAGGGCTGTCACTGCGCTGGCACCGGGAACCGTCACCCTGACGGCCTCGGTCGATGGCGTGAGCGTCAGCTGCATCGTCCGTGTCAAGTAAAAACTGCCGCCGCTTCCGGCCGGAAGCGGCGGCTTTGTATGTCGGAGGAAGCACTGCCTACAGGGCGTTAACTTCGCAGACGGTCAGTCTGTCCTCCTCCACAGTGAAGCGGATGTCAAATCCCGCGAATGGCAGGCCGTAGATCCGGCCGGCCTTGCGCTGGTAGCTGGGCCGGGGGTCATGGCTCAGAACGCCGACGGCAGCGGCGCGCTTGGATTCCGGGAGTTTTTCCAGAAGCTCCGGCGGGAATTCCACCTTCAGAATGAATTCATCCGCGGTGTCCGTAAATCCCCCAAGGGCCTCGGGGTGGGCGTCTGCGTAGGGGATGTAGGGCTTGATGTCGAAGATGGGAGTGCCGTCCATGAGGTCGGCGCCGGAGACATGGATCACGGGGCCGAATTCCTTGGTGATCTCCACGCCCTCCAGCTTCACGCAGGAAAGGCCCAGATTGTTGGGCCGGAAAGGAGAGCGGGTGGCGAAGACGCCCATCCGGGTGTTGCCGCCAAGTCTGGGCGGGCGCACCGTGGGGCTCCAGCCCGAGCGTACGGCCTCGGAAAACTGCCAGATGATCCAAAGATGGCTGAAGCCCTCCAGTCCCCGCAGGGCGTCGGCATTGCGGTACTCCGGCTCGAATACGATGGTCGAGCGCAGCTCGGAAACCAGATGGGGCTGCCGGGGGATGCCGAATTTTGTGGGAAAATCACTGTGCATTTTCGCGATGACGCTGATCTGAACTTCCATATGTATCACTCCTTGCAGATATTATATCCGGTCAAAGGGAAAAAGCAAGCTATGTAAATACAGAATGCAAAAATAAAGCCACTTTCTGCATTCTGCATTCTGAATTTATTCGTCGGTGACTGCGTTTCTGCGGAACAAAAACGTCACGCACCAGATGCCGGCGGCGGCCACGAGGCCGTAGACGATGCGGCTGAGCAAGGCCGTCTGGCCTCCGAAGAGCCAAGCCACCAGATCGAACCGGAACAGTGCCACAAGGCCCCAGTTCAGGCTGCCGACGATGGAGAGGATCAATGCGATCATGTCCATGGGTATATACCTCCTTTTTGTAGTCGGAGACAGTATTCCCCGGCAGCGGGAAATTATCCGTGTTGCTTTTTTTGCCGGATGGCGCTATAATGAGAAAAACTGTTTAGAAAGGATTTTCCCTATGACGACTTTATTTGAACCGGCATTTGCCAAGATCAATCTGACGCTGGACGTGCTGGGCAAGCGGGACGACGGCTACCATGAGCTGCAGACGGTCATGCAGACCATCTCTCTGCGGGACGATATCGAGATCGACGTGGGTACCGGAAAGCCCTGGGTGCTCAAGTGCGACAAGGAGGGCGTGCCCTGCGATGAGCGGAACCTCGCTTGGAAGGCTGCGAAGGTCTTCTCTGACGTCACCGGCATCGACCTCGGCGGCATCGAGATCCGCATCACCAAGCGCATCCCCAGCGAGGCGGGCCTCGGCGGCGGCAGCGCCGACGCGGCGGCGGTGCTCCGGGCCCTGAACGGCCATTTCGGCGCGCCCCTGTCCATCGGTGCGCTGGCAGAGCTGGGCGGCCAGATCGGCAGCGATATCCCCTTCTGCGTCATCGGCGGCACCTGCATGTGCGAGGGCAGGGGTGAGAAGCTCCGTGTCTTGCCCAAGATGCCCGAGTGCGTCATCGTGGTTTGCAAGCCCGAGTTTGGCGTATCCACTCCGGAGCTGTACAGGAAGATCGACTCCGTGGCCATCCCCAAGCACCCCGACAACCGGGCCATGGAGGCCGCTCTGCTGGCGGGCGATTTGGGCAAGGTTGCCGAGAATGTCTACAACGTCTTCGATCCCATCGTCACCGAGGAGCATCTGGAGATGAACTACATCAAATCCATCATGAACTCCTACGGCGCCCTGACCTTCCAGATGACCGGCTCCGGCAGCGCCATCTTCGCCATCATGCCCGACTTTGAGTACGCCGCCGTGGTGTGCAATATGCTGCGGGAGAATTACCCCGGCATTTTCATCTCCATGCCCGTATAAACCAACCAAAAACCGTCCATACTTTCAGAAATGACAGTATGGACGGTGATTTTTTATGAAACGGCATATTCAGAGAATCGCACTGGCGGCTTTTGCGGTGGTATGTGTCTATGCATGGGGCATCGCCACGGATTCGCAGGCCCTCCACGACAGCCTGCTGCGGCTCCATGTGGTGGGCGCCAGCGATTCTGCCGAGGATCAGAATGTGAAGCTTCAGGTGAGGGATGCGGTACTGGCATCTCTGGAGGAGGGTCTTCAGGATCTGACGGACGTGGACGCTGCGGTGGAATACGTGGAGGGGATGATACCAAAGGTGGAGGCCGCGGCCAATCGGGTGCTGGCAGCGGCAGGCTTTGAGGACACTGTCGCTGTGTCAGTGACTGAGGAGGCATTTCCCACCCGGGAGTATGATACGTTCTCCCTGCCCGCTGGGGTGTACAAGGCCCTGCGGGTGGTCATCGGCGAGGGAGAAGGCCGGAACTGGTGGTGCGTGGTCTTCCCGAAGCTCTGCATGGGCACCCGGGAGGAATTTGTGGAAACGGCGAACGTGGCGGGACTGGACGAGGATCTGACCGAAACGCTGGAGGGAGAATACGAGATCCGCTTCTGGCTGCTGGAAAAACTGGGGGAGCTGAAGAATTCCCTTTTTGCGTCTTCCGAATAAGAGCGTTATGTGATATCATATATAAATCTAGGTAAAACCAAAGCAGGGAACGGGCCCGTTCCCTGCATGGAGTTTGTATTGATATGATTTTGAGAAAGAAAAAGGGGGAACAATATGCTTCGCCTTGTGTTATCCACCGACTGGATCGCCGGTCGGGAACGGATTTTGAATGATGTGACTGAGGACGTGCGCGCACGCCGGGGCAATCGGATTCTGATGGTGCCGGAGCTCATCAGCCACGACACCGAGCGGCGGCTCTGCGCCGCGGCCGGGGACACCGCCAGCCGATATGCCGAGGTTCTGTCCTTCCCGCGGCTGCTGCGCCGGGTGTCGGAGCAGACCCAGTTCATGCCGCCGGAATGTCTCGATAACGGCGGTCGGCTCACTGCCATGGCTGCCGCCACCAGGCTTCTGTCCAGCAAGCTCAAATCCTACGCGGCCGTGGAGACAAGGCCGGAATTTCTGTCGGGTCTTCTGGATGCGGTGGACGAGTTCAAGCGCTGCTGCATCAGTCCGGTGGATCTGCGTATGGCCTCGGAGCAGACAGGAGGCTCGCTGGCTCAGAAACTGGAGGAGCTGGCTCTGATCTTAGAGAGTTACGATGGGCTTTGTGCCCAGAGTCAGGCAGATCCCCGGGATCAGATGAACTGGCTCCTCGAGCAGCTGGAGAGCTGCGATTTTGCGGAAAACCACTGCTTTTACATAGACGGCTTTCCCGACCTGACCCGGCAGCATATGGCGATCCTCTGCCATATGATCCGGGTGGCGCCCATGGTGACGGTGAGCCTGACCTGTGACTGCATCGACTCGAAGCATCCTGCCTTTGAAAAGGCGGGCCAGACTGCCAAGGAGCTGGTGCTGGCCTGCAAAGAGATGGACGTAAAACTGGAGATCGTCACGGTGCCCCAGCGCAGGGATCGGCTCCGCTACGTCCGGGACAGGCTCTTTCAGGGCAGCATCCAGCCTCGGCCCGAGCTGGAGGAGTGCCTGTTTGTGGGCCGCTGCGACTCGGTCTTCGACGAGTGCCAGATCGCGGCGGAAAAGGTCATGGAGCTGGTGCGCGCCGGCTGCCGCTACCGGGACATCGGCATCGTCACCGCCGACCCGGGCTGCGAGGGGGTGCTGTCGCTGGTGTTCCACCGGTGCGGACTGCCCATTTATCTGAGCGGCACCGATGACATTCTGGAAAAGACCGCCATTGCCACAGTTCTCGCCGCGCTGGACGCAGCCATGGAGGGCTTGGAGCAGCGGGACGTGCTCCGCTATCTCAAGTCCATGCTCTCTCCCGTGGAGCCGGAGCTCTGCGACAAGCTGGAGAATTATGCCATCACTTGGGGCATCCGGGGAGAAAAATGGAATAAGCCCTTTACCCTCCATCCTGCGGGCCTTGGCGGCAAGTGGGATGAGGAGAGTGAGACGCTTCTTGCAAAGCTGAATGAAGCCCGGGAAACCGCCATTGCGCCCCTCGGGGCCCTGCGGACAGCCCTGCGGGGCGCCAAGGACCTTTCCGGCCAGATCGCCGCGCTGCTGGCATTTTTGGATGAAACAAACCTGTCCGGGGCGCTGGAGGAGCTCTCCGCCCGGGCAGAAGCCGCCGGGGATCACCGGGCGGCACAGGAATACAACCAGCTCTGGGAAATTCTCATTGGCGCGCTGGAGCAGCTGAGCAGCGTTCTGGGCCGCACCCACTGGGATCCGGAGGCCTTTGCCCGGCTCCTGCGGCTGCTGCTGAGCCAGTACGACGTGGGCACCATCCCCACCGTCCTCGACGCGGTGACGACGGGCGGCGTGTCCGCCATGCGCTGCCAGCAGGTGAAGCACCTTTTGGTCATCGGTGCCGGAGAAGGAAATCTCCCGACCTACGGCGGCAGCGCGGGTATCCTTTCCGATGCCGAGCGCACGGAGCTGCGCAAGCTGGGCGTGCCCCTGACCGGCGGCGCCATGGAGGGCGTGGCGGCGGAATTTGCCGAGATCTACGGATGCTTCTGTGCCGCCACCGAAACGATTACCGTTACCTGTCCTGCGGGACAGAGTGCCTTTGTCTACCGCAGACTCTGCGATATGCTGGGCCTGAAGGACGGCGTCAGCCTGAATCCCGGCCCGGGTCCCGGCATGACCGACCGCTGGGAGGCGGGCGCCTATCTGGCACGGTGGCGGGATGGAGATGCAGCCCGTCTGTTGATGGTCAAGCCCGGCTACGAGGATGCCCTTGCCCGGGCGGAGCACACCCTCGGCACCGTATCCGGCGAGCGGATCCGCTCCCTCTATGGCCGAAAGCTGACCCTCTCCGCCTCCCAGATCGACCGGCAGGCGGAGTGCCGGTTGAGCTATTTCCTCCGCTACGGCCTGCGGGCCGAGGAGCGGAAAGAGGCCTCCGTGGATCCGGCGGAATTCGGCACCTTTGTCCACCATGTTTTGGAAAAAACCGCCGCAGAGGTCATGGAAAAGGGCGGCTTCCATCAGGTATCTCAGGAGGAGACTCTGGAGATCGCCCACCGCTACGCCGATGAATACGCCGCCGAGCGGTTTAAGGATCTGGATTCCGAGCGGCTGACATATCTGTTCCGCCGCAACGGTCTGGAGCTGGATCTGGTGGTGCGGGAGCTGTGGAACGAGCTGTCCCAGTCTGAATTTGAGCCCATCGCCTTCGAGCTGAATTTCGGCGACGACGGCGATATGCCTGCGGTACCCATCTCCGGCAAGCGGATGGAGGCGCAGCTCCGGGGCTTCGTCGACCGGGTGGACGCATGGCGGACGAAGTGGAACACGTTCATCCGCGTGGTGGACTACAAGACCGGCAAAAAGGACTTTGACTACTGCGATGTATTCAACGGCGTGGGTCTGCAGATGCTTCTGTACCTCTTTGCCCTCGAGCAGGGGGGCGAGGCGGTTGTCGGCGGCAAGCCCGTCAGCGCCGGTGTCCAGTATTTCCCTGCAAGATTTCCGTACTTAAGCGAGGACGGTCGTCTGGATGAGGAAGCCGCCATGGCGGAGCACCTGAAAAACGCCAGACGCCGGGGCCTGATCCTGAGAGATGATGACGTGGTCCGGGCCATGGAGCCCGGCGAAATCACGCGCTTAAGCTGCAAGCGGAACAAAAATGACGAGCTGGTGGGCGATGTGGCCGACCGGGAGCAGCTGCAGCAGCTGCGGCGCTATGTGTTCCGCTATCTCGGTGAGCTGGTGGATGACATTGCCGGAGGCCGCGTTGACCCCAACCCCTACACCCGTGGCAGCAGCCATTCGGCCTGTGCTTTCTGTCCCTACGGCCCCATCTGCGCCAAGGACAGGGAAGCGGGCCGCAGAAATTACAAAACCATGACCGCCCAGCGGTTCTGGGAGGAGATCGGAAAGGAGGATGACCGTGGCTGAACAACTGACACCCCAGCAACGCATGGCGGTGGAAAACCGCGGCGGTAAGCTGCTGGTATCCGCAGCCGCCGGTTCCGGCAAGACCAAGGTTCTGGTTGACCGGCTGATGCTGTATATCATGGATCCCGTGTCCCCCTGCAGCATCGACGATTTTCTCATGATCACCTATACCAAGGCCGCTGCCGCGGAGCTCCGGGGCAAGATCGCCGCCAAGCTTTCAGAGCATCTGGCTGCGGATCCGGACAACCGCCATCTGCAGCGGCAGATGCAGCGGCTTTACTTGGCGAAGATCTCCACCGTCCACTCCTTCTGCACCGATCTTCTGCGCCAGCACGCCAATATGCTGGATCTGGCCCCGGATTTCCGGGTGGGCGACGAGAATGAGTGCGTGCAGCTGCGCCGTCAGGCCATGGAGGAGCTGTTGGACGATGCCTACGCCAACTGGATGGAGGAGCCGGATTTCCGGGCCTTCGTGGATACGCAGGGCCTGGGGCGGGATGACCGGCTGGTGCCGGACATTGTCGAAAAGGTCTACAACGCCGCCCGGTGTCACCTCGACCCGGAGTCCTGGCTGGATCACTGCATCCGCAGCGCCGATCTGACGGAAACATCCGATGCGGCCCAGACAGTCTGGGGCAGCTATCTGATCGACGATCTCCACGCCTATCTGGATCTTCAGCTGAGCGCTCTGCGCCGGTGCCGTCAGCTGGCGGAGGAAAACGGCACAATCCCCAAGGTGGAGACGCTTCTCCACGAGACAGTCGTGGCGCTGGAATATCTCCGGGACGCCGAAACTTGGGACGAGGTGGTGGAGCGCCGGAAGATTGATTACGGCCGCATCAGCTTCCCCAAGAAGATGGAGGATCTGGAGCTGAAGGAGCGGATCCAAGCGGTCCGAAACGGCTGTAAGGAGGGCCTTGGCAGGAAGCTGAAGGTCTTCTGCGATCCCTCTGAGGTGGTCTTGGAGGATCTGGGCCAGACCTCCGCCGCCATCAGAGGGCTTGTCCGGCTGGCCCGGGCCTTTGGCGAGCGGTACAGCAGACTCAAGCAGCGCCGGCGGGTGCTGGACTTCTCCGACCTCGAACATCGGACGCTGGACTTGCTGCTGGGCAAGGGAAGAACCGCGCCCACGGCCATCGCCCGGGAGGAGGGCCGCCGGTTCCGGGAGGTGCTGGTGGACGAGTATCAGGACTCCAACGCGGTGCAGGACGCCATCTTCGGAAGTCTCACCGCCGAAAAACAGAACTGCTTCCTCGTGGGCGACGTGAAGCAGTCCATCTACCGCTTCCGTCTGGCCGACCCGGGCATTTTTCTGGAGAAATACGCAACGTATGTACCTGCCGAGGAGGCCGAGCCCGGCGAGGGACGGAAGATCCTGCTGTCGAAAAACTTCCGCTCCGGAGGCGCGGTGCTGGAGGCCACCAACGACGTCTTCTACCGCTGCATGAGCGAGGCGGTGGGTGATTTGAACTATACCGAGGCCGAGGCGCTGGTGGAGGGCTTCCCCCACGAGCCGCTGGGGGAGCCGGAGGTGGAGCTCCATGTGCTGAAGACCACCGACGACACCTACGGTCAGGAGGCCGAGTATGTTGCTCAGCGGATCGGAGGGCTCCTTGACGGCAGGCACATGATCCGGGGCAAGGACGGCCTGCGGCCCATCGAAGCCGAGGACATCGCCATTTTGCTCCGCTCTCCCGGCTCCGTGGGTCAGCGGTATCAGGACGCCCTGTCTGCAAAGGGCATCCGCAGCGCCTTCGGCAGCGGGCGGGATCTGCTGCAGACCGGCGAGATCGGCGTGCTGCGCGCGCTGCTGCAGGTGCTGTCCAATCCCCGTCAGGATATCCCCCTGATCGCGGTGCTGTGCAGCCCGGTGTTTTCCTTCACCGCCGACGATCTGGCCCGGATCCGGGCACGGAAAAAACACGGCGACTTCTATGACGCCCTCATGCTGGACGATACGCCCAAGACGCTGGGCTTTCTGGATATTTTGAACCACCTCCGGGACTGCGCACGGCAGCTGCCCCTTGCCCGGCTGCTGGAGGAGGTCTTCTGCGTCACCCGCATGGACAGCATTTACGCCGCCATGCCCGGCGGTGTAGAACGGACGGCCAATCTGCGGGAATTTTACCGGATGGCGCTGGACTTTGAGTCTGCGGCCCGCCGGGACTTGAGTCAGTTCCTCGAGCAGCTGCAGCTGCAGGAGGAGAAGGGCCTGACCGTGCAGGAGCCCCCCACCGGCGGCGCCGTGCAGATCCTGTCCATTCACAAATCCAAGGGTCTGGAGTACCCGGTGGTGTTCCTGTCGTCCCTGTCCCGGGGCTTCAACCGGGAGGACTTAAAGGCGCAGGTGCTCTGCGACGGCGAGCTGGGCTTGGGACTGTCTGCCGTCGACCGAGAGAACCGGGTGCGCTATCCCACCATTGCCAAGCGAGCCATCGTAGCCCGGACTTCCAGCGAGAGTCTCAGCGAGGAGCTTCGGGTGCTCTACGTGGGCATGACCCGGGCCCGGGACCGGCTGATCATGACCTATGCGGAGAAGAGTCCCGAGAAGACCCTTGCAGAGATCGCAAACCGAATGGACATGGGCGGCACCGAGCTTCTGTCCGCCGAGGTCAGCAGCCCCGGCGAGTGGGTGCTGATGGAGGCCATGTGCCGCACGGAGGCAGGCGCGCTGTTCGATCTTGCGGGCAGCAGACCGGGACAGACCCATCTGGCTGCGTATCCTTGGAAGATCGTCACCGCCGAATGTGCGCCGGCCCGGAGCGGGGGAGCGGCCCCGGAGGAGAGCAGCGCTTCGGCAATGCCCGAGGGCACCGTGGAGCTGCTGCGCAGTCAGCTTGGCTTCCGCTATCCCCATGAGGCCGCCACCGTGACGCCCTCCAAGCAGACTGCCACCCAGCTCAAGGGCCGGGACAAGGACGATGAGATCCGGGACAATGCCGAGGCTGCCCCGAAAAAGCGGACTTGGCGCCGCTTCGGCGACCACAGCAACCGCAGGGGCACGGACTACGGCGTGGCCATGCATACGCTGATGCAGTACGTCCGCTTCGATGCCTGCGCTTCTCTGGAGGCGCTGGAGCAGGAGATCGACCGACTTGCTGCCGCCCGGGTGATCCCGGCGGAATTTGCGGGCCGTCTGGACCGAAACGCCATCCTCGCCTTCTTCCGGACGGAGCTGGGCAGAAAGCTGATGACGGGCAAATACATCCGGGAATTCAAGTTCTCCATTCTGGAGGATGCAGACGCCTACGGCGACGGTCTGAGGGGGGAGCAGATCCTCCTGCAGGGTGTGGTGGACTGCGCTCTGGTGGAGCCGGACGGCATCACCGTGGTGGATTTCAAAACCGACTATGTGACGGATGAAACCCTCGGCGAAGTCCTAGCACGCTACCGCCTGCAGGTGGATACCTATTCCAGAGCCCTCGAGCGCATTTATGAAATGCCCGTCAAGGGAACGTATCTGTATTTCTTCCATCTGAAGCGGCTGATCGAAGTTTAAGCACGCAGGCGATACCTGTCTTGGCGGGTATCGCCTTTTCTGCGGCCGATGAGGCCCGGGAAATGACCGAACAGGCAAAAATCCACATTTCATCCCTCCAATCTGCTATGATGGCGGTGCAAGGAGGTTGATAACATTGTATGCAATCGAAACAAAAGGACTGGTCAAACGGTACAAGAATCTGACCGCCGTGAACGGTCTGGAGCTGAACGTCCGGCAGGGGGAGCTGTATTCCCTGCTGGGGGTCAACGGCGCGGGTAAGACCACGGCCATCAAAATGCTCTCCTGCCTGACCAAGCCCACCCGGGGAGAAGCATGGGTGGGCGGATATTGTGTCACAGGGGAGCCGGAGCGGGTCAAAGCGCTGATCGGCGTGTCACCTCAGGAGACAGCAGTGGCGCCGAATCTGACCGTAAAGGAGAATCTGGAGCTGATCTGCGGCATCCACGGATTTGGCCGTGAGAAAACAGCGGCGAAGCTCCGGGAGTTGACCGAGCAATTTGCGCTGGATGCGGTGCTTTCCAGAAAGGCCGGGAAGCTCTCCGGAGGCTGGCAGCGCCGGGTCAGCATTGCCATGGCCCTCATCAGCGCTCCGCAGATTTTGTTTCTGGATGAGCCGACGCTGGGATTGGACGTCATTGCACGGCATGATCTCTGGGAGGTGATCCGGGCGCTGAAAGGCCGGGTTACGATCGTTTTGACGACCCACTATATGGAGGAGGCCGAGGCCCTGTCCGACCGCATCGGTATTATGAAAAACGGCCGTCTCATCGCGGTCGGCACGGCCCGGGAGCTGATGGAACGCTCCGGCGCAGAGAGTTTTGAGCAGGCCTTCGTAACCATCGTGAAGGAGGGAACGGTATGAGAATGCTGACCTTTGCCCGGCGCTGTGCCAGAGAGATCCTGCGCGACGGTGTCAATCTTTCCTTTGGTCTGGGATTTCCGCTGGTACTGCTGGTGCTTCTGAGCTCCATACAGGCAAATGTGCCCGTGAGCCTTTTTGAAATCGATGTTCTGACGCCGGGGATCACGGTGTTCGGACTGTCCTTTCTGACGCTGTTTTCCGCCACGCTGATCGCAAAGGATCGGGAGAGTGCCTTTCTTCAGCGGCTCTATACAACGCCTCTTACGGGTTTGGATGTGATTCTGGGCTATATGCTTCCGCTTCTGCCTATTGCGCTGGGCCAGTGCGCCGCCTGTTATCTATTTTCCCTGCCGCTGGGCTTGACAGTAAGCGTCAATGTTTTGTATGCTGTCATCGGTATCATCCCCATGGCGGTGTTCAACATCGCGCTGGGCCTTCTGTGCGGCAGCCTGCTGGGCGTGAAGCAGGTGGGCGGTATCTGCGGCGCGCTGCTGACAAATCTGTCCGCGTGGCTCTCCGGCGTTTGGTTTGATCTGGAGCTGGTGGGCGGATTGTTTGAGAAAACAGCCAAGGTGCTCCCGTTTTTCCACGCTGCGGAGGCGGAGCGGGCGCTGTTCTCCGGGGATTTTTCTGCTGCCGCGGCACACCTGCTGCCGGTGGCGCTGTACAGCATCGCGGCAGCGGCTGCAGCGGTGTGGTGCTTTCTGGGGCAAATGAAACGACAGTAAGGATCTTAGAACATGAAATACAAACTCATCATCGACAAGGAAGCGCCGGAGGAGATCACAGCGGTGGTCCATGCACCGTCGGCGCTGACCCAGCAGATCGAAAATCTGGTGCGCAGCTACTCGGGTGCGGATTCCCTCGTGGGATACCGGGAGGGTGAGCTGCGCAGGCTCCGCGTTTCCGAGATCGAATGCATCACTGTGCTGGACAGGAAAGTGATGGCCATTGACAGCGGCGGTGTCTCCTACCGCCTTCAGGAGCGGCTCCGGGATCTGGAGGAGATGCTTCCCTCCTATTTCATCCGCATCAACAAATCCGCGCTGGCCAACGAGCACCGCATTGACCGGTTTGACGCGGTTTTCAGCGGCGGTGTGGATGCCGTATTTCGGTGTGGCTATCGGGAATATGTATCCAGACGCTGCTTTGCACAGATCAGAAGGAGGTATGAACGGACATGAAACGGATCCTGTTGGAGTTTATCCGCCGGGGAATGATGGCCTGCGGCTTCGGCCCGCTGGTTCTGGCGGCGGTGTATCTGATTCTGGAGCATCAGGGCGTGGTGCAGGTACTGACTGTCGGGCAGGTCTGCCTTGGGATCATCTCCCTATCGGCGCTGGCTTTTGTTGCAGGGGGAATGAATGTGGTCTATCAGATCGAGCGTCTGCCCCTGATGGGCGCCATTGCCATCCACGGCGGTGTTTTGTATCTCAGCTATTTGCTGACGTATCTGATCAACGACTGGCTGGACTGGGGCACGGCGCCGATCCTTGTGTTTACCGGAATTTTCGCGGTGGGCTATCTGGCGATCTGGGCGGTGATCTACTCCGTCATCAAACGCAATACGGCACAGGTCAACGAACTGCTGAGGCAAAAGCAGCAGAGGCTGGAGGAACCGTAAAAAGCTTGCGGGACACGGTTATTCCGTGTCCCGTTCCGTTTTTCAGGATTTGTCCTTCGGCTTGAAGATCAGACTGACCAGCAATCCCGATACGATGGCAACGGTGATGCCGCCGGCGGTGGCCTTCAGGCCGCCGGTGAAGATGCCGAGGAAGCCGTCGGAATCCACCGCTTCCCTCACGCCCTTGGCGAGGGTGTTGCCGAAGCCCAGCAGGGGAACGGAAGCCCCTGCACCTGCGAACTCCACAAGCTTGGGATAAATGCCGATACCGCCCAGCGCCACGCCGAGGACCACGTAGCTCACGAGGATCTTCGCGGGTGTCAGCTTGGTGTAGTCGATGAGCAGCTGGGCGATGACGCACAGCAGCCCGCCCACGGCGAATGCCTTGATATAGTCCATATTACCTCCCGCTCGTGATGCACACCGCGTGGCAGATGCCGGGGATGGGCAGACTCTGCTGGGTGGAGGTGGGGGAGAGGAGGGCACCGGTGCCGCAGAAGAGAATTTTCTTCAGCTTTCCGGCGTTGAGCTTCCCCAGCAGCTCCGAGCAGAGCACCACCGCACTGCAGCCGCAGCCGGAGCCTCCGGCGTGAACGTCCTGCCTGACGGGGTCGAAGATCAGATTGCCGCAGTCCGTCAGCTTTCCGCCGATGGAGATGCCCGTCTCCCGAAACAGCGCCATCAGTGCCTCGACGCCCATGGCGCCCAGATCCCCGGTGACGATCAGATCGTAGTCCCCGGGCCCAGTCCGGGTATCCAGAAAATGGGTGCGGATGGTGTCAAAGGCGGCGGGGGATAATGTCAAGGATAGACCATGTATGATATGACAGAAAATAGCCCCGCCGCAGGGAAAAACCTACGGCGGGGATCGTATTTTACCCGGAAGCGCCTGCAGCGTCCAGTATATCCTGATTCTGGTCCAGATACGCTGCAAGAGCCTGCAGCTCGTCCTGAAAATTCAAAACGATCTCCAGACGTCCGCCCTCGTAGACGCGGATCTCGTGAACCAGTTCCGTCAGCATGGGGCGTGTCAGCTCAGTCAGGTTCTGATACTTCCGGAAATGACGGAGAAAGGCATTGTCCGCTTCCGTTCCGTTTGCGTACTGCTCCACGGTCCGGCGCAGTTTGCCGATGGATTCATCCAGCGTCCGGATTTTGCCGCTGAGGTCTGCTTTCAGGGTCAGATATTCCTCCCGGGAGAGGATCCCGGTCTTCCAGTCGGGATACAGCTCCACCAGCAGCCTGTGGCACCGCTCCCGCTCGGCGGTCTGGGTGGCCAGAGACTGCTGCAGATGGGTGGATTCTGGCCGCTGGCGGCCGCTTTGTCGGATCGCCGCCAGAAGCTCCCCGTATTCCACAGAGGCATTGACCATGGTTTGCAGGAACACCAGCACCGCCTTCTCAATCAGGTCGATTCGGATGGACTGGCCGGTGCACCGATCCTTGGCCATTTTGTTATGGGTGGTGCAGCGGTAGTAGTGGTAGGTGCCGTAGGTGTGGCGGTTGGTCTTTTTCGACATGATCCGCCCGCAGTGGCCGCAGCGGATCAGGCCGGAGAACAGCGAAACCTCGTTGGAACGGGGCGGCTTGCGGATATGCCGGTTGAAAAGCCGCTGTGCCTTTTCAAAGGTTGCCGGGGCGATGATGGCCTCGTGGGTGCCCTCCACCCGGATCCAGTCCGCTTTCGGGACGGCCCGGCACTGCCTGATCTTGTAGCTGATGGTCGTATTTTTACCCTGCACCATGTTGCCGATGTACATTTCGTTCCGGAGGATCCGCCGCACGGAGCTGTCCGGCCACAGGCCGCTGTTTTTTTCTCCGGCGGGATGATTGCAGCGCAGACCCTTGCTGCGCTTGTAGGCGGAGGGGTTGGGAATGCCCATGCGGTTGAGCTCCTTGGCGATGCCCATGATGCTGCATCCGGCGATAAACCGGTCGAAGATCATCCGCACGATGGGCGCTGTCTCAGGATCGACGATGAGCCTGTGGTGATCCTCGGGGTCTTTGAGATAGCCGTAGCTGGCAAAGGAGCCGATGAATTTGCCCTGCTGGCGGTTGACGTTCAGGGTGCCCCGGACATTGACCGAGGTGGTGGCAGCAACGGACTCGTTGATGACATTGGTGACGCCCACGGAGATCAGCTGGGTGGCGGCGTTCATGGTGTTCGATGCCGTATCTATGCCGTTGTTCACGGCGATAAACCGCACCCGGTGCCGGACGAAAATGTTGTCCAGATACTGACCGCCCTCGGATGCGTTCCGGCAGAAGCGGCTCAGATCCTTGACGATGACGCAGTTGACCCTTCCGGCGTAAATATCCTCCATCATCCGCTGAAAATCCGGGCGGTTGAAATTGGTGCCGCTCCAGCCGTCGTCGATGTAGACGTCGTGGAGGGAGATATCCGGGTGAAGCCGCAGATGCTCCCTGAGGATCTCCCGCTGATAGGTGACAGAGTCGGATTCGGCCTTGTCCCCGTCGTCCCGGGACAGGCGGATGTAGAGGGCCGCCTGCCAGGGGCAGAGGGCAGCGGCAGCTTGAAATTGGGTTGTGTGCATGGGGTACCTCCATGGTGGATTGTGTGATGGCGATGTCGAATAGGGTTTGATCAGCAGTAGGGCAGGGCATCGGTGAGCCTGCGCTTTGCACCGGGCAGATAGACGGCCTTGACGATCAGTCCGTCTACCCGGAACAGGTAAGGATTGCCCACCTGCCGGACAAAGTCCTCCATCCGCTGGGCCACAGGCCGGGTGGTGTCGATCTGCACGTCCTTCAGATCCACCAGAGCTTCCGGATCACAGCCCATCAGATCCGCCTCGCGGCACAGGTTCAGTTCCTTTTGATTCAGATTCATGGAATTCACTCCTTTGCAGGAGATCATTCCCAAATCCGGGGCGGAGCATACGGCTGCTTCCGCGATATGATTTGCAAAGGTTCCGCTGACCGGAGGAGCATGGTCAAAGATAACGAAAACGAAGTGCGGGCAGGAGGGAGATTCAGTGGATATGCATAAAATATGAATAATTATTGACACCGAAAGAAAAAGACTGTATACTCTTGCATATCAGGAATTCCTGTATACGATAATTCACGAAAGCGGTGTTTGGTTATGACAAAGGTATTCATTGACGGTTCTGCCGGAACCACTGGTCTGCGCATCCGGGAGCGGCTCGCGCAGCGGGAGGATATTGCACTGTTCACACTTCCCGATGAACTCCGAAAATCCTTGGATGCCCGACGGGAGGCCATCAACAGTGCGGATATTGTCTTCCTTTGCCTTCCGGATGCCGCCGCTGTGGAGGCGGTGAGTCTGATCGATAATCCGGATGTGCGGATCATCGACACCTCCACGGCCCACCGGACCAATGACGCATGGGCCTACGGCTTCGCGGAGCTGTCCGAGGCCCACCGGGAAGCCATCCGCAGCACCAAGCGGGTCGCCAATCCCGGCTGCCACGCCAGCGGCTTTATCGCATCCGTCTGCCCGCTGGTGGCCCGGGGCGTGATCCCTGCGGATATGGCCCTGACCGCCTACTCCCTCACCGGCTATTCCGGCGGCGGCAAGAGCCTGATCGCGGAATACGAGGATCCCGGCCGGGACATTCGCCACGAAAGCCACCGGATCTACGCCACCGGCCTCGCCCACAAGCACCTGCCGGAGATGAAGAAGCTCTGCGGTCTGAAGCAGGCTCCGGTGTTTTCTCCCATTCTGGGCGATTTCTACGAGGGTATGGCAACCTCCGTCCTGCTCCCCGGCTTCTGCGCTACTGAAGTCTGGGAAAATCTAAAGGCCCATTACGAGGGACAGAAAATCGTCACCGTGGCCCCCCTCGGCGGCGATGAGAGCATCATCTACGCCAGCACGCTGGCGGGGAAGGACACCATGCGCATCATCGTGTCCGGCCATGAGAACCAGACCATGGTGACCACTCTCTTTGACAATCTGGGCAAGGGCGCTTCCGGCGCCGCCATTCAGAATATGAATATCATGCTCGGTCTGGATGAAACCACCGGGCTGAACCTGTGATAATAGGAGCGATCAATATGAAACTGATTTCCGGCGGCGTCTGTGCCGCAACCGGTTTTAAGGCCAGCGGCGTCCACTGCGGCATCCGCAAGAACCAGACCAAGAAGGATCTGGCGCTGATCGTCAGCGATGTTCCCGCATCTGCCGCGGCTGTCTATACCACCAATCTGGTCAAGGGCGCGCCCCTGACCGTCACCAGGAATCATATCTCCAACGGCATTGCGCAAGCCGTCATCTGCAACTCCGGCAACGCCAATACCTGCAACTGGAACGGCATCCAGATCGCCGAGGAAATGTGCGCGCTGGTGGAACAGCACATCGGTGTGAAGTCGGATGACGTGGTGGTTGCATCCACCGGCGTCATCGGTCAGGTGCTGGATATCACCCCCATTGCCAACGGCATGGGTGAGCTGGCCGAGGGCCTGTCCTATGAGGGCGGAATGAATGCTGCTCAGGCCATCATGACCACCGACACCTGCCCCAAGGAGATCGCCGTGGAGTTTACCCTCGGCGGCAAGACCTGCCGCATGGGCGGCATCGCCAAGGGCAGCGGCATGATCCACCCCAATATGGCCACCATGCTGGTGTTCATCACCACCGACGCAGCCATTTCCCCGGAAATGCTCCACAAGGCCCTGTCCGGTGACATTGCCAATACGTTCAACATGCTCTCCATCGACGGCGACACCTCCACCAACGATATGGTGACGGTGCTGGCCAACGGTCTGGCGGGCAACGAGCCTGTCACTGCCGAGGGTGCTGATTTCGATGCGTTCATGGAAGCCCTGAACACCATCAACGTCCAGCTCTGCCGGATGATCGCCGGCGACGGCGAGGGCGCCACCAAGCTCCTCGAGTGCACCGCCACCGGCGCCGATACCCTCGAAGCTGCAAAAACCGCCGCCAAGAGCGTCATCTGCTCCAGCCTGTTCAAGGCCGCCATGTTCGGCGCCGATGCCAACTGGGGCAGAGTCCTTTGCGCCATCGGCTATTCCGGTGCAGATGTGGACGTGACCAAGATCGGCGTTTCCTTCCGCTCTGCCAAGGGTACCGTCACGGTCTGCGAAAACGGCGCCGGCATTCCCTTCTCCGAGGAGCAGGCCAAGGAGATCCTGCTGGAAAAGGAGATCGAGATTCTCGTTTCTCTGGGCGACGGCCCCTACGGCGCCAGCGCATGGGGCTGCGATCTGACTTACGATTACGTGAAGATCAACGGCGACTACCGTACCTGAGGTGAAGAACATGGATATGAATTTCTCCAACGCCCAGCGGGCGGAGGTTCTGACCGCCGCGCTGCCCTACATCAAGAAGTATAACGGCAAATGCATCGTTGTGAAATACGGCGGCAATGCCATGATCAATCCGACCCTCAAGCAGCAGGTGATGGAGGACATCGTCCTGCTCTGGCTCATCGGCGTGAAGGTGGTTCTGGTCCACGGCGGCGGCCCTGAGATCAGCGAGACCATGAAAAAGCTGGGCAAGCAGGCTCAGTTTGTCAATGGACTGCGGGTCACGGACAAGGAAACCGTGGATATCGTCCAGATGGTGCTGGCCGGCAAGGTCAACAAGGATCTGGTCAATCTCCTGCAGATGAAGGGCGGTCACGCCATGGGCCTGTCCGGCATCGACGGCGGCATTCTGGAGGCAGTGGTCAAGGATGAGGCACTGGGCTATGTGGGCGAGGTCACCAAGGTCCGTACCCAGCCGATCCGGGATGTTCTGGAGAAGAATTACATCCCCGTCATCTCCACCATCGCCAGCGACCGGCAGGGCAATACCTACAACATCAACGGCGACACCGCCGCGGCCTACATCGCCGGCGCACTGGGCGCGGAGCGTCTGATCATGATGACGGACATCGCCGGCGTCATGATGGACATGGATGATCCTGACTCCCTGATCCCCAGCATCACGGTTTCCGAGGCAGAAAAGCTGAAAGAGCAGGGGATCATCTCCGGCGGCATGATCCCCAAGGTGGACTGCTGCGTGGAGGCGCTGAATGCGGGCGTCAACAATGTGGTCATCATGGACGGACGGATCCCCCATTCCATCCTCATGGAGCTGCTGACCGACGAGGGCGCCGGTACTATGGTTATGAAGGATTAAGGTGATACAATGAATATTACAGCCATTGACAAGGAATATGTTGCCGGAACCTACGGCCGGTTTCCTCTGGAGCTGACGGAGGGCAAGGGCAGCATTGTTCAGGACACCGCAGGAAAGAAATACATCGATCTGGGCACCGGCATCGGCGTCACTGCCTTCGGCTACTGTGACGAGCAGTGGACGGCAGCCGTGACCGCGCAGGCCATGAAGCTCCAGCACACCTCCAACCTCTATTACACCGAGCCCTGTGCCCGGCTTGCCAAGCTTCTGTGCGAGAAGACCGGCATGAAGAAGGTGTTTTTCTCCAATTCCGGCGCCGAGGCCAATGAGTGCGCCATCAAGGTGGCGAGAAAGTATTCCGCCCTGAAAAAGGGCGCGCAGTGCCATACCATCGTCACCCTGCAGCAGAGCTTCCACGGGCGCACCCTGACCACGCTGGCGGCCACCGGACAGGACCACTTCCATCAGGATTTCCTGCCCCTGACGCCCGGCTTTGTCCATGTGGAGGCCAACAGCATCGAGGCGCTGCATGCCGCTGTCAATGAGACCACCGCGGGCATCATGATCGAAATTGTGCAGGGTGAGGGCGGCGTGAACCCCCTGACCCGGGAATTTGTTGCGGAGTGCGCCCGGCTTTCCAAGGAGCTGGACATCCCCCTGATCGTGGACGAGGTTCAGACCGGCAACGGCAGAACCGGTAAGCTCTATGCCTATCAGCACTTCGGCATCACCCCGGATATCGTGTCCACGGCCAAGGGTCTGGGCGGCGGTCTGCCCATCGGCGCCACGCTGATGGGAGAAAAGGTGCAGAATGTTCTGAAGCCCGGCGACCACGGCTCCACCTACGGCGGAAACCCGGTGTGCTGTGCCGGTGCGCTCTCCGTCATCGAGCGGCTGGACGACGAGTTCCTGAATGCCGTCCGCAGAAAGAGCGGCTATGTGTTTGCCGCCCTCCACAATGCTCCCGGCGTTGAGAGCGTCAGCGGCCTTGGCCTGATGATCGGCATCAAGACCGTGAAGCCTGCGAAGCAGGTGGTGGCGGAATGTATGGAAAAGGGCGTGCTGTGCCTGACCGCCAAGGATAAGGTGCGCCTGCTGCCCGCCCTGAATATCCCCATGGAGGAACTGTCCGAAGCCATTGAGATTCTGAAGCAGGTCTGCGGGGAGTAAGGGCAGGGGAGAGGCCTTTTTCGAGTAAACTGTGTAACCGATGTGCATCCCATCATCCGGGATGGTCTTAGTGTAACATCATCGGGGGCCATGGCAGCGCCCATGTTGCTTGCGTCCGTGATGCCCAGATCCCGGACGGTGCCCACGGTGGCAGATTCCACTTGGATCAGGCCGGGCTGGGACGTGACCAGCGCGGCGCCGGAGCCGGTGACGGTCCACTGGGCAGTGGGCGTCCGCTGTCCGCCGTAACCCAGAGGAAAGCGGTACTGCCGCTCGGAGCCTGCAAAATGGCTGGAGGTCATGGCGACAACGTGATCGGCATACCCGCCGCCCACGGTCATGGCGGACAGCAGCAAACTCTGGGCCATGGTGGAGCAGGCGCCGTAGAGCCCCAGATGGGGGATTCCCGTATTGCGCAGAGTAAAGGAGGAACCGATACACTGGTTCAGCAGATCCCCGGAAAAAACGAGATCGATATCTTTCGATTCCAGACGTGCTTTCTGCAGCAGCTTGTTCAGCGCAAGCTGCTGCATTTTCTTTTCCGCCAGCTCCCATGTCTTTTCTCCGAAGCTGGTGTCCATACTTTTGATGTCGAAGCCGTGGCCCAATGGGCCCTCGGCTTCTTTTTTACCGGCCACACTGGCCCATGCACCGATGTATACGGGCGCATCCGGACGGAAGGTGTGGGTGCCAAGCTTGTTTTTTGCCATTGTGATCCCTCATTTCGCCATTAGATTGCCCGGAAAAAGCAGAATGATGCGGCGCGGCTTGGCTGTTTCAGGAAATGATTTGCGGTTTTTAATTGTGCTATTGAAAACAGCATCCGAACATTGTAGAATATGTATGGAATGCCAAGGTGTTTTCACAGACACATTGGTGAAAAAAACTAGGAAGGAGAACAACAAATGAAAGCATTCTCAAAAAGCTGGAGAAGCGTTCTTTCTGCGATCCTTGCCCTGATCATGGTCGTCGGCATGTTCCCGACGATGCTGACTGTCGAGGCAAAGGCTGCAGACGGCGCTCTGACAGCAGTGCAGTCCGCTGAGGCGAAGGGCAACATTGTCACCGTGACCTTCAGTGACGGCATCACCGGCAAGATCACATTTTTGGAGGACGATATCTTCCGCTACAATGTCGATCCCTCCGGCGTATTCTCTGAGTACGCCACCACCGTTTACGGCAACACCGTAAAGATCCCCCAGTACCCCGACTCCTATGAGGCCTACAGCCATCCCACCGCATCCGTCAGCGACGCGGACGGCTATATCGTCATCACTGCCGGGGACACCACCGTCAAGTTTGAAAAGTCCACCGCCAAGATGACCGTCCTGTACAAGGGCGAGGTCGTCATGGAGGAAAAGGAAGCTCTGGTCCTCGGTGACCGGACTACCCAGACCCTCGTCAAAAACGACGGCGAGGACTTCTTCGGCGGCGGCACCCAGAACGGCCGTTTCATCCACACCGGCGAGTCCATCAACATCAAGAACGAGAGCAACTGGGTTGACGGCGGCGTCGCCTCTCCCAACCCCTTCTACTACTCCACCGAGGGCTACGGCGTGCTGCGCAACACGTTCCTGCCCGGCGTCTATGACTTCGGCAAGACCGAGGACGGCACCGTCACTGCTTTCCATAACGAAAACGAGTTCGATGCTTACTACTTCCTGTCCGACGGCGAGACTGTCACCGAGACGGTCAAAGAGCTGCTGGCCGGCTACTACCATGTCACCGGCGCTCCCGTCCTGCTGCCCGAGTATGCCTTCTATGAGGCCCATCTGAACGCCTACAACCGCGACACATGGGTCGACACCAACGGCACCGGCGGCTGGAAGATCTACGGCAGCTACGCCAGTGACGGCAGCGAGGGCGTCCTGTCCGCCTATCGGGAAGCCGGTCAGTCCTCCGGCTACCGGATCCCCGCAGGTACCCATGCCGAGTCCCTGAACGGCGAGGGCCCCACCGTTTTCACCGATAACTTCCCCGAAACCGCGGATACTCCCTATGAGTTCTCCGCCCGGGCACTGCTTGACAAGTATGTGGCCATGGATATGCCTCTGGGCTATCTGCTGCCCAATGACGGCTACGGCTCCGGTTACGGTCAGAACGGCTACTACATGACCGGCGGTGTCAACCCCGACGGCTCCAGCTCCGACGAGCGTATCGCCGCCGTTGACGCAAACGTGCAGAACCTGAAGAAGTTCGCTGAGTATGCCAGAGACTACGGCATCGCCACCGGCCTGTGGAGCCAGAGCTATCTGACCCCCGACTCCAACCCAAATACCTACTGGCACCTGCTCCGTGACTTCGCCAAGGAAGTCTCCGTCGCCGGCGTCACCAGCCTGAAGACCGACGTGGCTTGGGTCGGCTACGGCTATGACATGGCTCTGACCTCCCAGCAGAGCGGCTACAATACCGTTTCCACGCTGGTGGGCTACCGGCCCAACATGATCACGCTGGACGGCTGGGCCGGCACCCAGCGCTTTGCCAGCGTCTGGACCGGCGACCAGTACGGCGGCAACTGGGAGTACATCCGCTTCCACATCCCCACCTATCTGGGCCAGTCCCTCAGCGGCAACCCCAATGTGGGCTCCGATATGGACGGCATCTTCGGCGGCAGCGCCCTGATCTCCACCCGTGATACCCAGTGGAAGATCTTCACCCCCACCATGCTGAACATGGACGGCTGGGGCAGCTACGCCAAGACCCCCTTCACCTTCGGCGATCCCTACACTGGCATCAACAGAATGTATCTGAAGCTGAAGGCCCAGCTGCTGCCCTACCTGTACACCACCGCAGCCTCCGCCTCCGGCATGGACACCGGCAACGGTGACGCCTACCTGCCCATGGTCCGCGCCGTGTTCCTGGAGTATCCCGAGGACAGCTACTCCGCCACCAAGAACGTGCAGTATCAGTACCTGTTCGGCGAGTATTTCCTGGTCGCGCCCATCTACACCGAGACCGAAGCCATCGATGCCATGGGCAACGATGTCCGCAACGGCATCTACCTGCCCGACGAGGATCAGATCTGGATCGACTACTTCACCGGCGATCAGTACTACGGCGGCCAGATCCTGAACAACTTCGACGCCCCCCTGTGGAAGCTGCCCGTCTTTGTCAAGAACGGTGCCATCGTTCCCATGTGGGAGGAGAACAACAGCCCCGTGTTCATCGACCGCACCAACCGCATCACCGAGTTCTGGCCCGACGGCTCCACCGAGTACACCCTGTTCGAGGATGAGGGCACCTACATCGAGAACAACCAGATCGATGTGGACGGCTACGGCAAGGTCAATGAGATCGACTACGGCACCCACGTTTCCACCAAGTACACCTCCGTGGTGGAAAACGGTACCGCTACCCTGACCGCGGAGCCCTCCACCGGCACTTACGAGGGCTACGACGAGTATAAGAACACCACCTTCATCGTCAACGTGTCCAAGGAGCCTTCTGCTGTCACCGCCATGAACGGCGACTCCTCTCTGACCATGGTCAAGATGAACAGCAAGGACGAGGTCCTGAACGCTGAGCTCAGCGACGGCGAGTTCGCATACTACTACGATGCCGCTCCCGCCCTCGAGACCTACGCGCTGGAAGGCGAGGACGAGTTTACCGCCATGATGGACGGCAAGGTCTCTTCTCCCAAGCTGTACGTCAAGTTCGCCGAGACCGACTCTCAGGCCAATGCCCAGACGCTGGTGCTGGAGGGCTTCGAGAATGTCGATGCCGATCTGCCCGCCAATGAGCTGGATGAGTCTCTGGACGTTCCCGCCAATCTGCATGACGTGGCTGAGGGTAAGACTCCCACCACCAATGTCGTGTCTTGGGATGCCGTGGCAGGTGCAACCGGCTATGAAGTTCTGGTTGACGGCATTGTCAACAATGTCGGCGATACCACCGCCTTCGCCCACATTGATCAGGATTACAACTCCACCCACACCTACGCCGTCCGCGCAAGGGGCGAAAACGGCTACTCCGCATGGTCCGAGCCCATCGTGGCCACCACCCTGCTGGATCCATGGAGAAATGTCCCCGATGCAACCGTCAGCTGGAACGGCGGCGACAACTGGGGCAAGCTGGCCTACGCCACCGACCATGACACCGGCACCATGTTCCACTCCACCGGTGATGTGGTGTCCAGCGCTGAGCCTTTCATCTTCGACTTCGGCGCAGCCTACAAGCTGGACAAGTTCGAGTACTATGCCCGCAGCGATAACTACGGCAACGGTACCGTGGAGAAGCTGGATATCTTCACCTCTCTGGACGGTGTCCACTGGATCGAGGCCCATGACGGCGATACTGCCGAGGTCTGGACCTACGATGCCAATGCCACTGTCGAGGAGAATGTCAAGACCGTGGACCTGAGCGGCAATGCAGCCCGTTATGTGAAGCTGATCGTCCGGCAGTCCAAGGGCGGTTTCTTCTCCGCAAACGAGCTGATCATTTACAAGGAGGACGACACCGAAGGCTTCGCCGTCGGCAGCACCAACCTCCTGCCTGCTGTTACCGAGGCTGACTACACCAACATGAACAACTACAAGGGCACCTCCATCAAGGACGGCTCCGTGTTCGTGGATCAGATCCAGAAGCGCTTCGGCGACATCAACTACAACGAGATCTACGATGTCTATGACTATGCCTTCACCGCATTCCCCCTGAACCGCGGCGCTGTGCAGACCGGCTCTGTTTCCGGTAACGCACGCTACGAAGTCACCGAGGAGAACGGCAATCTGGTCATTCAGGTCATGGCTGACAGAGTGCGCAATGTCAACGCCTTTGGTGCAGTTCTGGACTATGATCCCAGCAAGCTGGAGTTCGTGTCTGTCGAGCCTGGCGATATGACCGCACACATGGTGGACTTCTCCGTCAACATGGAATATGACGACGGCACCGCCTATGTCAATCTGGCTTACTTCAACAAGGGCAACATGAATCAGGTCAACGGCTCCGGCGTGCTGGCCACCATCACCATGAGAAGAAGCGCTGCAGCACGGAGCATCGAGGCCAACGGCATCGACCTGAGCAGCCTGATGCTGATCGGCCCCGACTACAGCCTCCTGACCGTTGAAACCGACGGGAGCGATGGCCCCATTACCAAGGTAACCAAGTACGGCCAGAGTGATGTCACCATCACCATGACAAACGACTATCTGCCCACTGACGACGGCTCCAACGTCACCAAGCTGATCCAGCAGCAGACCTATAACGGCCTGTTTGACGGACACATGACCCGCGACTTCGAGTTTATGTGGGATTGGGAAGGCAACTGGGATGCCGAGGGCAAGCTGCCCGAGCACGTTGCACTGCCCGTGACCATGAACGTGGCCTTCAACGAGCCCTCTAAGCTGACGGAAGTCACCGTGTACAATGCCAACAAGTCCAACGGCTTCGTCACCAAGGCCGAGGCCGTTCTGAACTACACCGACGGCTCCAAGAGCGAGAAGATCGTTCTGGAGGCCGATATGTCCGACTACGCTCCCTTCGAGTTTGTCTGGGAGGGCAACCGCAAGACCGTTGCGTCCGTGGATATCACCATTCAGGAGGCCATCAACTACAGCGGCGATCAGGTCACCAATATGCTGACTCTGGCCGAGCTGGAGCTGGTCTACACCGAGGTGGAGGAGCCCGTCAAGCCTGCTGAGCCCATCCACTACGGCCAGAGCGATGTTGCCCTGACCATGACCAACGCCTATCTGCCCACCGATGACGGCTCCAACGTCACCAAGCTGATCCAGCAGCAGAGCTATGACGGCCTGTTCAACGCTGCCATGAGCCGCGACTTCGAGTTCCTGTGGGACTACTCCGGCAACTGGGATGCCGAGGGCAAGCTGCCTGAGTACATCGCCCTGCCCGTGACCATGCATGTGACCTTCAACGAGGCATCCCCTCTGACCGAGGTTACTGTGTACAACGCAAACAAGGCCAACGGCTTCGTCACCAAGGCTGAGGCTGTCCTGAACTACAGCGACGGCACTACCAGCGAAAAGCTCACCATCGATGCTGAGCTGGTTGATTACGCTCCCTTCGCCTTTGTCTGGTCCGATAACGGCAAGACCGTGACCTCTGTGGATATCACCATTCTCGATGCGATCAAGTCTAACGGCGATTCTGCCAGCAATATGCTGACTCTGGCCGAGCTGGAGCTGAGCTACACCAAGGGTACGAACACCCCCGAGCAGCCCCACGAGCACGAGTGGTCTGACTGGACTGTCACCACCCCCGCTACCTGCACCGAGGCCGGTGTCGAGACCCGTACCTGCGAGTGCGGCGAGACCGAGACCCGCGAGATCCCCGCTCTGGGCCATGAGTACGTCAACGGCAAGTGCACCCGCTGCGGCGATACCTTGACCTCCAAGTTC
>JAFWAZ010000079.1 GCA_017507425.1 Oscillospiraceae bacterium | reverse complement strand
GGGTCTGCAGTCCGGCGGCCGTACCAAGTCCGCCAACATCGTGGGACAGACCATGAAGCTCAACCCCCACGGCGATGCCGCCATCTACGAGACGATGGTACGTCTGGCCCGGAGCAACGAGACGCTGCTGCACCCCTTTGTGGATTCCAAGGGCAACTTCGGCAAGGTCTATTCCCGGGATATGGCCTACGCCGCCCCCCGATACACCGAGGCTAAGCTGGAGCCCATCTCCGCGGAGCTGTTCCGGGACATCGACTCCGACACCGTGGACATGGTGGACAACTACGACGCCACCATGCTCGAGCCCACGCTGCTGCCCACCACCTACCCCAATGTGCTGGTCAACCCCAATCAGGGCATCGCCGTCGGCATGGCGTCGAACATCTGCTCCTTTAACCTGAAGGAGGTCTGCGATAGCGCCATCGCGCTGATGAAAGATCCCGGCCACGATGTGCTCTCCACCCTGCCCGGCCCGGATTTCTCCACCGGCGCAGAGCTCCTCTTCGACGAAGCCCAGACCCGGGCCATCTATGAGACGGGCCGGGGCAGCTTCCGGCTCCGGGCCAAGTGGCGCTACCTGAAAGAGGGCAATCTGATCGAGATCTATCAGATCCCCTACACCACCTCCACCGAGGTCATCATGGACAAGGTGGCAGACCTGATCAAGGCCGGCAAGATCAAGGAGATCGCCGACATGCGCGACGAGACGGATCTGGGCGGTCTGAAGCTGACCATCGACCTGAAGCGGGGCGCCGATCCCGAGAAGCTCATGCAGAAGCTGTTCCGTACCACCAGCCTGCAGGACAGCTTCGCCTGCAACTTCAACATCCTGATCGAGGGTATGCCCAGAGTCATGGGCATCCGGGAGATCTTGGAGGAGTGGACGGCCTGGCGCACCGGCTGTGTCAAGCGGCGCATCTACTTCCAGAAGCAGAAAAAGGAGGAGCGGCTGCACCTTTTGAAGGGTCTGGAGAAGATCCTCCTCGACATCGACAAGGCCATCGATATCATCCGCCACACGGAGCTGGAGGCGGAGGTGGTGCCCAACCTGATGATCGGCTTCGGCATCGATGAGATTCAGGCCAATTTCGTGGCGGAGATCAAGCTGCGGAACCTGAACCTGGAGTATATCCTGAAGCACACCCGCAATATTGCAGACCTCGAAAAGGACATCGCCGAGCTGGAGGCCACCCTGAAATCCTCCCGGAAGCTCCAGAAGGTGCTCATCGACGAGATGAACGCCGTGGTGAAAAAGTACGGACAGCCCCGGCGGACGGAGATCCTCTACGGCGCCGCCGAGGTCGCCGAGGAGGCAGAGGAGGCCGAGCAGATCCCCGAGACTCCCGTCCACCTGTTCGTGTCCAAGCAGGGCTATCTGAAGAAAATCACCCCCCAGTCCCTGCGGATGTCCGGCGAGCAGAAGTTCAAGGAGGGCGACAGCCTGAGCTTCACCACCGAGACCACCTCCCGGGCGGAGCTGCTGGTCTTCACGGATCAGTTCCAGTGCTACAAGACACGCCTTTCTGAGTTTGACGACTCCAAGGCATCGGTTCTCGGCGACTACCTGCCCCAGAAACTGGGGATGGAGCCCGGCGAAAATGTGGTGTCCGTGGTGCTGCCCGGGGATTACAGCGGCTTTGTCCTGTTCTTCTTTGAAAACGGCAAGGCGGCAAAGGTGCCCCTTTCCGCCTATGAGACGAAGACCAATCGCAAAAAGCTCACCGGCGCCTATTCCGACAAGAGCCCCCTGCGCACGGTGATGGCGCTGAAGACCGACGAACAGCTGGCGGTCTACTCCACCGACAACCGCTGCATGATCTTCTCCACCGCCCTGCTGACCCCCAAGACCACCCGCAATACGCAGGGTGTCAGCGTGCTGACCCTGCGTAAGAAGGCGGCGCTGGACTTCGCCGCGCCCCTGACGGACAGCAACATCAAAAACGAGGCCCGCTACCGGGCGAAAAGCATCCCCGCTGCCGGCGCCGTCCTCAAGCCCGAGGAAGCGCCCCAGCAGCAGATCTCCATGGAACTCTGAGGAGGATCGGATATGAAAAATCTTGCCTACAATGCCCGATGGGTCTTTATGATCGCCCTTGGCTGCGCCATCTTCGCGCTGGGCTTCGACCTGTTTCTGGAGCCCAACGGCCTGACGGCCGGAGGAATCTCCGGTATCGCCCTGATCGTCGTCCATCTGGCCCCCATCACCACCGTCGGTGTGGCCACGGCGCTGATGAACTTTCCCCTGTTTTTCTTCGGCGGCAGGAAGATCGGTGTGCGCTTCTTTGTCGGCTCCATCATCGGTACCGTCTTCTTCTCCGTGTTCATCGACCTGTTTGCGGCTCTGCCTGTCATTGAGACGGAGCCTCTGCTGGCGGCCATCTACGGCGGCGTCATCTGCGGCGCCGGACTTGGCATCGTGTTCGTCAACAACGCATCCACCGGCGGCTCGGACATCGTCATCCGGCTGCTGAAGATGAAGTACCGCAATGCCCCTCTGGGCACCATTTCGCTGGTGTTCGACTTCTGCGTCTGTGCGGCCACGGGTCTGGTTTTCGGCGACGTGTCCAACATGCTCTACTCCCTGATCGCGGTCTTCGCCACCAGCCAGATGCTGGACATGGTGATCTACAAATTCGACTTCTCCCGGGTGGCCTACATCATCTCCAAGGAGCACAAGCGCATTGCCGACTCCATCAACTATGACCTGCGCCGGGGTGTGACCTACCTGTATGCCCAGGGCTATTACACCGGCAATGACACCAAGGTCATCCTGACCGCGGTGAAGCAGGGCCAGCTGGCAGATCTGAAGGATCTGGTGGTCCGCATCGATCCCGACGCTTTCATCATCGTGCAGGACGCCCATCAGGTGCTGGGTGACGGCTTTGCCCGTCATTCCCACGATTCCCTGTGATGGGCCGCGCGGTTGCGGCGCTGGCCCTCGTGCTGGCGCTGGTGCTGTCCGGCTGCGGCTGGATGGACGGCAGCTATGTGTCCGTGACGCCCCATCAGGTGGCCGTCGGGCAGAACGATTCGGGCAATGCCCGGGCGGTTCGCAGCTATACGGAGCTGCGGAGCGCGCTGGTGCGGCTCATCGACGAGGGCAGCACCGAGGGGGTATTCTCCCTGTCGGATTACCCCCGGGAGGAGGCTGAAGCGGATATGGCCGAGGCGGTGAAATACGCCATGACGGTCTATCCTGTGGGCACCTACGCGGTGGAGGACATCCAATACGGCTTCGGCTCCGGTGCGATCTCCGTGGAGATCACCTACTGCCGCAGCCGGGAGGAGATCGCCGGCATCCATACGGTCCGCCGGATGGAGGGCGCCGAACAGGCCATCGCGGAAGCCTTGGATGAGAGCACGGAAAAGCTGGTGCTCCAGATCTCCGGTTACCGGGAGACGGATTTCACGGAAATCGTCCGCACGTATGCCCGGAGCAATCCCGACCGGGTCATGGAAATGCCGTCAGTGGACGTGCGCATCTGCCCGGAGCAGGGCAGCGTCCGGATCGTGGAGATGATTTTCCGGTACAGCACCGACCGGCAGACGCTGCGCTCCATGCGAGAGCAGGTGCAGCCGGTGTTCTCCTCGGCGGCCCTGTATGTCAGCGGTCAGGCGGGGGAGTGGGTCAAGTTTTCCCAGCTTCACACCTTCCTGACGGAGCGATTTGACTATCAGCTCCGTTCCTCGGTGACACCGGCCTACTCCCTGCTGTGTCAGGGCGTGGGCGACAGTCAGGCCTTCGCGCAGATCTATACCGCCATGTGCAGCCGCATCGGCCTGAATGCCCGGAGCATCAGCGGAAAGCGCGGCGGGGAGGAGCACTGGTGGAATCTGGTGAACATCGACGGCGCGTGGTACCATCTGGACCTGCTGGGGGAGAAGCAGTTCATGCCTCTGACGGACGGACAGATGACAGACTATGAATGGGATCGCAGTGCCTATCCCGCAGCCACGGGCGCGGCAGAATAATTTCCTGAAAAAAGATGAAAATAGGGGTTGACAAATCGGAACCGCTGCGCTATAATGCATCATGTTCCGAGGGAACAAACCCCAAATGCGGGTGTAGCTCATCCGGTAGAGCGCCACCTTGCCAAGGTGGAGGTAGCGAGTTCGAGCCTCGTCACCCGCTCCAGAAAAAAGAACCCGATGCTTTGCATCGGGTTCTTTTTTTGTGTGTCAAAATAGGAGTGTAGGGGCGGGGCGGTGAC
This sequence comes from Oscillospiraceae bacterium, assembly GCA_017507425.1. Lineage (GTDB taxonomy): Bacteria > Bacillota > Clostridia > Oscillospirales > Oscillospiraceae > Faecousia. The sequence continues at coordinate 20,414 of JAFWAZ010000079.1, read as the reverse complement.
CCGCCCCTACTGGGATCCGTCGGGATAGTTTTTTTCAATGAAATAAAGACCTGCATAAAATTCAAGATACAATACGATGATGCAACAAAACCCGGCGATCCTTACGGACTGCCGGGTGTTTTGTCAGTTTTCGTTAGGCCAGAAGTGCATCAGGTTCAGGCCGATCTTGGCGTCGGGCTTTCGGTCTACCTCGCCGGGGATGGTCTGCAGGACGAGCTCCGCGGTGGCGCTGACCACGGCGCGGTTCAGGTGGCCGCCGAAGCAGCGGGAAGCCAGATCGCAAACGGCCATGTGCAGATGGGCATGGGGCCGGCCCCTCTGGGTGGTGATGGTGCCGGTCAGGGAAACGATCTCAAAATCCGCGTGGAACATATTGGCCTTGAACTGCTTGGTGTCGGGGGAATAGATGCCCAGGGTCACGTTATCCACGGTACCAAGGCCCGTGACGGTGGCAAGCTTGATCCCCTCCACAGCGGCAAGCCACAGGACTTTCTCGATAATCTCATCACCGGGATCCAGACGGATGACATATGTGGAGCCGAATTTCCGGTAATCCATGGGGTTTTCCTCCTTTTTGGGAATAAATTCAGTTTTGACATATTGTAGCACCGACAGCAGTATTTTGCAACTGTTGACTATTGCAAAATATTCCATCTTGATTTATAATGTTTTGGGACATAATTCACGGAAACATCGGCAGAAAACCGGAGAACCCAAATGCGAAACCGGTTACGCAGGATGTTGGAGAGGGGACACCATGAACAGGGTCTGGAACCATTTCAAAACCATAACCCATCACAAGTGGCTCGTGTTTGAGGGCTGCTGCCGTGTGGGACTTTACTGGCAGGGGCTGACCCATGATCTGTCCAAGTATTCCCCCGCTGAATTCTGTGTGGGCATCCGCTACTGGACGGGCAAGCGCAGCCCCAACGCCGGCGAGCGTGCGGAGCTGGGATACAGCACCGCGTGGATGCACCACAAGGGCCGCAACCGCCATCACTGGGAATACTGGACGGATCTGAGCATGGAGACGGGCCGCTATGAGTCCTGCCCCATGCCGAGAAAATATCTGGTGGAGATGGTGATGGATCGCAGGGCGGCCTGCATGACCTATCAGGGCAGCGCCTACACCGACGCATCCTCTTGGGAGTACTATGCCCGTTCCCGGGAGCGGAACAACATGCACCCCGAACTGAAGCGGCAGCTGGAGCATCTGCTGCTGATGCTGCGGGATCGGGGGGAAGCGGAGACGTTCCGCTACATCAAAGAAGTCGTTCTGCCGGGGAAGCCCTTTCCTTGGCAAATAGAAAGTGAGGAAACATAATTATGGCCGCTTCTTGGCTGAAACATGCTGTTTTTTACGAAATTTATCCCCAGACCTTCTACGATACCAATGCCGACGGCATCGGTGATCTGCAGGGCATCATCGAAAAGCTGCCCTACGTCAAGAGTCTGGGCTGCAACGCCATCTGGATGAACCCCTGCTTCGATTCCCCGTTCAAGGACGGAGGCTACGACGTCCGCAACTACTACAAGGTGGCCGAGCGCTACGGTACCAACGACGATCTGGTGCGCCTGTTCGACGAGGCCCACAAGTTGGGGCTGAAGATTCTGCTGGATCTGGTTCCCGGCCACACCAGCGAGGAGCACGAGTGGTTCCAAGCCTCCAAGCAGATCGAAAAGAATGAATACTCCAGCCGCTACATCTGGACCAAGTCCGTCTTCGAGGGCGCCCAGCCCCTGCCCTTCATCGCCGGCGAGGCCGAGCGCAACGGCTGCTATGTGCTCAATTACTTCAAGTGCCAGCCCGCTCTGAACTACGGCTTCTATCAGCCCACGGAAAGCTGGCAGGAGGGCGTGGACGGCCCCAACGCCGTCAAGACCCGTCAGGCCATGGCCGACGTGATCCGCTTCTGGCTCGAAAAGGGTGCAGACGGCTTCCGGGTGGACATGGCGGACTCCCTCGTCAAGCTGGACGGCCCCAACAAGGAGGGCACCGTCCACGTCTGGCAGGAGATCCTCGGCCCCATCCATGAGGAGTATCCCGAGGCCGCCTTCGTCTCCGAGTGGAACAACCCCTCTCAGGCACTTCGGGCCGGCTTTGACATGGATTTCTTCCTGGAGTGGCGGGGCAACGGCTACTCCACCATGATGCGCGATTTCGACGAGACGCCTGACGGCGAGGTCATCAGCCCCAACGGCGGCTACTTCGCCAAGCACTCCGGCTCCGACGTCAGCCGCTTCCTCGCCGACTATATGCCCAAGTACGAGGATACCAAGGATCTGGGCCTGTACTGCCTCATCACCTGCAACCACGATATGCTGCGCCCCACCGCGGGTCTGAGCGAGGATGAGCTGCGGCTGGCCTACGCATGGATCTACACCATGCCCGGCGCTCCGTTCCTGTACTTCGGCGACGAGCTGGCCCTGCGGCAGCGTCTGCTGAAGACCAAGGAGGGCTCCTACCGCCGCACCGGCGCCCGTGCTCCCATGCAGTGGAACGCCGGCAAGAACAAGGGCTTCTCCGATACCGACGGCGAGCTGTATCTGCCCGTGGACGACGATCCCAACGCCCATACCGTGGAGGCGCAGGAGAAGGATCCGGGCTCCATGCTGAATTTCGTCCGCAGCCTGATCGCCCTGCGTCAGGCGAACCCCGATCTGGGCAACTACAGCCCCTTTGAGGTCTACTCCGCCGAAGAGGGCTCCCGGGTCTTCGCCTACAAGCGCGGCGAGCTGCTGGTGGCCATGAACCCCGGCGTGGAGGCCGAGGAGCTGATGCTGGACGGCGCCTACGAGAGCATCTTCGCCCTCGGTGTCAACGTGGTCCGCGACGGCAAGCTGACCCTCGGCGCACAGGGCTTCGTGGTGCTGAGACCCATCGCCTGAAACAGAATCCGCAGGGAACGGCCAGAGCGCCGTTCCCTGTTATCGGATTGGAGGACCATATGAAACCGATTTCCCTGAAGACACAGCGCATCCTGATGTGGATTCCCTACCTGAATTTCATCAACTGGTTTTTCTGGGGCTACCAGCGCAGATTTCTGGGCCTTACCGGGCTGAAAGATACAAAATATGGACTGACCGCCACCGGGCTGATGTTTCTGATCTTTCTGCCGACCAGCCTTGTGGTCCAGTTTTTCCCCAACGCCGTGTTGGTCGGCTGGATCGGCTTTTACCTGTGCGGGTGGGTCCCGAGCCGATACCTGATCCGGGTGCAGGAGAGGTTGGGACTTTGAGCCAGGAATGTAGGGAACGGTTATGACCGTTCCGCAGTACTGCGAAGCGTCCTCCTCGCTTTTGGGCGCAGAGGCAGGGCTCAACGAATTCGCAGGACCCGGTTTGACATCGCAGCCTGGCTCTGCGGAACAGCCATAGCTGTTCCCTACAGGGTTTTTCTGCCGCTTATGGAGCAGAAAAATATTTTTGAGAAATTTGAAAAAAGTGCTTGACATTTTGAGAAAGCTGAGTATAATAAGCCATGTTGCTACTGAACAGCAACTGTGTCAGAGACAAATTGATAGAGGATTAGTGTAACGGTAGCACACCGGACTCTGACTCCGTTCGCGGGGGTTCGAATCCCTCATCCTCTGCCAAAAGAAAAGGCCACCCATTCGGGTGGCCTTTTTCTTTTTCTTTGGGCGGGGGACTGTCTCTTGCCGCCGATCTCGACGGCGGCAACACCTTGATGGAATCGAATCCCTCATCCGTTGTCAAATCTGCGAAAAAGAGTGGACAAATGTCCACTCCCCGTGCTACAATAATCCCAAATGCGGCATCCTTTGCCGAAAATCGGGAGGTAGTACAATGTATTTGAAGTCTGAGCACAAGGTCTGGCTCGCCACCGGCGAGGGACCTGTTTATCTGGAGCCTAGCATGGCCAACCGCCACGGCCTGATCGCCGGCGCCACCGGCACCGGCAAGACCGTCACGCTGAAGGTTCTGGCCGAAGCCTTCTCCGACATGGGCGTGCCCGTGTTCCTTGCGGACATCAAGGGCGACCTGTCCGGCATGTGCGAGGCAGGTGTGGAGACCAAGCATATCCGCCGCAGCATCGATAACATGAAAATCGAGAACTTCACCTATTCCGCCTGCCCTGTCCGCTTCTGGGATGTCTACGGCAAGCTGGGTCTGCCTGTACGCACCACCATCTCCGAGATGGGACCGGAGCTGCTGGCCCGTCTGCTGGGCCTGAACGACACCCAGACCGGCGTGCTGCGCATCGTCTTCCGCATCGCCGACGAGCGGGGCCTGCTGCTGATCGATCTGAAGGATCTGCGGGCCATGGTCCAGTATGTGGGCGACAACGCCAAGGAATTCAAGCTGACCTACGGCAATATCGCGCCCCAGAGCGTGGGCGCCATCCAGAGAAGTCTGCTGGCACTGGAGGACGAGGGCGGCGACATCTTCTTCGGAGAGCCCGACCTGAAGCTGGACGACTGGTTCGACTGGGATGAGGATGGCAAGGGCATCATGAACATCCTCGAGTGTCAAGAGCTGGCCCAGCACCCCCTGCTGTACGGCACCTTCCTGCTGTGGATGCTGTCCGAGATCTACGAGATGCTCCCCGAGGCCGGTGATCTGGACAAGCCCAAGCTGGCCTTCTTCTTCGACGAGGCCCATATGCTCTTCAATGACGCTCCCAAGGCCCTCGTGGAAAAGGTGGAGCAGGTGGTCCGTCTGATCCGCTCCAAGGGCGTTTCCGTCTGGTTCATCACGCAGGTGCCCTCCGATGTGCCCGACTCCGTGCTGGGCCAGATCGGCAACCGGGTCCAGCATGCGCTGAGAGCCTATACCCCCAAGGATCAGAAGGCCCTCCGGGCAGCTGCCCAGTCCTTCCGGGAGAACAAGGACTTCGATACTGAGACAGCCCTGCAGGAGCTTGGCGTGGGCGAGGCGCTGGTGTCCCTGCTGGATGCCAAGGGCATCCCCACCGTAGTCCAGCGGGCCGGAATCCTGCCTCCCCACAGCTCCATGAACGCCGTGGAGCCCTTCGTGATCCAGAGCAACATCGAAGACAATCCCCTGCGCAGCAAGTATTTGAAGGCTGTGGACGAGGAGTCCGCCTATGAGGTGCTGATTGCCGAGGCCGAAGAGGCCCAGAAGGAGGCCGAGAAAGAGGCCGAGCGCAAGGCCGAGGAGGCCCGGCGTGAGAAGGAAGAGAAGGAACGGGAAAAGGAAGAAAAGCAGAAGGCCAAGGAAAAGGCCGCCCGGAAGAAGAACAATCCTCTGAACAAGGTGATCTCCTCCGCAGCCAGCACCGTGGGCCGCGAGGTCGGCAAAAAGCTGGTACGCGGTCTGCTGGGAAGCTTGAAGTGGTAAACTGAAACAGCAAAGGCCGCCCGTTTGGGCGGCCTTCCTTGTGTCAAAAAAGGGAGTCTGTAGGGGCGACCACTGGTCGCCCGCTGATTTTGCTCCGGCAAAATCAATCGCCGCAAGGCGGAAAAACGGTTATTTCCCATCGGGAAATCCGAAAATCCTTGATTTTCGGCGGGCGAGCAATGCTCGCCCCTACAGTAGGCTGAAGGCCGCCCGAATGGGCGGCCTTTTTGTCACATGGAGTCGGTCAGTTTCCAGATCTCTTCTTCGCTCAGCTGGGTGATCCTTCCGTCCTCCACCCGATAGGCCCGGGTGCACATGGTCAGCACCGAGGGACGGTGGGTGGAGACGATGCAGGTCACGCCCAGATTCATCAGGTAGCGCAGAACCTTGCCCTCAGTCTCCATGTCCAGAGCGGAGGTGATCTCGTCGAGGAGCATGGCGGGGGCCTTGCGCATGAGGGCCCGGGCGATGGCGATGCGCTGGGCCTGACCCTCGGAAAGACCCAGACCGCCCTCGCCCAGCTTGGCGTGGATGGTGCCGGGCATCTGGGACACGAATTCCCATGCGCAGGCGCCTTCCAGCGCGGCGACCAGCTCCTCGTCGGTGGCCTTGGGGTTGACGAGGCGCAGGTTTTCCGCGATGGTGCCGGCCAGCAGGGTATTGCCCTGGGGGACGTAGGAGAAGTAGCGGCGGGTCTGGGCGCCGAGGGTGTGGACGGTTCCCCGGGCGTCGGTCAGCTCCATGGTGCCGGCCAGCGGCTGCATCAGACCCAGCAGAAGCCGCAGGAGGGTGGTCTTACCCTCGCCGGAGGAGCCCACCAGCGCGATGATCTCGCCGGGGCCTGCGTTCAGGGTGATGTTGTCGAGAACCTTGACGCCGTCCTCGTAGGCGGCGGAGACGTTTTCCAGCCGGATGCGGCACCATGGGGTGGGCAGCTCGTCGGTGGGATCGGCGTCCTGAGGCAGCTCTGTCAGCTCCCGGATCCGCTCTGCGGCAACGGAGCCGCTGAGCAGCCGGGGGATCTGGCCGATCAGGCCGGAGAAGGAGTTCTGGAGGGTGCCCCGCTGCTGCAGGAAAAAGGTCATGGTATCGAGGATCATCTGACCCTGCCACAGCCGCCAGATGCAGTAGGCGATGGCGGTGTACTGCACCAGCGTACCCAGACCCGTCAGCAGGGCGTTGGTGCGGATGGTGAAGGAGTTGTGCTCGAGGATCATATCCCGGTTCTTCTGCTGCCACTCATCCAGCTGACCGCTGACGGCGTCCTCGATGCCGAAGCCCTTGAGGGTGTCGATGTTGCGGAAGGTTTCGGATTCAAAGGAGCTCATGCCGGAGCTGACCTCCCGCAGGCGCCGATTGTAGGCGTGCTGGCGGCGCAGCAGACTCCGGGAGGCCAGAAAGAGCACCGGGGTGCTGATCAGACAGATCAGAGCCATGATGGGGTCAAAGTACAGGATCGTTGCGAGGGTGACGGTGACGGTAAACAGCTGCACGATCACGTTGGGCAGGAAGGTCATGGCGCAGCCGGCGATGTTGCCGATGTCCGTGGAGAAACGGTTGAGCAGGTCGCCGGTGGGATAGTGCCGTATGGACATCCAGTCGGCGTGGACCAGCCGGTCAAAGGTGTATTTCTGGATCTCCTGATGCATGGTGGTGCTGAGCTTTGCGGAGTAGCGGGAGCCTATGGATTGAAACAGGACGCCCAGAGCCGCACTGAATATCATGAGCACCGTCATGGGCAGCAGCCGCTCCATGTCCAGTGCGATGATGCTGCCGATGAGGTTTTTGGTGATGACGGCGGCCAGCAGATTCAGGGAGCTGGAGAGCAGGCCGAAGAAGGTCAGACCTGTGACACCCAGCCAATGCCGGCGGGTAAAGGTCAGGATCCATTTCCAGTTGCGGAGGATCTCCCGGAAATTGCCTCCGCCCAGCAGCCCCCGCAGGGACTGGCGGATGCTGTCCTGAGAAGTATTTTCGGTTTGCATGGAATTCTCCTTCAAAAAAAGGTTGGCGAACGGATTTGCCTGTGGTATAATGGCGTAAAACTTGAAAGGGAGTGAAGTGCTGTGGTGGATGTCCACTGTCATATCGTGCCGGATGTGGATGACGGTGCGTGGAATCTGGATTCGGCTGTGGAAATGGCGCGGATGGCATTTGACTGCGGTGTCACGCGGGTGATCGCCACACCCCATTTCAACGGTGTGCCGGAGTCGCTGGAAGGCCTGCCTCACATGATGCATCAGTTTCGCCGCCTGCAGGGTGCCCTGAGACAGGCGGTGCCCGACTTGGAGCTGATTCCCGGGGCGGAGATCCTGTACGTGCCCGAGACGGTGGAGCTGGCTCGGCGGGGGAAGCTGCCGACGCTGGGAGACAGCCGCTATGTGCTGACGGAATTCTATTTTGATGCCCCCTGGGAGTTTATGGATTCGACGGTGTCCCAGCTGCGCCGGTGCGGCTATTGGCCGGTGGTGGCGCACCCGGAGCGGTACGATGCGGTGCAGCGGGATGTGTCCCGGGCCCAGAGCTGGTTCCGGCGGGGCTATGTGATTCAGGTCAACAAGGGGAGCGTGCTCGGCGCCTTTGGCCGGCGGGCAGAGGAAACGGCGATCCGGCTGCTGAGCCGGGGGTGCGTCCATGTGATCGCCAGCGACGCCCACAGCCCAGAGGTTCGCACCACCGATCTGACGCAGGTGCGCCGGTGGCTGCGGGAGCATTTCGGAGGGGAATACACCCAGATCCTGCTGGAGGATAATCCGGGGCGGATCAGCCGCGGAATGCCTATGCGGAGCATCGACGCCAAGGAATGATGCATGGAATTGTCATTATACCATAGAACATCCGAAAAAGCTACTGTAAACCCAACTTTTTTTAAACAAAAAACACCTTAGCAGAAGCTAAGGTGTTTTATCTGCGGAAATGATTGCGGACCCGGTTGATATATGGCCGCAGGCGGTGGATCCGCCGCCACGGGCCGCGGAAGAACCGCCAGCACAGGGAATGTCCGTCCAGATATTTTCCGCCCCGGCGGACACCGGTGACGATGGCCCGGACATGCTCCGGCAGGATTCGCTCGGAACGGAGCTGGGCATCGCCCAGCAGATCAAGGCTGCCGTCGGGGCAGATGCCCACCACCCGGTGGAGGATGTATTTCTCCCCGAATCGGGCAAAGAGGATCACATCTCCCACTTCGATGGGCCGCTCGGGCAGATCGAGGAAGACGGTGTCTCCGGGATCGAGAAACGGCGTCATGCTGGTGCCCGCGACGGTGACGGGGATGTGGGTCTGGCCCTCCCGGAGAAGCGTGCAGACCGTATCAAGATATGTCTGGGTGTCTAGAACCTTTGCCAATGCGGACACCTCCTTTTGGATTTGATGGAATTTTATCATATTTTTCGATTGTTTTCAATCTTTTTGAAAAAGCGTTTGAGGTGAACCATGGAGGAACGGTACTATTCCCTGAACCGGTATCTGCGGGAAACCTTCGGGGAGAAGGTATACAAGCTTGCACTGGACGGCGGTATGAGCTGCCCCAACCGGGATGGGACAATCGGCACCGGCGGCTGCATCTTCTGCTCCGCCGGCGGCAGCGGCGATTTCGCCGAGGGGCGCTGTGATTCCGTAACGGAACAGATCCGGCGGGCCAAAGCGCGGATCCGGAGCAAGACCGATGCGGCGAAATTCATCGCCTATTTCCAGTCCTATACCAATACGCATGCACCGGTGGAATATCTGGAAAAGCTGTTCACCGAGGCTGTTTCCGAGCCTTCCGTGGCGGTCCTGTCCATCGGTACCCGGCCCGACTGTCTGCCGGAGGAGGTGGTGGCGCTCCTTGCCCGGCTGAACCGGATCAAGCCCGTCTGGGTGGAGCTGGGACTGCAGACTGTTCATCCGGAAACCGCCGCCTATATCCGCCGGGGCTATGATCTGGGGGTCTACGAGGACGCGCTGGCGCGGCTGAAGGAGGCAGGCGTCATGGTCATCGTCCATGTGATCCTCGGCCTGCCCGGGGAGACGCGGGAGATGATGCTCCAGACCGTCGATTACCTGAGCGGAGAACACCGGCCCCACGGCATCAAGCTCCAGCTGCTCCACGTACTCGAGGGGACGGATCTTGCCGATGAATACCGGGCGGGCAAATTCCGGGTGATGGAGATGGAGGAGTATTTTGACCTGTTGTTTGAATGCCTGCGTCGTCTGCCGCCGGACATGGTCATCCATCGGCTCACCGGCGACGGCCCCAAGCGCATCCTCATTGCCCCCAAATGGACAGGGGACAAGAAGCGTGTCCTCAACGAGCTGCACCGGCAGATGGCAGCACGGGACGTTTGGCAGGGAAAACCGGTGGAATTTGCCCCGAAAATGTGATATTATAGTGGAAAAGGGAGGAATGACCATGAAAGAACTGGAAACCCCTCGTCTCAAACTGCGGAAGATCCGCTTTGACGACGTCTACGATTACTACGAGGGCCTTGCCTCCGACGGCGAGGTCATGAAATACCTGCCCACAGAGCCCCATCAGGACATCAGCGAGAGTCTGGCCTATATTGAGCAGACGCTTGCACGCTACGCAGAGGGGGACTGCTGCCGCTGGGCCATCGCTGACCGGGAGGAGGACAGCATCCTCGGCGTCATGGAGCTGACAGCACAGGAGGACAGTTGCGACCTGCGGTGTATGCTGATGGAGCGCTGCTGGAATCAGGGCTACGGCACCGAGGCCATGGAGGCAGTTATCGCCTTTGCCCGGGAGGAGCTGGGCGTTGGCAAGCTTACCGCGGAGCATTTTGCCGCCAATGCTGCGGCCGGGGCCCTTTTGGAAAAGGTGGGGATGACTCGGACCGGTGTGGCTGCGGGCAAATACGAAAAACAGTGCCGGCTCCACGACGCTGTGCTTTATGAGCTTGTTTTGCGGGAGGAGAAGCCCCTGACCGTCAGGGAATATGCGTCCCTTGCCATGACCACCCTGAATCCGGAGCTGAGCAGGGAGGACGCCCTCCTCAACGGCGTCATGGGCCTGTGCGGCGAGTCCGGCGAGGCCATCGATCTGGTGAAAAAGCACCGCTTCCACGGCCATGAGCTGGATCGGGAGGCACTGGCCAAGGAGCTGGGAGATGTGGCGTGGTATCTGGCCGAGACGGCCTACGGTCTGGGCATTCCCCTCGAGGAGATCCTCCGCATGAATCTGGAAAAGCTCCGCAAGCGCTACCCCGCAGGCTTCGATGCCGAGCGCTCCAAGAATCGATAAAGAAAAAAGGGAACCGTCGGTGACGGTTCCCTTTGTCAGCTTGTTGGGACACCCCATCAGGGGGTGTCCCATTTTTGGTTGAACGGTTTTGGGCAGCCTGCTAGCGGTGGTTCGAATAGATTAGTTGGCAGCCTGAGAAGCGCGGTACAGGAAGGTGACGATGTGGGCGCGGTTGCAGATGTTCAGGGAGCCGAAGCTGTCTGCATCGATGCCGTTGGTGATGTTGTTGGCAACAGCATAGATAACGGCTTTATAGAAGAAGTCGTCCTTGTCGACATCGTCAAAGTTCTCAGTGCCGGTGGTGAAGGGCTTGCCCTTGGCTCGGTACAGGAAGGTGACGGCCTCGGCACGGGTGCAGGTAGCGTAGGGATCGAACAGACCGCTGTCCTTGCCGTTGGTGATGCCCTTCTCGGCGGCCCAGATGACTGCATCGTAGAAGAAGTCAGCCTCGGTCACATCGGGGAAGGACTTATCGGACTCGACAACGGGGGAGCCGTTGGCACGCCACAGGAAGGTGACGACCTCGGCACGGGTCACGTCGCGGCCGGGAACGAAGGTGGTATCGGTGACACCGGTGGTGATGCCGTTTCTGACAGCCCACTCAACGGCCTCGAAATAGAAGGAATCCTCGGGGACGTCCTCGAAGGGAGCTCTCTGGACCAGGATCATGACGGAGGTGCCACGGACACCGACGGTGCCCTCGACGGTGGTGATGATCTCGGTGCCAGCCACGGCGAAGTCAACGTACATATCCCACTTTCCCTCGGGCAGGTTCATGGTGTAGCTGTCAGTGCCGGCGTTGATGATGGTCAGGATCTGAGCGTTCTCGCCGTTGCCGCCCTTGTTCAGGATGGCGACGACCTGATCGCTGCCGGTGTTCAGGGACTCCATAGCGGCCAGAATCTCGGACTGCTCGGTCATGCGAAGGGCGGGATGAGCCTTGCGGAAGGCGATCAGGCCCTTGTAGTAGTCGTAGGAGGCGGCAACCATATCATCCTGGAGCATTGCCCACTTGAAGGAGTTGACGCCGTCGCCGGAGGAGTAGGAGTTGTGGTCGAAGACGAAGTTGCCCTCGGCATCCTCGGTGGGTTTGGAGCGGAGCATCTCCTCACCGGCGTGGATGAAGGGAACGCCCTGAGCGGTGATGTAGTAGGCGGCGGCCATCTTGTTGTACTTGTAGGCCTGAACGGCAGCGGCCTCGGCAGTCTCATAGGAGAGGGCCTGACCGTTCATGTCCACAACGTCCACGGTGAAGTTGTCGAACAGGGTGTAGTTGTCGTGGCAGGAGGCGTAGTTGACGGTCTGCAGGGGGGTGTCCACACGCTCGGAGTTGGAGCCCCACTTGGAGTAGGCCATGTAGCCGTCGATGACGGTCTGGCGGTTGCCGTCGTGGAAGCCGGTGACAAAGCCCTTGTCGGTGGCGGTGAAGACGCCGCCGTGGATGACGTTGCGGATGGTGTCGTTGAAGAAGGCGAAGGTGCCGGCGTCGGTGTTGACCAGCTTGTCGTTAGGCTGAATGGTCATCTTCTTGGAGTAGGGATCATCGGCCCACTCGCCCTCGTCCTTGGTGGTCCAGGAGCACATCTCCCAGCCCTCGCCGTAGAAGATGATGTCGGGGTTGACGGCGTGGACTTCCTCCATGACGGCGTTGATGGTCTCGTAGTCGATCAGACCCACCAGATCCCAGCGGAAGCCGTCGATGTGGTACTCGGTGTTCCAGTACAGGACGGAGTCGACGATGTACTTGGAAACCATGGCGCGCTCGGTGGCGGTGTCGTTGCCGCAGCCGGAGTTGGACTGGTAGGAGCCGTCGTCGTGGATACGGGAGAAGTAGCCGGGAACGATCTTGTTGAAGCAGAACTCGCCAGCGTCGGCCACGTGGTTGTAGACCACGTCCATGATGACGCCGATGCCGTTGTCGTGCAGGGACTGAACCATCTGCTTGAACTCATTGACGCGGACGGCGCCGTTGTAGGGATCGGTGGAGTAGGAGCCCTCGGGAACGTTGTAGTTCTTGGGATCATAGCCCCAGTTGTAGCCGCCGGTGGTCTCGTCCACGGAGTTGATGTCGTAGACGGGCAGCAGGTGGACGTAGTTGATGCCCAGGTCGACCATGTAGTCGATACCGGTAGAGATCTCGCCGTCGCCGTTGACGGTGGTGCCCTTCTCGGTGAAGGCCAGGAACTTGCCGCGGTTGGCCTCGGAAACGCCGGAGGACTCGTCGATGGAGAAGTCACGGACGTGCAGCTCCCAGATGACGGCGTCGGTGTAGTTATCCTGAGTCACATAATCGTCCTCAGCCCAACCCTCGGGATCGGTGGAATCGAGGTCGATGACCATGGCCCGGTTGCCGTTGACGCCGGTGGTGCGGGCGTAGGGGTCACAGGCTTCCACGGTGTTGCCCATCACGTTGACGGAGTAGGTGTAGTAGGTGCCGTTCAGATCGCCCTCAACGGTGGCGATCCACGTGCCGTTGACGTCGGCGGTCATGGCGACTTGGCCAAGGCTCTCGCCGCCCTCACCGGCGGTGTACAGGTTGACATACACTTCAGCGGCAGTGGGAGCCCACACGCGGAAAGTGGTGCTCTCGGCGGTCCAGGTGGCACCCAGATCGTCACCGGTATAGGTGTACAGTGCCTCGAACTCCTTGGTGGAGTAGGTGTTGGGGATGGTCACATCACAGCTTGCGCCGTTGAAGTAGACCCGGTAGGCCTTGTCCTTGGCGATGGCGCCCTCGGCGTGGCCCAGAATATAGTCGTTCTTGCCGTCGACCTTGGTGACGGAGGTGATCTCGATGGGAGTCTCCTCGTCGCCGACAACCTCAAACAGAGTAAAGGCCTCCATCAGATCGCCCTCCACGGCCATGGAAGTGGTGACGGTCAGGATATCGGTCAGGCTGTCCCACTTGGCGCCGGTGATCTTGGCGCCCTTGACGCAGTCGTCCTTGACCACATCGAAGTCCTCAAGGGCGGAGCCGGACTTGGCGTAGACATGGACGGTGCCGCTCAGAACGTCGGAAATGTCGATCTTGCGGTCGCCGTCGGGATCCTTGGTCCAGTCGGGCTTCTTGACGATGAAGCCGACCCAAGTTTCATTGGAGTTGGTGAAATAGGTGGCAGTCCGCTCGTAGGTGGTGCCCTCAAACTCCACATTCTCTTCCTCGAACTCACGGGTGGAGGGGACGGTGGTGACGCCGGAGCCGTTCCACATATGGACTTCCCAGTCGGCGTAGTTGCCGTCGGGGCGGTAGTAGTGAACCTTGACGGTGATGGGGTAGTCCACGGGGACGACGGGATCGGGGGCGGTGGCCTCGGAGAGGATCTGGGTGCTCAGACAGGTCTCGGGGTCGAAGGTGATGGTGATGTTGTAGACATCATCGGTGGTAAAGGAGATGTTGGCGCCGTCCTTCACACCCTCAGCGCCCCAGTTGTTGGACCAGGAGCCGTCGGTGATCTTGTAATCATGGGTACCGGCAGGAACGCTCTTGAACAGCTTCTTGTACAGGCCGTCGGTGTCCAGATACATCCTGTTGGCTGCGTAGCCGGGATCCCAGCCCACGCCGCACAGACCGTCGGTACCGGCCACGTAGTAGGCCGCGATCTCGATCAGTTCAATGCCGATTTCCTTGGTGTCGGCATTGAAAGTGATGAGAATGTTCATCGCCTCGGCGGTGGTGAAGACGGTGTTGCCGTCGCCGTCGTCGCCGTTGCCCCAGCAGTTGCTCCATGTGCCGTCGGTGATCTTGAACTTGTGCTCACCGGCGGGGACATTGACGAAGTACTTCTCATACAGGCCGGTTTCGGTGTTGAGGGTCATCTTGTTGGCATCATAGTCGGGGCTCCATGCCTTGCCGCACAGCTCTGCGGTGCCGGCGACGGTATAGAAAGCCTCGGTGACGGGGGGCTGCTCGGGCAACTCGCCGCCGGTGGGCTCGCTCAGGGAGACGTTGATCTCCTTGGTGTCAGCGTTGAACGTAACGGTGACATTCTGCAGCTCGGTGGTGGTGAACTCGTAATTGCTGCCGGGCCAGCAGTTGTCCCATGTGCCGTCGGTGACCTTGAATGCATGGTTACCGGCGGGAACGTTCTCGAAGGTCTTTTCGTACAGACCGTCGGCGTTCAGGGTCATCTGATTGTTGGGGTCGCTGTTGGCCCAGTTGCTGCCGCACAGACTGGAAGTGCCTGCCACAAAGTAGGTGCCTTCCGCTGCAGCCGCACCGGCGGGCACGAAGCTCAGCAGCATCGCGAACACCAGCAGCCAACTCATCAGCTTTTTCATGTGTTTTCCTCCAATTTTTAGATATTTTTGCACAAGCGGCTCCGCAACCGATTGCGCTCCGGATACATTATAAGCACAACCGTTTGCGCATGTAAATAGAATTTCCGGCAAAAGAGAAAATTCTGGAAAATGGACAAGTCAGGCCCACAGTTTTTCGGCAGTTTGACATGAAAGTTGCGCAATGGTTGCGCGATAATTGCGCAAAAAATCGCCTGTCCTCCGGGACAGGCGATTTGGGAGCTTAGGCGTTGGCGACCTCGGAATCCTTCAGGGAGAAGTAGGTGAAGAGGAAGCCCATGACATAGGAGATCAGCAGGCCGATGCCATAGTAGACGATCTGCATGGCGGGATTGCTGCTGCCGGCGGTCATGATGGGCAGGGCCAGAACACCGGAGGGGCCCCAGGTGGTGGCGGCGACCATCATCATCATGCAGAATGCACCGCCGAAACCGGCGCCCAGACCGGCGGTGATAAAGGGCTTGCCCAGAGGCAGTGTGACGCCGTAGATCAGGGGCTCGCCGACGCCGAGGATACCGGCGGGCAGCGCACCGGAGATGACGGACATCATGCGCCGGTTGCCGACCCGTCTGGCTTTCAGCCAGATGGCAATGGCGGCACCGACCTGACCGGCACCGGCCATGGCCAGCGCAGGGTACAGGGTCACGAAGCCCAGCGCATCCTTCTGCACGGTGTACAGGGCCACCAGACCGTGGTGCATGCCCATGGCCACCAGAGGCAGGAACAGGAAAGCACCGAGGTAGCCTGCGATCATGCGGACGATGATGTTTTCGGACATGCAGACAAAACCGACCAGATTGACCAGAATATTGGAGAAGATGCCGGTGATGGGCATGATGAGGAAGACGTAGGGAACGACGCAGATAAACAGGATGATCAGCGGGGAGACGACGATATCCAGCGCGTCGGGCATCCGGGAACGGATCCACTTCTCCACCTTGGACATCAGCAGGACACCCAGAATCACGGCCAGAACGCCGCCGCGGCCGGCCCGGAGGATGGCATCCAGAGGCTGGGCATCATTGTACAGGCCGATCAGGGAGGATATGGTGTCGATGTTTGCCATGGTGGTGATCATGCCCAGCATGCCGCCAAGAATGGGAGTGCCGCCGAACTTTTCGGCAGCCCGGTAGCCGGCCCATGCGGTGATGTAGGTCATGAAAGCGGTGTTGATCATGGTCAGAAACTGCTGGATGAGGAACAGCCATCTGATCTCCTGATAGTTTGGTGCGGCCTGTGTGATCAGGGTGGCGACACCGGAGCAGATACCGGCGGCGATTACGCCGGGGATCAGGGGGACAAAGATATCGCCGACGGTCTTCAGGGCGTCCTTGATCTTACTGTTCCGCTGTCCGGCCTTCATGGCAGCTTTGTTGTCCTGCCAGCTGCCTCTGGTGGACATGCCCACACCGGCGTCCTCCCGGAACAGGTCGGTGACCTTTTTGGCCTTGCCGGGGCCGAGGATGATGTGCAGGTTGTCCATCTGGATGACCTGAAGAATGTCGTCGATGTTCTTCAGCGCCTCGATATCCGCTTTGTTGTAATCCCGCAGGTTGATGCGCAGGCGGGTCATGCAGTTGATGGCGCCGGTGACGTTGGATTTACCGCCTACCAGCTCCAGAATTTTGAGGGATAGTTCCTGATTCGTCATATGTATGCACCTCTTTTATCATTTTTCGGGTTTGCGGTATAACAAAACAGCCTGAGCCGCAGGCGTGCTTACAGGATGGCACCCCGGACATGGCCCTTGGCTCTGGCCAGACGTTCCCGGGCTTCGGTGACGGAGCAGTCGGCGAGGATCATGGTGATGGCGGTCTTGGCGCTGCCTTCGGCCTGCGCGATCTTTTCGGCGGCGGTGGCGCGGTCGCACCCGGTGGCCTCCATCACGATATTCTGAGCCCGGACGACCAGCTTTTCGTTGGTCATCATCACGTCCACCATCAGGTTCTGGTATGCCTTGCCGCAGCCGACCATGGTGGCGGTGGAGATCATGTTCAGGATCAGCTTCTGGGCGGTGCCGGCCTTCAGACGGGTGGAGCCGGTCAGGCATTCGGGGCCGGGGACGACCTCGATGGCCAGCTCGGCGGCGGCACCGATGGCGGAGCCGGGGTTGCAGGAGATGGCCGCGGTGCGGCAGCCCTTCTCACGGGCATAGGCCAGACCGCCCAGAACGTAGGGCGTGCGGCCGGAGGCTGCGATGCCAATGACGATGTCCCGCTTCTCGAGGCTGATGCGCTGCAGATCCTGACGGCCCAGCTCGGGGCTGTCTTCCGCACTCTCAATGGGGCGGACGAAGGCGTTCTCTCCGCCGGCGATCAGTCCCACAACGACCTCGTGGGGAACACCGAAGGTGGGAGGGCACTCCACGGCATCCAGAACGCCCAGACGGCCGGAGGTACCGGCACCCATGTAAATGATGCGTCCGCCGGCCTCGATGGACTCCATGGCCCAGCTGACGCACTGGGCGATGCTGGGCAGGACGGGGGTGATGGCCGCGGGGACCTTGGCGTCCTCCTGATTCATCACGGTGACGATTTCCAGAGGAGTCATGATATCGAGATCCATGGTGTTCGGATTACGGGTCTCGGTGGACATGTTGTTCAGATTCAGGGTCATGGGAAGCTCCTTCCGTTCCGGTAAAAGTGATTCGTGAATAATTTGTGAACCGACATTATTCATATAATAAACGGAAATATATTTTGTGTCAATCAGAATGTGGTTTTTTGAAGTAAAATGCCGGATGGAAGCCTTTTTTCGGGATTTTCAGTGTCGACAGAGAAATCAGTGCCGGTGAATGCGGCGGGAATTCGAACGCGGGACAAAAGTGGAAAGAGATGGTACAAGGTTTCGGAAGAAAGTTTCACAAAAACGGATAAATAGCGGCAGGATGTTTCTAGCAGAGGAATAAAGTTCCAAATGTTTCATAAACCCTTGCGAAATCCCGGGAATTTCGGTATAATTTGAAACAACATGTATAATTGGTTGTGAAACATCGTAACAAGACAGAGAGGGGAGAGCCTATGAGCAATGCACTGCTGCGGCTTCGGGAAAGCTCGCACAATTTTTCCAGCACCGAAAAAGAAATCGCCCGGATCATTCTGGACAACCCCCAGCTGGTGGTGGATCTGAGCGTCCACGCCTTGGCGAAGCACACCTTCTCCTCGGCTTCCACCATCGTCCGCCTGTGCAACCACATCGGCTACTCCGGCTACAAGGAGTTCCGCTGGGCTGTTACCTACGAGCTGGCTCAGCGGGAGCAGTCGCGGAAGATCGAGCAGAAGGAGATCGCCCGCTCTGACTCCCTCGAGGAGATCATCGAGAAGATCACCTATCTGAACATGGTTTCTCTGGAGGAAACCAGCTCTCTTCTGGACGTCAATGTGCTGCGCCAGTGCGTGGAGCTCATCAAAAAGGGCAAGGTGGTCTACCTCTTCGGCATCGGCGCCTCCCTGTGCGCCGCCAAGGACGCCTATCTGAAATTCCTGCGCTTGAACAAGCTGTGCATCATCAACGAGGACTGGCACTCCCAGCTGCTGCAGGCCCGCAATGCCACCGCCGACGACGTGGCCATCGTCATCTCCTACTCCGGCGCCACCGTGGAGGTCATCGAGTGCATGAAGGCCCTGCGGGAGAACAAGACCCCCATCATCGCCATCACCCGCTTCGTCCAGTCTCAGGTGTCCGAGCTGGCGGACTACAAGCTCTACACCGCCGCCAACGAGTCTGTCTTCCGCAGCGGCGCCATGTCCTCCCGGCTGTCCCAGCTGAATGTCATCGACATTCTCTACACCGCTCTGGCCAACGACTCCTACGAGCAGACCCTGGAGCAGCTGAGCAAGACCCATATCCATAAGCCCGGCCATACCATCGGCTGATTTATGCCCCTGCTGCGGACGCAGCAGGGGCTTTTTGACGCCGTAAATTGACAATTCTCCGATTTTCATGTACAGTGGTTCTATCAAACAAGGAGGGAAAAACATGAAACGTATTGCCTGTGTCTGGGAGCATAACGGCGGCGACACCATCCTCTGGCCGGTGGAGTATCCCGGCGCCTTTGCCCGGGGTGCCAGTCTGGAGGAGGCCAAGGGAAAGCTGCCGGCGGATTTGAAGGACTGGGCCGCATGGACGGGACTGGCGGTGCCGGAGGAGATCGAAATTGCGGTTTGGGCGGATGTGCCCTGCGGTCTGAAGGTCTGCGATGCGGATTCGGATGTGCTGCTGGATTCGGAAAAGGTGCCTCTGGACTGGGATTCCTATGGGCGTCTGCGGGATGCGGCCCTGCGCTCGGCCCAAAATTTACAGGCTCTGTATGACAGTGTTCCCGACAAGGACCGCAGCGCAAATCCCGTTCGAACCACGTTCTACGGCGCCGTCCCCAGAACGGCCCGGGAGATGTACGAACACACGAAAAATGTCAATGCCTACTACTTCGGCGAGATCGGCGTGGAGGCCGATAACGAGGGGGATATTTTGACTTGCCGCCGCCGGGGCTTTGAGGCTCTGGAACAGCAGCCGGATTTCCTGAGCAATCGGGTGTTTGCCGGAAGCTGGGATGAGGACTGGACCCTGCGCAAGCTCCTGCGCCGCTTCATCTGGCACGACCGGATCCACGCGAGGGCCATGGTAAGGATGATGAAGAGAACCTTTGGTTAAGGAAGCAATCGTAGGGGCGATTCATGAATCGCCCCTACAAACAGCTGCAGAATGTGCATAAAAACCCGCTATGGAATCAACCATAGCGGGTTTTGTCAGTTATTTCAGTCCAAGCTCTTCCATTCCCACGATGCGCACCCGGTTGGTGCCGAGGACGCTGAGGAACATGGGCTCATTGGTGATGCGCAGGACCATGCAGGCCTTGCCCTTTTCGTGGAAGAACAGGGAATACATATATTCCACGTCAATGTTGTGCTCCGCCAGCAGCTGGAGCAGCTCTGCCAGACCGCCGGGCTGATCGGGGACTTCGACAGCGTAGACGGGGGTCATGGAGAGAATATCGCCGTGGTGCAGCAGCACGGAGCTGGCCTTGCCGGCGTCGGAAACGATCATGCGGGCCAGACCGTAGTCGGAAGTCTCGGCGATGGACAGGGCACGGATGTCCACACCCTCATCGGCCAGAAGCTTGGTGATCTGAGCCAGCTGACCGGCGCGGTTTTCCAGAAAAACAGAAATCTGCAGAATATTCATACCTGAAACCTCCTTAGTAGAGCTTACGCTTGTCGATGACACGGACGGCCTTGCCCTCGCTGCGGGTGATGGACTTGGGTGCCACCAAGCGAACCTTGGCGGAGATGCCCAGCATGGCCTTCAGCGCGGAAACCAGTGCCTTCTCGGATTCTGCGATCTTGGCGAGGGAGTCGGAGAACATGGCGGGCATCATCTCCACCATGATCTCGAAGGTGTCGGTGTTGTTCACGCGGTCGACGATGATCTGGTAGTTGGCGGGGTAGCCCTGCTGCATGAGGACAGTCTCGATCTGGCTGGGGAAGACGTTGACGCCGCGGATGATCAGCATATCGTCGCTGCGGCCCATGGGCTTGGACATCTTCACGTGGGT
>JAFWAZ010000015.1 GCA_017507425.1 Oscillospiraceae bacterium | reverse complement strand
GACTACATTGAGATCGACAGCGACCACGCCATTTTTGAAGTTCCCATCCCCAAGGGCTGGCTGGGCAAAACGGTGGGGCAGCTGGATATCCGTAAGAAATACAACGTAAACATCCTGGCCGTCCGAACGGGAAGCCGTCTGAATTCCTTCATCACCCCGGACATCCAGCTCTGCGAGGGCAGAACGCTGATGGTCATGGGGAGATACCGGGATCTGCAGAAGTGCTTCCGGCTCTAGACTGCCCCAGACCTGAAAGGAGGATCTGTCATGGAAGAACTGCTGATGCTTGCTCTGTTCCTCAGCACCGGGATCGGGATCTATTTCTGGATCGACGGGAGCTTCGATTTTTTGGGAAGGAACTTCCGCCGCAGATGATTCTGTGATATAATCCAATCAGAAAGGGGGAATGCGCCATGGAACGGGATCATATTCTGGCCTGCCTGTCCTCGGCACCGTCCAACGCCAAGATCATCCGCACGGCGGCGACCATGGCCCAGGCATTCGGGTGCCGGTTCACGGCATTGTTTGTCCAGACCCCCAATTATGAGGTGATGCCCGAATCGGACAGGGAGCGGCTGCGTTCCCATGCCCGTCTGGCCCAAAGTCTGGGAGCCGGGGTGGAGACGGTCTTCGGGGACGACGTGCCCTACCAGATCGCCGAATATGCCCGGCTCTCCGGGGTGACGAAGATCGTCATCGGCCGAAGTGCCGTGACCCGGAAGCACCCCTGGAGCAAGCCCACCCTGACGGATCGGCTTGCCGCCATTGCCCCCGACATCGACATCCACATCATCCCGGACATCCATACGGATGCCTCCTACCGCCCCCGGCGGGTAACGGGGACTGTAGATTTTCGGACGGCTCTGCGGGACTTGATCGTTTCCCTGTGTATCCTTGCGGCGGCTACCATGTTGGGCTATGCCTTTTCCAGAGTCGGCTTTACGGAAGCGAACATCATCGCCGTCTATCTGCTGGCGGTGCTGCTGACCTCCATGGCCACCTCCACCCGGTCGAGCTATGTGCTCTCGGCCGTGGGCAGTGTGCTGGTCTTCAATTTCTTTTTCACCACGCCGAAATATTCCTTCCACGTCTACGAGCATGGCGCACCGCTGACCTTCCTCATCATGATCGTGGCGGCTCTGATCGTGGGCACCCTGACCGACCGGCTGAAGAGTCAGGTCAAGCAGTCCACTCAGGCGGCCTACCGCACGAATCTGCTGTTTGAAACAAACCAGATGCTCCAGCGCACCGGTTCCGAGGAGGAGATCTTCCGGGTGGCCCAGAATCAGCTGCGCAAGCTGCTGGGCCGGGAGCTGACGGTCTGCCCCGGCGAAACCGAATCGGCCTATCTCATCAAGACCGCCTCTCAGGTCTACGCCAGCGTGGTCATGGACGACGGAAAGCCTCTGGAATCCTTTGAACACAGCGTACTGCAGTCCATGCTGGGCGAGTGCGCTCTGGCTCTGGAGAATATGCGCAACGCCCGGGAAAAGGAGGAGGCCAAGCTCCAGGCGGAGCAGGAAAAGCTCCGGGCCAACCTGCTGCGTGCCATCTCCCACGACCTGCGCACGCCCCTGACCGCCATCTGCGGCAATGCGGGCATCCTTCTGTCCGACGGCGAGATGCTGACGGCGGAAAGCCGGATGCAGATGTACCGGGATATCTACGATGACAGTGCGTGGCTGCACAATCTTGTGGAGAATTTGCTGGCCGTGACCCGGATCGAGGAGGGGCGCATGGAGCTGAAGCTCCAGCCCCAGCTGGTGGAGGAGATCGTCGCAGAGGCGCTGCAGCACATCAGCCGGGACAAGGACGCCCATTCCATCACGGTGTCCCACGACGATGACCTGCTGCTGGCCCGGTGCGATGCCCGGCTCATCATCCAGGTGCTCATCAATCTGGTGGACAACGCCATCAAGTATACCCCCGCCGGTTCGTCCATCGTCATCCAAACAAAAGAGGAGCAGGGCAATGCGGTGATCTGCGTTGCCGACGACGG
>JAFWAZ010000078.1 GCA_017507425.1 Oscillospiraceae bacterium | reverse complement strand
TGGGCCATCTGATCTACTCCCGGATCTGGAACCGGTTCCTGTATGACGAGGGTATCTCCCCCGTGAAGGAGCCCTTCAAGAAGCTGGTCCACCAGGGCATGATCCTGGGCGAGAACGGCATCAAGATGGGCAAGCGCTTCCCCGAGTTTGTGGTCAACCCCTCCGACATCGTCCGCGACTACGGTGCCGACACCCTGCGCCTGTACGAGATGTTCATGGGTCCGCTGGAAGTCAGCAAGCCCTGGTCCACCACCGCCGTGGCCGGCGCCAAGAAGTTCATCAACCGTGTCTGGAACTTCTTCACCGAGGAGAAGAACCTGACCGATGACAATAACGGCAAGCTGGACAAGGTCTACCACCAGACCGTCAAGAAGGTCACCACCGACTTCGAGGTGCTGGGCTTCAACACCGCCATCGCCCAGATGATGGTCTTCGTCAACGAGGTCTATAAGCAGGGCACCTGCCCCCGTGAGTACGCCGAGGGCTTCATCAAGATGCTCTCCTGCATCACTCCCCACGTGGGCGAGGAGATCTGGCAGATCATGGGCCATGACGACACCATCGCCTACGAGGCATGGCCCACCTACGACGAGTCCAAGATGAAGGACACCGAGGTCACCATGGCCGTTCAGGTCAACGGCAAGATGCGCGGCACCTTCGTCATTGCCGCCGATTCCTCCGACGAGGACTGCGTCGCCGCAGCACAGGCCGAGGAGAAGGTCGCCAAGTTCCTGAGCACCCTGCCCGGACAGCTGAGAAAGGCCATCGTGGTCAAGAACAAGCTGGTGAACCTGATCATCAAGTAAATCTTAATAATTCTTAAGTTTACTGAGAGTGCTGTACAAATCTTTACTGATATGATAGGATAAATGGGAAGAAAGCTTGCTTTCTTCCCATTTTAACATTTTGGAGGAATCATTATGAAAAGATTTGCTGCGCTTCTGCTTGCTGCATGTTTGCTGATAGCAATGTTTCCTGCGGCTCACGCCGCCCAGCAGGAGCCCGAAGCCCGGATCCAGACAGCTCAGCTGCTGGACGCGGTGCATGAAAACTACGAAGTCCCGGAAGTGGGCGAGGATCTGAACTGGGTCGTGCCCATGTTCGACATGTACGGCATGACCGTGGTGCAGGGAGAGGAAATGGTGCTCTCCTGCATGGTCGATGACGGCTCCCGCTACACGGTCAACGCCGGCTTCATGGTCTTCAAGGGGACGCTTGAGGAGCTGACCGACGACAGCCAGCCGGTGGCCTTCAACTACGGCCCCACGGAAAACTCCAACGAATACGTTGAGAAGTTCTACTGGGACACCACCGGCATGGACTGCGGCGACTACACCGCCATCTTCTATCTGACACCTGACGATGACGAGGGCCGCGTGCTGTATGCCTCTGCCTGCGACGTGTACATCAGCGACCGGGAGATCCCTCTGGAGCATCTGCAGCTTTGCGTTCTCGAGCTGGGTCAGCCCACGGAGGCGGTTCGGGTCAAGGCCGGCGAGCATCAGCATATGAGCGTGGTAGCGATGCGCTATCCCTACCACACCACCGACCGCCGGCAGGTCGTGATGTCCGGTTATGACGGCGAGTTCTCCTATGGCAGAGCCAATTTCCCCTTTGCAGAGAGCATCAACGCCCCCAGCGAGCCCGGTGAATACCGGATCAAGGGCTGGGTTTACGGCGAGAACTTCAAGGCGGAGCATGCCACCGAGATGAAGGTCATCGTCGAGGAGGATGTGGGCCAGTTCCCCGTCATCACTGCGCTGGACGGCGGCGTCATGTGCTTCGGTCAGGAAAAGAGATTCCGCATCGATATGCCTGCGGGCACGGATCTGTATGACGCCGTGATTCAGGTCACCGTCGACGGTCTGGTGGAGGTGACCCGGGTGGAAGAGAATGTCCTGTACCTGAAGGGCATCCGCGTTGACAGCAATTATCAGGAGCTGTGCGTGGCACTGGGCGAGCGCTTTGTGACCCGCAGCTTCGAGTCCAAGAACCATTCCGATTATTCTCAGTATGTCACCGAGCCCACCTGCACCGAGCCCGGCGTGCGGAGCCATTCCTGCAGCGATTGCGGTCTGGTCTGGTATGAGGATGTGGAGCCTCTGGGCCACCGGATCAAGAACGGCGCCGAGATCGTCGTCATCGAGGCACCCAAGGCCACCAAGAACGGCATCTCCGGCGGCGAGTGCGAGCGCTGCGGCGAGCTGGCTGCCTTTGAAACCGGCTGCATCTTCTACGACACCCAGCCCGACTGGTTCTACTCCGATGCGCTGGACTACTGCTACGAGGCGGGCATCATCAACGGTCTGGATGAGCACACCTTCGGCCCCACCGCAACCCTGAACCGGGCCCAGCTGGTGACCATGCTCTACCGCCACGCCGGTTCTCCCACCGTTGAGGGGGAGAACACTTTTGCCGACGTGCCTGCTGAGAGCTTCTATACCGACGCTGTTATTTGGGCAAGCGAAAACGGCATCGTCAACGGCTACGAGGACGGCAGCTTCCGTCCCGCCGACGCCATCACCCGGGAGCAGATCGTCACTATGCTCCACCGCTATGTGGTGAGCCTCGGCATGGACAACGGCGAGCGCAATGACCTCGCGGCCTTTGAAGACCTCGACATGCTCCACGGGTACGCCCGGGAGCCCATGGAATGGGCCGTGGCCAACGGTGTCATCAACGGCCTGAGTGAAACCACCCTTGGCCCTCAGCAGAGCGCCAACCGTGCCCAGACCGTAACCATCCTCTACCGGATCATCACCGGCATTCTGGCGGGCTGAAAAACGTAAAATTTCTTTTTGAAATTTGGAGGAATCAATATGAAAAGATTTGCTGCGCTGCTGCTGGCTGCTTGCTTGCTGACAGCGATGTTCCCTGCGGCCTTTGCTGCACAGGCGGATATGCCGAAGCAGGATGTGGATACGGCGGACGTGCTGGCTCTGACCGGTGCACCCAACCGCTATGAGCCCATGAGTGACAAGGTTCTGGACGAAGGCTGCTGGATCGTGCCAATGTTTGAAACCTATGGACTCTCTGCGGTGATCGGCAACACCATGGAAATCAATATGCATGTGTGCGCCGCAGGCGTTACGGATCAGGGGATCGTCGGCATGATGATTTACAAGGGCGTTTATGAGCAGATTACCGATGATAGCGAGCCTGTATTCACTGTGGCGGAGTATGCCATCGGCGGCCACGACAGCTACCGGAATGTGTTCGAGTGGAACACCAAGGGCTGCTCCGCCGGTGACTATACGGCACTGTTTTTTATCATGAATGAGGCAAGTGAGATCCTGTTTGCCAGTGCAGCGGATCTGTATCTGAGTAAGAAGGCCATTCCCATGACCGGCGTGGAGATCTACGTTTACGAACTGGATCGTACGCCCGATGAGATCGTACTGCTTCAGGATGGCGGCTTCAGCTACGGTGTTATCTACGAACCCTATCATACCACCGCCACCCGTGAGTACATGAAGAACAGCACAGGCGATCTGTCATATACCGGCAGCTGCAAGTCTGACGGTGCCGGTCTGCTGAAAGTGGAACGCGTAAGTGGCAGTGCAACGCTGACGGTTACTGCTGCAGATGATACAAAGGATGTAGAAGAGGGCGTTGCCTTCACGGATACCCTGAACATTGTCATTGGCAGTGCAGATACCATGGCCTCCTTTGAAAAGAACTATGTCCGCTCCTGTCTGGGCAGCTGGGTCGAGCTTCCCGTCTCTGTCCCTGAGGGAAAGGAATGTATGGTCTACAACGGCAGTCCCTATCTGATCGAGCTGAAGATTGAAAACAATACCCTGTATGGCCGTGGTCTGAGCATGGGTCTGGGCGAGGTTTCGATCATCACCGGAAACGCAATTGATCGGATCGAGGTTGGTTCCGGCGACCATATCTGCAAGGAAGACTGGAAGAACGCCACCTGCACCGAGGACGGCTGGGAGCGTGATGTCTGCGAATACTGCAGTGAGATCGTCCGGCAGACGGTCATTCCGGCAAAGGGACATAAGGTACAGACATGGGAGACGGTGCTTGAGCCCACTGCCACCAAGGACGGCCTTGCTGTCGGTACCTGCTCCCGGTGTGATACCGAGGTAGAGACGGTGGTTTCCCGCATCTTCACCGACACCCAGCCCGACTGGTTCTACTCCGATGCACTGGACTACTGCTACGAGGCTGGCATCATCAACGGTCTGGACGGGCACACCTTCGGCCCCACCGCTACACTGAACCGGGCTCAGCTGGTGACCATGCTCTACCGCCACGCCGGTTCTCCCACCGTTGAGGGGGAGAACACCTTTGCCGACGTGCCCGCTGAGAGCTTCTATACCGATGCTGTTATTTGGGCCAGCGAAAACGGCATCGTCAACGGCTACGAGGATGGCAGCTTCCGTCCTGCCGACGCCATCACCCGGGAGCAGATCGTCACCATGCTCCACCGCTACGTGGTGAGCCTCGGCATGGACAACGGCGAGCGCAATGACCTCGCGGCCTTTGAAGACCTCGATATGCTCCACGGGTATGCCCGGGAGCCCATGGAGTGGGCCGTGGCCAACGGCGTCATCAACGGCCTGAGCGAAACCGCCCTCGGCCCTCAGCAGAGCGCCAACCGTGCCCAGACCGTCACCATCCTCTACCGGATTATCACCGGCATTCTGGCGGAATGATGCTTTGTGACCATAACGTAAATCAATAAAACGGCCGCCCTGTGTTCTTCACACAGGGCGGCAAATTGTGGTTCTATCGTAGGGACACTGTACTCAATCTGTATATTTTTCGAATACCAAACGGAACGAATCAAGGATCTGCTGATCTGTAGGGGCAACTGCAACCAGCGTAGGGACGGATTCGCAGTCACCGTAGAAACCGCTATGGAAGCCCGCAATGATGTAGCGGATGCTCGCATCGGAATGGGCGAGATTTGCTGCTGCGTCGAAGTCCGTGACAATACTCCGGGCGGCAATGCCGTATTCCTTTGCCAGAGCGGCGATCTGCCGGCCCAGCGCTTCTGTCTGGGCTGCAATAACAGCATACTTCCATTCGCGGACTCTGCCCAGCAGTTCGTCGGTGGTGACGGCAAAAAAGTCGGCCAAGGCACAGAGCATGAGAATATCGGGCAGGGTATAGCCGTTCTCCCATTTGCTGACGGCGGCTGCGGTAACTCCCAATTCCGCCGCCAGATCCTCCTGCGTTACATGCTTCTGCCTGCGCAGCTCAAAAATGGTTTTTCCGAGGTTCATAGTTCTTTCCTCCAATTGCAGATTCCAAAGGCCTTTGTTGGCATTATGGTACCACAGCGCCCTTCGTTTTGCAATCGAGCAGTCGGACAGAAACTTTCCCGGCGGTTAAGTTCGGAATTGCCTGATTGTTTTTATGCGTTTCTTTGAAATTTCCTCTTGACAACTGACAAAATCCATCATATAATGTTCTAGCCTAGTGAAATAGGCCCTGAACGCATCCAGGATTTAGCCGGATGCCATCGGAGGGAGGGAAACACAATGTCTGAAATTCGCGTCAAGGAGAACGAGTCTCTGGAGTCCGCACTGCGTCGTTTCAAGCGTAGCTGCGCCAAGGAGGGCGTTATCGCCGAGGTCAAGAAGCGCGAGCACTACGTCAGCCCCAGCCTGAAGCGTAAG
>JAFWAZ010000077.1 GCA_017507425.1 Oscillospiraceae bacterium | reverse complement strand
CTATGCTGACGTTTCCACCGTCATGAAGGATGCAGGTATGGCTCACATGGGTGTTGGCCGTGCTGCAGGCAAGGGCAAGGCGGAAGAGGCTGCCAAGATGGCAATTTCCAGCCCCCTGCTGGAGACCTCCATCAACGGCGCTACCGGCGTTCTGGTCAACGTCACCGGCTCCTCCGAGCTGACTCTGGACGACGTGGAGACCGCTGCCGGCATCGTGCAGGAGGCCGCTAACCCCGACGCCAACATCATCTTCGGCGCCACTGTCTGCGACGACTTCGAGGATGAGATGCGCGTCACCGTCATCGCCACCGGCTTCGAGGGCGCTGACGTGGTCAAGCCCGCTGCCGCTGCTCCCGCTGCCAAGGCCGCTCCCGCCAAGGCTGCCCCCGCTGCCAAGCCCGCCGACGTCTCCGACATCGACGAGATCTTCAAGATCTTCGGCCGCTAAGCAAAGATAAGCCAACCCGGCCCGCAAGGGCCGGGTTTTTTCAACAGGTGATAGATATGAGAATTCTGATTGTAAATGACGATGCCGTCGACGCCCCAGGCATTGCGGTTCTGGCCCGGGCGGCCTGCAGGCTGGGCGAAGTCTGGGTTGCGGCTCCGGCGGAGCAGTGCAGCGCCATGTCCCAGAAGCTGACCCTGCGGGAGTTGATTTCCGTGGAGGAGGTGCCCGATTTTCCGGCTCCCGTCCGGGGCGCATGGAAAATTGGCGGCACCCCTGTGGACTGCGTGAAGGTGGCGCTGGGGTACCTGCTGGAGGAAAAGCCCGACTTGGTGCTCTCCGGCGTCAACAACGGCTTCAACGCCGGACAGGATATCGCCTACTCCGGCACGCTGGGTGCAGCCTTCGAATCGGCGCGGCATAACATTCCCGCCATTGCATTTTCTGTGGCGGCGGATAAGTATCTTGGAGAGATGGAGACCCATCTGCACGGACTTCTGCGGGAGCTGACGGAAAAATCTGCCGGTCCCGGTTTTGTCTGGAATGTGAATTTTCCCGCGATTCGGGAGAACCGGCCCCTGCGGGGCATCCTGAGAGATCGGCTGGTGTGTCCCGTGTCCATGTATCAGGAGCGGTATGTGCCCGTTTCCCGGGAAATCGGCGCCGTGGAGCTGGAATGCCGGGGGATTCCCACGCCGGACACAATGATACCTGACGGTACCGACGCCGCCGCCGTCCGGGCAGGATACATATCCATCGGGCAGGTGGCCTGCCTTGCAGACGGAGGGGAGCGCGTATGAATGCCTATCAGAATCTGGCGGCCAGCTATGACCGGCTGACCAGCGATGTGGATTATCAGGACTGGGTGGATTTCACCCACGCCATTCTGGAAAAGGAGGGCGTGAAGCCCCGGAGTGTTGCCGATCTCGCCTGCGGCACCGGCTCCGCCACCAGAATTCTGGCGGAAATGGGCTACCGGGTCACGGCGGTGGATCTGAGCGAGGACATGCTCACCAAGGCCATGGACAAGTGTGCCGACCTCGAAAACCT
The DNA here is from genome assembly GCA_017507425.1 of Oscillospiraceae bacterium. Lineage (GTDB taxonomy): Bacteria > Bacillota > Clostridia > Oscillospirales > Oscillospiraceae > Faecousia. The sequence continues at coordinate 3,134 of JAFWAZ010000077.1, read as the reverse complement.
GCCCACTTTTGTCCATCAGGATCTGGCCCGGCTCCGGCTGCCAAGAGCTGTGGATTTGGCGGTCTGCTTCCTCGACAGTCTGGACTATATCCTCAATCCCGCCGACTGCGAAAGCGCCATCCGGCGGACGTACAAGGCCCTGAACCCCGGCGGCGTCTTCATCTTCGATGTGAACACCCCGGAGAAGCTCCAAAGCATGGACGGACAGGTCTTCCTCGACGAGGATGACGACGTCTACTGCGTCTGGCGGGGAGAATTCGATGTCCGGACCAATATCTGCTCCTACGGCATGGATTTGTTCCAGCGGGAGGGAGAGGTCTGGCGGCGCTCCTTTGAGGAGCATCAGGAGTACGCCTACTCCATTGAGCAGCTGACCGGTTTTCTGAAAAACGCGGGCTTCACCAAGATCGAGGTATATGCCGACAGGATGTTCTGCGCCCCCAGAGCGGGTGAACAGCGGGTCTGGTTCAAGGCGAGAAAGGGATGCATCAAACGAAAATAATATACGCCGCACCCATGTGGGTGCGGCATCGTGCTTACTTGGTCAAAAATGCGTGGGCATCTGTCAGAATCTGCTTGGAATCGTCGTACTCTACCAGAGGCAGGGCCTCGGCAAAGGGAAGCAGGCAGCAGGAGGTCAGCTCGGACTCCTGAATCCGGGGGGTCTGATTTTCATACTCTGCAAGGAAGAAGACCACCTGCTTCCGGGTGTCGGGCGGGTAGGGGAGGGCGTAATCCTCCACAGCCCGGAAGCCGCTCAGGAGGCGCACACGAAGTCCCACCTCCTCGTAGATCTCCCGGAGGGCCGTCTGCTCCTCCGTCTCACCGGGCTCCATATGCCCCTTGGGAAAGCCATGGCAGCCCTCACTCTGGTCGTTCTGCCGGATCAGCAGATAGTGGGGGACACCGTCTTTGCGCGTAAAGACAACAGCACCGCAGGAATATTCGTAGTTCATCGTGATACCTCCTTAAAATGTGAAAATGGAGTGCGATAATATCATAGATTCGACAAAAAGTCAAGACCCATCCGCAGTGGATGGGTCAGAATCGGTTGTCATCGGGAACATGCTCCATGATCTCTTCGACACGGCACTGCAAGATGTTGCACAGCCGGTCAATGGTATTGATTTCCACATTCTTGTTGTTGCGCAGACGATCCAGAAGAGATCGGTTGATGTTATGGTGGGTATACAGGTCGTACTGCGTAATGCCCTTTTGCTGCATGGTTACCCATAGACGGTCATATTTGATCATAAGCCCACCTCCGGAAAAGTTCTTGACATATGCACATTATCCCCTTAAAATTACGTTTGGGATAGTGTGCTTATAAAGACACGAATGGAGGTGACAGAATGGTTTTTGCAGATATGGTCTATGAATCTCTGATTGGCGAGGCGACGAACCCGCTGAGGAATGTGCCGAATGCATTTGCTGAGGGAAGTGTATGCGCAGTGGAGTATCAAAATATGTTGGATGCATATGAGCGGCTCCGGGTACGGCTGAATGTGGTTGATGAGGATGAAGATGTGGAAACAATCATCAACGCGTTTCTGACGATGCAGGAAATTCTCTGTGCTGAAATGTTTCGCTTGGGACAAGAAACAGTTTATAATCTCACACGTTAAAGAACATATATATTGATTTCCTCCGATTTTTACGCTATAATATATAAATCTGCGATAAAGGAGGAAAACGGATATTCCGTTGCGATAGATATGAACGATTACATTGTACGCGGCATGACGGTGGACGGCTTTGTGAAGCTCACCGCCATCCGCTCCACCAATATGGTCGCCGAGGCGGCCCGGATCCACAACACCACCGCCAATGCCACCGCCGCCTTTGGCCGGGCACTGACTGCCGCCTCCATGATGGGCAATATGCAGAAGGTGGAGAACGGCTCCATGACCATGCAGATCAAGGGCGGCGGCCCCATCGGCGGCATCACCTGTGTGTCCGACAGCGTCGGCAACGTCCGGGGCTATGTTCTGAACCCCCATGTGCCCCTGATGGAGAAGTACTCCGGCAAGCTGGACGTGGGCGCCACCGTCGGCACGGACGGCACTATGACCATCATCCGCGACCTGCAGATGAAGGAGCCCTACGTCGGCTCCATCGAGCTTGTGTCCGGTGAGATCGGTGATGACGTCACCGCATACTTTGTCCAGTCCGAGCAGGTTCCCACCGCCTGCGCTCTGGGTGTGCTGGTGGACCGGGATCAGAGCGTCAAGGTGGCCGGCGGCTACCTGATCCAGCTGCTGCCCGGCGCCCCCGATGACATCATCGATCGGGTGGAGGAGGGCATCCGCCGGGCCGGCGCCGTCACCAAAATGCTGGAGGCGGGCATGACTCCGGAGGATATTCTCGGTCAGGTCTGCGGCGAGCTGGGCGTGCTGTTCATGGGCACCCAGGAGGTTTCCTACAAGTGCTACTGCTCCCGGGAGCGGGTGGAGGCTGCTCTGATCTCCCTCGGCCGCAAGGAGCTGCGCGAGATCATGGAGGAGGGAAAGGACTTCCCCGTGGAGTGTCAGTTCTGTGACACCGTCTACAGGTTTACACCGGAAGATTTCAAGAATCTGTTGGAGAAACTGTAAGATTTCAGGAAAAAGCGGGCGTTTTGCCAAGGAAATAGTTTTTTGAAAAAATTCGAAAAAAGTGCTTGACAAAACGCCCGGTTTCGTCTATAATGTGCCATGTCGCTGAGGTGAACACCTCGCCCGACACGGGAGCATAGCTCAGCTGGGAGAGCATCTGCCTTACAAGCAGGAGGTCACAGGTTCGAGCCCTGTTGTTCCCACCATGAAATACGGCCCTGTGGTGCAGTCGGTTAGCACGCCAGCCTGTCACGCTGGAGGTCGACGGTTCGAGTCCGTTCGGGGTCGCCATAATCGCATCTGTGCAGAGCTTCGGCTCTGCACGATACGCCTCTGTAGCTCAGTTGGTAGAGCAGCGGACTGAAAATCCGCGTGTCGTTGGTTCAATTCCGACCGGAGGCACCAGATGCGGGTGTAGCTCATCCGGTAGAGCGCCACCTTGCCAAGGTGGAGGTAGCGAGTTCGAGCCTCGTCACCCGCTCCATACGGTACCGTGGCCAAGTGGTAAGGCAAGAGTCTGCAAAACTCTCATTCGCCAGT
>JAFWAZ010000076.1 GCA_017507425.1 Oscillospiraceae bacterium | reverse complement strand
GGTGGTGATGCCCTTTTCGACGGCCCACTCCACGGGATCGAAGTAGAACACGCCGGCCTTGACGTCCTCGAACTTGGAGGTCAGGGTATCGCCGCAGCGGGTGCACTTGCCGTTGACGTACTCATGGCCCAGAGCGGGGATCTCGCGGGTCTGGGTCTCGCCGCACTCACAGGTGCAGGTTTCGACACCGGCCTCGGTGCAGGTGGCTTCCTTGGTGACGGTCCACTCGCTCCAAGCGTGGTCGTGACCGGTGATCTCCGCGGTGAAGCGAACGATCTCGGTGATGTTGGGAACAGAATCTGCATCCCACTCGATCTTCAGAGCCAGAGTCAGGTCATAGTCGCAGACCAGAGTCACCAGAGACTTGTTCAGCAGACCCTTGTTGATCCACTGGCGCACGCCGTCCTTCTCAACATACACAGAAACCTTGGCGTTGCTGGCGGACTTGGAGACGATGTTGATGTGGTTGGCGGTCAGATTGTCGGAGAAGGTGTAGACCATGTAGCCAGGCTCGGTGGTGTTGGGCTTCCAGGAGGTGGTCAGATCGCCGTCGACCATGTTCTGGGGAGGATAGCCCTGAACCTCAATGTGGCTGACCTCGAAGGCCAGATTGTTGTTGGCGGAGACATACTCACCGTCGTTGATCTCGATCTCGTTGAAGAGAACAGCGCGCTCATTGTTGGGAGCGGTCATGATGACGCGGATGTAGCGGGCGGTCTGAGCCTCGTCCAGCTCGCCCTCGATGGAGACGAAGTTGGGATAGGAGGAGGTGGCCTGGGCGTAGCCTGCGTCGGAGTTGATACAGGTCACGGAGGCCTCACCGGTGTTCTCCACGCCGTCGCCGATGGTCAGGACGGTGGTCCAGTTCTCCAGGTCGTTGGAAATCTGCATCTCAGCATCGCGGATGTAGTTCACGGCGTTGTCGGAGCAGTAGATCTCCAGCTTGTAGATGTCACGGTTCTGGCCCAGATCGTAGATGAAGTACTGGCCGGTGGTGACGAAATCACCGAACTCGGTGGTGGTGCCGACATTGCCGTCGAAGGCGGCGCCGTTGTCACGGCTGTCCTCGGCGACGCCCCAGGAGCTGTTGACACCGATATTGGACTCCAGCAGGTAAGGACCGCTGTAGACGTTGGCGGTGACGGTGAAGGCGGTGATGTTGGCGTCAACGTCGGAATCGGTCAGGTTGATGAGACGGACATAGCGTGCAAGCTCGCCGATCTCGCCGGCCTCAACGGTGACCCAGTCCACATCGTTGACGGAGATCTGCAGGGTCAGCTCACCCTGCTCGGCAACCTCGATGGTGGCAATATCCTTGATCCGGCGCAGGTCGTAGCCCACATAATCGCCGGGGGCGAAGGTGGCCTCGCCGCCGGTGAGCAGCTCGGCAGTGGTATTGCCCACGCGGGTCTTCCAAGTGGCGGCAGTCTCGTTATTGGTGTCGGCGGTGGTGGCAGCGGCCTCGGTCACGGCGATCTCATGGATCTTGATCCAGACGCTGGTGGAGGCGTTGTTGTAGAAGCGGATGTAGCGGGCCTCGATGCCGTCGGCGGACAGGTCGGCAGTCAGGACGGTATCGGTGTAGCGCTTGTAGTCGGTGTAGGTCTCACCGTCCATGGAGTACTGCAGGGTGTAGTCGGAGAAGTGGTCGCCGCTGTTCTGGGTGAAGGTGACGGTGCCGATCATAACGGGCTTGCCCAGGTCAACGCCGATGATCTGGCCCACGCGACCGTAGTCATTGTACCACAGGGCGGAGTTGGGATCGCCGTCGACAACATTATTCAGGCTGCCGCTGTAGTAGCCGGGGACATTCTCCTCGAAGGCAGTCAGACCGGTGACAGGGCCGCCGGGGTTGCTGCCGCCGGAGCCGCCGCCGGACAGGGCGCCGGAGGGATCGACGATGTCCTTCACGAACTCGGCCAGATAGGCATCCAGAGCCTTCATGAAGGGAACGATGAAGCGGTAGCCGGACTCGGCGTACTCATAGTGATCCAGATACCACAGGGGGTGGTTCTTGGAGGACTCAAGGGCGGACTGACCGGCGGCATAGCTGCCCCAGATCACATCGTCGCCCGCGTCGTTCAGGATGGCGCTCAGGGCATCCAGATAGGACAGGATGGACACAGTCTGGTCATCCCAGTTGCCCAGCCAGGGCTCGATCTGGGCGACGATACGCTCGTTGCCCTGCTCGCGGTAGATCTTGGATGCATTCTGCAGGATGGTGAACTCCTCGACCAGACTGTCGATGTCCTCCTGCGTATAGGTGCCGGCGGTGAGCTTGCTCTGGAAGTCGCTCAGCTCATGACGCAGAACCACGGACTCCTCCAGAACGTTGGGGTTGTCCTCAAAGCGGGTCTGGTCGATCATGTGCTTGGACAGCTCGCGCAGAGCGTCGGAAGCATCGTTGGGAACCACGGAGTTGTGGTCAACGCAGGCGAAGGCATGATCCCACGCGGCGTCGGCCTCTTCACGGGTCTCCCACATATTCCAAGTGTAGCAGGCGTTGCCGAAGATGGCGACCTTGCTGGGCTCGGACTGCTGCATGGGGTTCAGGACGATGCCCTCGACCTTGTTGGGATCGACGCCGGGCTGCAGGAAGTCGGCGTAGCCGCCCATGATGAGGTGGTTCTTGGAGTTGTCGGTGCAGGGCCAGTTGATCCACAGGTAGGCGCCGCGGCCGACATTGTTATAGAAGGTGTTGGTAAAGCTGGGGGAGCAGAAGCCCCAGACCTGACCGCCGGTCATGACGATCTGGATATTTTCGGGGAAGTTGCGGTAGTAGGACTGGCCGAAGTACATGTACTCCTGGGTGACGAAGGGCAGCAGGAGCTTCAGATCGGGATACTCGGCCTGCATTTCCTTGATCCAGGCAGTCATGTCGGTCAGCATCCGGGTGTAATGGCTGCCGCCCTGATTGCCGGCATCATCGGCCAGAATGGCGATCTGACGGACACCGGCCTCAATGACCTGAGTGAACTTGGCCTTCATGACAGCCATGCTCTCGTCATAGTTGTAATCGGTGATGGGGTTGTACATATAGGGATGCAGCGCGAAAACGAAGCGGCACTTGGAAGCGTTGCCGGCCTCGGCCAGAGGACGGATCAGAGTCTCGATCTCCTCCTCGGTGTACAGCTCGCGCCACTTGGCGTTGTGCTTGGGGTCATCCTTGGGGGCGTAGAAGTAGGAGTTCAGCTTGTAGTAGCCGCCCCAGGTCATCAGATTGGCGCGATCCTCAACGGACCAGGGGTTGCCGTAGTAGCCCTCGATGAAGCCGCGGCTGACCACGTCGGCATAGTCGTTGATGGTCAGGTTGCGGATGGTCTTGCCGCCCAGCTGACCGAAGATCTGGTATAGGGTGGTCAGGCCGTAGAAGGCGGAGTCGGTGTCCTTACCCAGGACCACGATCTCACCGTTGTTGACGGCCACGAAGTTGGCGTCGATCTTCTCGAACAGAGAAACGTCCACATCGTAGTTGTCCAGGATGTAGCTCTCGGCGGCATCGCCGGAGCCGTAGATGCCAACGTAGACATTGGCATCCTCAGCCTCGGTCACGGAGAGATCGAGCAGAGCTGCGGTCTCTTCCAGACGGGCCTTGGTGTACTCGTCGATGCCCTCGTCATAAAGGACAGTGAGGTCGGCCAGCTCGAAGGAGCCTTCGCCGTACTCGACGGAATGGGGCGTGGGATAGAGGGTATAGACGGTAGCCTCTTCCTCCGCATGTGCCGCCATCGGCAGATAGCTGCCGATCATTGCCAGACACAGAAGCATGGCAATGAGCTTGATAGTGGATTTTTTCATGCTTTTTTACTCCTCTCAGATAAAATGGGGTCCTTCCGATTGATAAAGTGTGCCGTTCATCGCCCTCCTTTGCTGTTCAGAAACCCGCCGGATACCGCAGACAAAGCAGTCCTCCGCTTCCGTTCCGATATTGACCATATTATACAACACTGGTTCTGTAAAATCAATGAAATACAGCAAAACGCCAAATCCTTTTTCGACTTATGTACATGCTCCCCCGCCGCCCCGTCAGTCCCCCGGGAAAAACGAAAAAGGAGCACCGAAGTGCTCCTTTGGGGATCATGCTCTGGGCTTGCGGCGGCGGGATTTCAGGAGCTTGTAAAGCTCCTCGGTGGCGAGTCTTGTCTTGGTGACGGAGACATCCGGGCCGGGGAAGCAGAAGTAGGAGAATTCGTTGTTGCCGATGCCGATGACGTCGCCGATCTCGTACCAGTAGTAATCGGCATAGAGGGTGTGGGAGGCCACCGGGGACTGGGTGTAGTCGAGCTTGCCCTCTGCGCCGGTCAGGCGGAAGCCGCTGGCATCGTGGGTCAGACGGCCCGGGCCGATCATGCAGATGCCGTCCAGGTTCACCTGAATGCCGATGTCCACATCGGTGTCCAGACGGTAGGTGCCTTCCTCGATCTCCTTACGCACACAGGAGCGCTGCCAGGTGTACCAGTCGGGGATGTGGGGGTATTCGGTCTCGCCCGAGCGGGCCTTCAGCTGACCGAATTCGTCCATCTCCCACTGCTTGCCGCAGGCGTGGCAGGTCAAATGGATGCCCTTGCCTTCCATTTTGGATTCAGCGCCGCAGTGGGGGCATTTATATAGGATACGGTGGAGACCGTCGGCCCGGAAGGGGACATCGATGGAGATGCGGTTGTCCCGCTGCCAGGCGAAATTGTCGAAGGAGAAGGCCTCGTCCAGGGCCGCATCCAGCTCCGCCACGGATTTTTCCTTCAGCTCTTCGGCGGTGGCGATGCACTTGACATGGGCGCTGACCTTGATGTTGCGGATCTGGAGCAT
>JAFWAZ010000075.1 GCA_017507425.1 Oscillospiraceae bacterium | reverse complement strand
GGCGACCACTGGTCGCCCGCTGATTTTGCTCCGGCAAAATCAGTCGCCGCAAGGCGAAAAAAACAGTGATTTCCCTTCGGGAAATCCGAAAATCAAGGATTTTCGGCGGGCGAGCAATGCTCGCCCCTACGTTGTCCATCGGAAAACGGTTTTTTGACAGTCTGGAAAGGGCGCACGTATGTGCGCCCTTTTTGCATTCAGTTCTTTTCTTCGCCCAGTATCAGGGTCAGGCTGTACTCGATGCCGCTGCGGAAGACGGTGGCCTCCAGCTCGTCGCCCACCTCGCAGTCGAAGAGGATCTGCTCCAGCACGTCCAGACTGGTGACGGCCACGCCGTCCAGGGAGGTCAGGATATCGCCGTAGCGCAGGCCCTTCCGGGCTGCATCGGAGCCGGGATCCACATCGGTGATCAGAAGTCCCGCGGGATAGTGGTAGTAGATCTGATAGAAGGTGGACAGGGGCTCGCCAGTCAGACCGAGGCAGGGCCGTCCGGCCACATAGCCCTGATTGGCCAGCTGCTCCAGCACGGTTTTCACGGAGGTGATGGGGATGGCGAAGCCGAGGCCCTCCACGCCGGCGGAGCTGGCGTAGTCGCCGATCTTCATGGTGTTGATGCCCACCACCTGACCGTAGCAGTTGACCAGTGGGCCGCCGGAGTTGCCGGAGTTCAGGGCCGCCGTGGTCTGCAGCAGGGTCAGGGTGTAGTTGCCCACCTGAATGTCCCGGTTGATGCCGGAGATGATGCCGTTGGTCATGGTGCCCCGCAGCTGAGCACCCAGCGGATCGCCGATGGCCACCACTTCATCGCCCACCCGCAGGGCGGTGCTGTCGCCGAACTGGGCGGGGGTCAGGTTCAGGGCGTTGACCTTCAGCACCGCAAGGTCGGACCATTTGTCCGCACCCACGCACCGGGCGCTGAGCTTCCGGCCGTCGGTCAGCAGCAGCTCGATCTGCTGGGCGTCCTCCACCACGTGGGCGTTGGTGATGATGTAGCCGGAGGCATCCATGATGACGCCGGTGCCGGTGGACACGGTGTGCCCCGAGTAGCAGGTGATGCTGACCACGGAGGGCATGACCTGCTCATAGACCTCCTGCCAGGAGATGGCGCCGGGCACCTCTGCGGTATTCTCCACAGCCTGAGGGGAGGCGGTGATGACGAGGTTGGTGGGGACGCCCTCGAACCGTTGGGGGGCCATGGTCTCCGGGGGCTCCGTGGATACGGGCTCCGCGGACACGACGCCGTCGCCGGAGACGTAGAAGCTCACCGGGCTGCTCAGCTCCGTGGGAGCGGGCTCCGCAAAGAGGGGAATGTTCATCAGACTCAGCACGCTGATGATGCCGGAGAAGCCGATGAACAGCCCCAGCACCAGCGCGATGACGCCTGCGTGATCCTTGGGCGGTGTGGTGGAGCCGGTACGGTAGTATCCCTCCTGCGCGGCCTGCAGCTCGCCGGCGTATTCAATTTCAGGGTCCTGCGGAGACAGGGAATCGTCGAAATCAGACATAAAAGGCTCCTTGTGGGAAAGTTAAATTGAAATTGTAGGGGACGGCGTCCTCGACGTCCCGCCGGAAAATGCGCAGCATTTTTCGGAAGCCGTACCGAACTGCCGCTGCGCGGTCGGGTCGTCGAGGACGCCGACCCCTACGGGGTGTTCTTAGTTTACGAGGGGCATGGTGAAGGTAAACTCCGTCTTTCCGTCCCGGCTGGCCACGGAGATGTTTTCGCCGTGGGAGCAGACGAGGGTTTTGACGATGTACAGGCCGAGGCCCCAGCCCTCCTGACTGCGGTTGCGGGCCTTGTCGATCTTGTGGAACCGGTCGAAGACCAGCGGCAGCTCCTCCGGGGGGATGGTGTTTCCCTCGTTGGAGACGGTGGTGTAGATCTTGTTTCCGCCGATGCAGAGCTTCAGGCCCAGCTCGCCGCCCTCGCTGCAGAATTTCACCGCGTTGTCCAGCAGGTTGTAGATCACCTGCGTCACCGCGTCCTTTTCCGCCCGGGTGAAGACGGGGTGCTCCGGCAGATCCACCCGGACGTCCAGATTTTTGGCGAGGATCTTCTGCTCAAAGGTGATGAGCACCTCGCCGATGCACTCCTCCATGTCGAAGCGGGTCTTCTTTTCCTCGGGAATGCCGCCCCGGTCCTGCAGCTTGGAGATGTCCAGCATGCTGCGCACCAGACGGCTCAGGCGCTTGGTCTCGTCGGAGACGATCTGCATGTAGTACCGGTGCCGCTCGGGCGGGATGGTGCCGTCGAGCATGCCGTCGATGTAGCCGCCGATGGTGGTCATGGGGGTCTTCAGCTCGTGGGACACGTTGGCCACGAATTCCTGACGCTGGTACTCGGATTTTTCCAGAGATTCGGCCATGTTGTTGAAGGCCATGGCCAGCTCGTCCACCTCCTCGGTGTTGTGGCCGCCGGTGCGGACCCGGGCCTTGAGGTTGCCGTGGCCGAAATCCCGGGCGGCCTGCGCCATCTCCCGCAGGGGCCGGCACTGGTTCCGGGTGGTGATGCTCATGATCACCACAGCCACCAGAATGACCAGCAGGGAGACGGTCACCTGAATGTCCGCGATGCCCTCCATCAGAGCCTGCGTGTCGCCCATGGGCATGGACACAATGACGATGCCAATGTTGGAGCCCGTCTGGTGGCTGCGGATGGGGACGGATACGAAATAGCGGGATTCCTCGTAGAGCTCCGGGATGCTGCCGGAGTCGATGTTGAAGCCGTTGGTGTAGACCAGATCCAGAAACTCCGGATTGATGGTCAGGCCCAGATGGCGGCACTGAAGTCCCGCGTCGGAGCAGTGGGTCACCTGTCCTCTGCTGTCGAGAACCACGGTATCCGCGCCGGACACCAGTGCGGACAGCGTCAGGTTGGTGCGCAGATTCTCATGGTCGAGGTCACCCGCGGCCTCGTAGGCCGCCACCAGCTCCGCCAGCGCGGCGGCGTCGGTGCGCAGCTGGTCATGGGTGTTGTGCTCGAGGTACTGACCCACCAGAACGCGGAATGCGCCGCCCAGCATCAGCAGGGCCATCAGCAGGATCAGCACCGTGGTGCTGACCTGCCGGGAAAAGGTGGATTTCATGGCGTTACACCACCTCGAACTTGTAGCCCACGCCCCAGACGGTCTTCAGGGACCACTGGTCGGAAACGCCCTCCAGCTTTTCACGCAGACGCTTCACGTGGACGTCCACGGTGCGGCTGTCGCCGAAGTAATCGAAGCCCCAGACCTCGTCGAGGAGCTGGTTGCGGGTGTAGACCCGGTTGGGGGAGGAGGCCAGATGGAACAGCAGCTCCATCTCCTTGGGGGGCGTGTCGACTTTTTTGCCGGCCACGTTCAGCTCGAAGGCGTCCATGTCGATGACCAGCTTGTCGAAGACCAGCCGCTTGGCCTTCTTCTCGGCGGTCACGCCGGAGGTGCGGCGGAGCACCGCCTCGATCCGGGCGAGGACCTCCTTCATCTCAAAGGGCTTGGTGATATAGTCGTCGGCGCCGGTGCGCAGACCCTGCACCTTGTCGTCGGTCTCACCCTTGGCGGTGAGCATGATGATGGGAGTCTGCTCCTCGGCGCGGATGGCCTTGCACACGCTCCAGCCGTCCATAACGGGCATCATCACATCCAGCAGCACCAGATCGGGCTTGATGGCCCGGAATTTGCTTAAGCCCGCGCCGCCGTCATGGGCCACCGTCACGGCGTAGCCCTCTTTCTCCAGATACATCTGCAAAAGCTCTGCAATATTCTTGTCGTCTTCCACGACCAAAACAGAAACAGCCATAGTACTACCTCCTGCACAGTTTTTCTTATGTATCATTATATCCGATTTTTGGCAAATAGGGTGAACGAATTGTTAAATCAGGAAATGGGTTATTGTGACTTCGTCACGTATAACCTATTGACACGGTGGGTAAAACATGGTATGTTGTAATCAACCTACTAACCTACTGAAATGGAGGGTAAATGTATGTACGTCTATGCTGACAATGCGGCCACCACCCGGGTTTCGAAAACCGCGCTGGAGGCCATGCTCCCCTATTTTACGGAAATTTACGGCAACCCCAGCAGCCTGCACTCCGTGGGCCAGGAGGCCAAGGAGGCACTGGAATCCGCCCGGGAGCGGATCGCGAAGCATCTGGGCTGCCAGCCGCGGGAGATCTACTTCACCTCCGGCGGCACCGAGGCCGACAACATGGCCATCCGCTCCGCCGCCGCGTTGGGCGCGAGAAAGGGAAAGAAGCACATCATCTCCACCGCCTTTGAGCACCACGCGGTGCTCCATACCCTGAACAAGCTGGAAAAAGAGGGCTTCGAGGTGACGCTTCTGGATGTGTCCGAGGGCCACAACATCACCGCCGGGCAGGTCAGGGATGCCATCCGGGAGGATACCTGCCTCGTCACCTGCATGTTCGCCAACAACGAGATCGGCTCCGTGCTGCCCATCCGGGAGATCGGCGCCGTGTGTAAGGAAGCCGGCGTCCCCTTCCACACCGATGCGGTGCAGGCTGTGGGCCATCTGCCCGTCAACGTCAGGACCGACAACATCGATATGCTGAGCCTCTCCGGCCACAAGTTCCACGGCCCCCGGGGCGTGGGCGTCGCCTATATCCGTCGGGGCATCCCCCCTGTCAACGTCATCGAGGGCGGCGGCCAGGAGCGGGGCAAGCGGCCCGGCACCGAGAATCTGCCCGGCATCATGGGCATGGCGGCGGCGCTGGACGAGGCCATTGAAAAGATGGATGAGCACACCGCCTATGTCACCGGCCTGCGGGACAGGCTCATCGAAGGTCTTTCCAAAATCCCCCACAGCGTCCTCAACGGCGACGCCGTCAACCGGCTCCCCGGCAACGTCAGCTTCTGCTTCGAGGGCATCGAGGGCGAGGCCCTGCTGCTCTTGCTGGACGCCAGGGGTGTGGCGGGCAGCTCCGGCTCCGCCTGTACCTCCGGCTCTCTGGACCCCAGCCACGTGCTGCTGGCCATCGGCCGCCCCCACGAGATCGCCCACGGCTCCCTGCGCCTGAGCCTGTGCCACGAGAATACCCCCGAGGAGATCGACCACATCCTGAAGGCCGTCCCCGAGGTCATCGAATACCTGCGGAAAATGTCCCCGGTCTGGAAGGATCTGGAGGCAGGAAAAAGACAGTATATCACCCCCTGATATCATTACGATAAACCAAAAAATGAATTGTAGGGGATGGCGTCCTCGACATCCCGTCCGCCGCCAGGCGGCAGTTCGGTATGCGTAAAAATTGCCCATCGAGGTCAATTTTTACGACGGGTCGTCGGGGACGCCGACCCCTACAAAACGGAATATAAAGGAGATAGTATTATGGCTCTTTACAGTGAAAAGGTAATGGATCACTTCATGCATCCCCGGAATGTGGGCTCCATCGAGGACGCCAGCGGCGTCGGCGAGGTGGGCAACGCCAAGTGCGGCGACATCATGAAGATCTATCTGAAGATCGAGAATGAAATCATCGTCGACTGCAAGTTTGAGACCTTCGGCTGCGGCTCTGCCATCGCCAGCTCCTCCATGGCCACCGAGATGATCCTCGGCAAGTCCATCCACGAGGCCATGGCGCTGACCAACAAGGCCGTCGCCGAGGCGCTGGACGGTCTGCCCGCCCACAAGATGCACTGCTCCGTGCTGGCGGAGGAGGCCATCAAGAATGCCCTGAAGGACTATTTCGATAAGAACAACATCCCCTACGACCCCGCAGATTTCCCCGAGCTGGATCACGACGAGCTCCACGATGCCGTCCACGGCGAGGACTGAGCCATGATCGTATCCTCCAAGGGGCGCTACGCCCTGCGGGTGATGGTGGCGCTGGCCCAGCGTCCTCAGGGGGAGTATGTGCCCCTGAAGGAGATCGCCGACGCCGAGGGCATCTCCCGCAAGTATCTCGAGAGTATCATGACCATCCTGAGCAAGGCGGATTTTGTGGACGCCTCCCACGGCAAAAACGGCGGCTACCGGCTGAACCGTGCCGTGGAGGAATACACCGTTGGCGCGATCCTTCGTCTGACCGAGGGAGATCTGTCCCCGGTGGCCTGCGACGCCGCCTGCGAGCGCAACTGCCACAGCCGGGCCATGTGGGCGAAGCTGGGGAAAATGATCGACGACTTCTTCGACGGCATCACATTGCGGGAATTGATGGAGCAGGAATGAAAAAGAAACGGACGCATTCTGCGTCCGTTTCAGACTGTCAAAGAACTTGTATTTCGATGGACAACGTAGGGGCGAGCATTGCTCGCCCGCCGAAAATCCTTGATTTTCGGATTTCCCGAAGGGAAATCACTGTTTTTTTCGCCTTGCGGCGACTGATTTTGCTGGAGCAAAATCAGCGGGCGACCAGTGGTCGCCCCTACGGGTACTTTTTTGACAAGATCAAACGGACGCCTTCTGCGTCCGTTTTTTACGATTTTCAGAATTACCCGCTGCATAATTCGTTTGACTATCCCGGTAAAATCGGCTATGATAAGATTGAAATTATGCGCCGAGGGAGGAAAAACCATGGAACTCATCTGCCCCATCTGTCAATTGCCGCTGGCTCAGGAGGGCCGCAGTCTGCGCTGCGGACGGGGACACAGCTTTGATGTGGCCCGGCAGGGTTATGTCAACCTCCTGCCGGTGCAGCAGAAGCGCTCCCTCCACCCCGGCGACACCCGGGAGCAGGTGCTCTCCCGCCGGGCCTTTCTGGAAAGCGGTGCGTACACGCCCATCGTGGAGGCGGTCTGCGCCGCCGCGGCCGGTCATGCCGGTCCCATCCTCGACGTGGGCTGCGGCGAGGGCTACTACGCCGTGCGCGTTGCCAATTCCATTGGGGCGGAGCTGACGGGTCTGGACATCTCCAAGGAGGCTGTCCGCTGCGCTGCCGCCCGGTACAAGGGCCACCGGTGGGTCTGCGGCACCGCCGCCCATCTGCCCATCCCCGACGATTCCGTGGGCGTGCTCATGAGCATGTTCGCCCTGACCATGCCCGCCGAATTCCGTCGGGTGCTGAAAAAGGACGGCATTTTCATTCAGGTACTGGCGGCGCAGGATCACCTGATGGGTCTGAAATCCATCATCTATCCCGAAATTCTGCTGAAGGACAAGGATTCTGTCCCCACGCTGGAGGGCTTCGAGCTGATCTCCTCCACCCCAGTCCGCTTTGAATTTACCGCCGAGGGGGAGCAGATCACGAATCTGCTGTCCATGACGCCCCACTTCTGGCGCATCAGCATGGACGGCGCCAAGCGCCTGAAAGAGACGACCACGCTCACCGACACCGCAAGCTGTGTGGTGAATGTGTACCGGCCTGTCTGAATTGATTCCATCAAACCGTAGGGGTCGGCGTCCTCGACGACCCGACAGAAAATTTGACCTCGATGGGCAAATTTTCTGAACGTATACCGAACTGCCGCCTGACGGCGGGCGGGACGTCGAGGACGCCGTCCCCTACAACACATATTGGGAGTTTTTATGCTGGAAAAGCTTCGTGCGGTGGAGAACCGCTTTGAGGAACTGAATTTCAAATCCGAGCTGCCGGATTTTTACGCCGACCCGAAAAAGGCGGCGAAGCTACTGCGGGAGCGCAACGATCTGGAGCCCATCGTCACCTGCTACCGGGCCTATCTGGCGGCGGTGCAGGAGCAGGCGGACGCCGAGGAGCTGATGGCCGACCCGGAAATGCGGGAATTCTGTCAGGAGACCTTCGCGGAGGCCAAGGAAAAGCAGGAGCAGCTCTACCGGGAGCTCCAGCTTCTGCTGCTGCCCAAGGATCCCAACGACGAAAAATCGGTCATTATGGAGCTGCGCGGCGGCGTCGGCGGCGAGGAGAGCGCCCTGTTCGCCCACAGTCTGTTCCGGATGTACAGCATGTACGCCGCGAAAATGGGCTGGCGCATCGAGCTGCTGAACTACAATGAAACGGAGCTGGGCGGCGTGAAGGAGGCGGATTTCGTCATCAACGGCGCCGGCGCCTACTCCCGGCTGAAGTACGAGTCCGGCGTCCATCGGGTACAGCGGGTGCCGGAGACGGAATCCGGCGGCCGGGTCCACACCTCCACCGCCACCGTGGCGGTGCTTCCCGAGATGGAAGAGGTGGATGTGCAGATCAATCCTGCCGATATCGAGATGCAGGTCTACCGGGCCAGCGGCGCCGGCGGCCAGCACGTCAACAAAACCAGCTCGGCTGTACGCTTGATCCACAAGCCCAGCGGCATCGTCGTCGCCTGTCAGGAGGAGCGGAGCCAGCTGCAGAACCGGGAAAAATGCATGCGGATGCTGGCCAGCAAGCTCTACGAGATCGAGCAGAGCCGCATCGAGTCCGAGCACTCGGGTCTGCGCAGATCGCAGGTGGGCACCGGCATGCGCAACGAGCGCATCCGCACCTACAATTTCCCTCAGGGGCGGGTCACCGACCACCGGATCAACCTGACCCTCTACAAGATCGATTCCGTCATGGACGGCCACCTCGATGAACTCGTCGACGCACTGGCCACCGCCGATCAGGCGGAGAAATTAAAGAACGCACAATCTTGAAGCAGAACCGTAGGGGTCGGCGTCCTCGACGACCCGTCGGAAAAATCGGACCTCGATGGGCCGATTTTTCCGCATACCGCATAGCCGCCTGGCGGCGGACGGGACGTCGAGGACGCCGTCCCCTACGATTGTTTTTGAAAGAGGTAATATAGATATGAAAACACTCTATCTGCCCGCATCGGATCCCAACACCTGCGATGCGGCGGCAAAAATCTTAAGAGAGGGCGGCCTTGTGGCCATCCCCACGGAGACGGTCTACGGTCTGGGCGCCAACGGTCTGGATCCCGAGGCGGTGGCGAAGATCTTCGTCGCCAAGGGACGTCCCAACGACAACCCCCTGATCCTCCATGTGGCGGATCCCATCCAGATGGAGGATTTCGCCTATGATATCCCCGCGGCGGCGTACCTGCTGGCGGAGAAATTCTGGCCCGGCCCCCTGACCATGATCCTGCCCGCCAAGCCCATCGTGCCGAAGAGCACCACCGGCGGCCTGAAGACCGTGGGCATCCGCTGTCCCGACAACGATACCACCCGGGAGATCATCCGTCTGGCGGGGGTGCCCGTGGCGGCGCCCTCGGCGAATCTGTCGAAGAAGCCCTCCACCGTCACCGCCCAGCACGTCCTCCACGACCACGACGGCAAGATCGACGCGGTGGTGGACGGCGGCCACTGCCGGGTGGGCGTGGAGAGCACCATCGTCGACCTGACCGAGCGGCCTCCCCGGCTCCTGCGGCCCGGCGGCATCACCCCGGAGCAGATTTTTGAGGTGCTGGGGGAGCTGACGGTGGACAAATCCGTGACCCAGGAGCTGGATCCCGATGAGATCGCCAAGGCCCCCGGCATGAAGTACATCCACTACACCCCTCAGGCCGACGTGGTCATCATCTCCGGCGATCGGGAGCAGGCGGCGGACTACATCAACCATTTCTTCGAGCCCGGCGACCGGGTCATGTGCTTCGAGGAGGAGCTGGAGCTCTATCGGAACTGCGCGCCGCTGGCCTACGGCCGGGAGGCCGACCCCGAGAGCCTGTCCGCGGGCCTGTTCGACGCTCTGCGGGAGCTGGATGACCCCGCCATCAAGCGCATTTTCGCCCGCTGCCCCGAGGGCGGCGGCATCGCCTACGCCGTCCAGAACCGGCTGAAGAAGGCTGCGGGCTTCCACATCATCCGGGTGGGAGGGGCCAAATGATCCTCGGCATCACCGGCGGCACCGGCTGCGGCAAGACCACATTGTTAAAAGAGATCGAAGCCCGGGGCGGTCTGGTGCTGGACTGCGACGCGGTCTACCATGAGCTTCTGACCCGGGACGAGGTGCTTCTGAACGCCATCAACGACAGATTTCCCGGCGTGGTTGTGGATAAAAAGCTGGAGCGGAAGCGCCTGGGGGCCATCGTCTTCGCCGACCCCAAGGCCCTGCGTGACCTGAACGCCATCACCCACGGAGCAATCAGGGCGGAGATCCTCCGCAGGCTGGCGGCAAGGCCCGCCTTGGCCGCAATAGACGCCATCGCCCTGTTCGAGGGTGGGTTGTCGGAGCTGTGCGACACCACCGTCGCCGTCTGCGCGCCCAAGGCCGACCGGATCGAGCGGCTCATGCAGCGCGACGGCATTTCGAGGGAATACGCCGAAAACCGGATCAGCGCCCAAAAGAGCGAAAGCTGGTTCCGGGAAATGTGCGAATATACATTATATAATGACGGAACACGGGCGGAATTCGAGGAGAAGTGCGCGGCGTTTCTGGATGAGGTTTTGCAATAAAAAATACGCCCCTGCCGATCTGTGCAGGGGCGTATGACGTTATTCCACGAAAATATTGATCCCGCCGATGAGCTGTGCCTGAATGCGCGGCGCAAGCGCTGCGATGCAGTAAGGAGGAGCGGTTCCGGTGATCAGGATTTGCTTGCCGTTTTCCAAAAACGAGTTGATAATTCCGTATAGGATCTGCTGGGTGTACTCCTTTCCGGCGACACACTGGATGTCTTCCAGAATCAGATAATCCCCCAAATAGGCATTCTGCATCCGGCGCAGAGTGCCCTGACAGCAGTTAAGGTGAAGATCTTCCAGAAACTGATCGCCGCTGGTGTGAACGATCACGGAATCCGGGTCTTTGGCCCGCATCGCTTTTTCCGCAGCTGCTGCCAAAGCTGCGGCTGCATTCGTATTGCCGTACAGATAAATGACATCGTAGGCATTGCTCGTCCGGTTGATTTGCTCCTGAACGATCATCTCGGGAGAAATCATTGTGCTGCTCATTCATATCGCCCCTTTCTTTCTACTGCAGGAATACAGCATCACAAGTCCCATAAACGCCCCTCGACAAAGGGTGCTGAGTTTGAAAGCTCCAATGAATGCATCATTCATTGGAGCTTTTTGGTGCCGCTGACCGGACTCGAACCGGTACGGAGTTGCCCCCAGCGGATTTTAAGTCCGCGGTGTCTGCCATTCCACCACAGCGGCGTGATTTACCGGGATATTTTAGCATAGTTTTCGGGGGCAGTCAAGAAGAAAGGCGGTGTCATTCTCCGGGGATGGCACTGCTTGCAGATAACAGGTCTTCGTAGGATACGTTCAGAACCTTGGCCAGATACACCAACTCAATATCTGTGATGAACCGTTTTCCGGCTTCCATCCGCTGGATAGCGTTCTTGTCCAGATCAAGACCGGCAAGCTGGAGTGCGTCTGCCAACTCCCGCTGGGATTTGCCGCTCAGCTTTCGGTAGTAAGCAATCTGAGCACCACATATGTTGTTTCTGCCGTCCTTTGTCTTGTTGGTGAACATGGAAACCCTCCTCAATGACATTTAGTGATTGTCAACGAGGAAAGTATATGGTAAAATGGATTCCAATATGACATTCACTGAATGTCATATTGGAAAGGTGTGAAGAAATGTCTGAAATCTGTCCGGAATGCTGGCGAAAACTCAGCGATCAGCGGGAGCCGGGATGGAAATATGTGCTTTCCAGAGAGCTGGATCTGTGTGAGCAATGCGGGGAATGGAAACGGGTGATCTATAAAATTAAGGAGAGGTCATCTGACCTCTCCTTGGACTGTCGAAAATCCTTTTGTAGGGGACGGCCTATGTGCCGTCCCGTGGATTTTGTTCCGCAGGGGCAAAATCCACAACATTTGCAGTCTTCCGGGATATGGGGAACGGCACGCAGGCCGTTCCCTACAGGTATCAGATCAGAACAGCTCCCTGCACTTATCCAGCGCGGAGGCGATGACGGCATCCATGTCGTAGTACTTGTACTCGCCCAGACGGCCGCCGAAGATGACCTTCTCCTCGGCATCGGCCAGAGCCTTGTACTGCTGATAGAGTGCGCCGTTGCGCGCGTCGTTGACGGGGTAGTAGGGCTCGTCACCGGGCTTCCACTCGGAGGAATACTCGCGGCTGATGACGGTCTTGGGCTGGTCGCCGAACTCGAACCACTTGTGCTCAATGATCCGGGTCCAAGGGGTCTCCCGGTCGGTGTAGTTGACGGCGGCGTTGCCCTGGAAATTGGGCTTGTCCAGCACCTCGGTCTCAAAGCGGACGGAGCGGTACTCGAGGTTGCCCAGTTTGTAATCAAAGTAGGCGTCGATGGGGCCGGTGTAGATGACCCGGTCGGCCAGCGCATCCAGTTCGGCCTTGTTCTCGAGGTAGTCCACGTTCAGGCGGACTTCGATGCCATCGAGCATATTGGCCACCATCTTGGTGTAGCCGCCCATGGGGATTCCTTGATAGAGGGCGTTGAAATAGTTGTTGTCAAAGGTCAGGCGCACGGGCAGACGCTTGATGATGAAGGCGGGCAGATCTTTGCAGTCCCGGCCCCACTGCTTCTCGGTGTAGCCCTTGACCAGCTTTTCGTAGATGTCGGTGCCCACCAGGGAGATGGCCTGCTCCTCCAGATTCTTCGGCTCGGTGATGCCGGCCTCACGACGCTGCTCCTCGATCTTGGCGGCGGCCTCCTCGGGGGTCACAACGCCCCACATCTTATTAAAGGTATACATGTTGAAGGGCAGGGAGTACAGCTCACCCTTGTAGTTGGCCACGGGGGAGTTGGTGAAGCGGTTGAATTCAGCGAAACGGTTGACATAATCCCAAACGATCTTGTTGTTGGTGTGGAAAATGTGGGCGCCGTAGACGTGGACGTTGATGCCCTCCACCTCCTCGGTGTAGACATTGCCGGCGATGTTGGGGCGCTTGTCGATGACGAGGACTTTTTTGCCGGCATTGACGGCCTCCCGGGCGCAGACCGCGCCGTACAGACCTGCACCGACGATCAGATAATCATAGGCAGACATAGTTTTGCTCCTTGTGATGATATAATGCAGGGAACGGCCTGCGTGCCGTTTCGGGATGTGCGGTTTCGGGGAACGGCACAGGGGCCATTTCCTAGAGTATATTATATCGGATGTTGTAACTCTTTGCAAGTGCTGCTGCGGAATATTCCCGATGGGGCAGGGAGCCGGCGAAGGTTCCTGCCGTCCGTCCTGCAAAATGCAGGATATCAGGCGTATGGTTGCAAGTGCAACGGACACGGACGTCCTCTGTGGGGGTCAGGTGACCCCGGAGGACGGAATCCGCGCATAATTGTGCGCAACCGGCGGTCGCACAAAGAAAGGGAAAACAGGCGGTTTTCGAGGAAGTGCCCGAGGGAATTCCGTTCGGAAATATCAAATTGTGCGACCTGCACAATTGTCAAAGGATAGACTTGACGGGTCTTATAAAAAAGCACAACTTCGCAGTTTTGGATACAAAAGTTGCAAAAAAGAGTTGATTCCGTCGATTGATTGTGCTATAGTATCAATAATTCTTTCCAAATTGTATCTGTGTTTTTGAAAAAACAGCACGGACGGCCCGGCGCCCATTGAGTCAGATTCGTAGAAATCGGAGAAAATGCGGTATGCGTTGAAAAAAACGCGGTTTTCCCTTGCATTTTATGGGCGGAACGGGTATACTTCAGTTGTTAATAATTTGTTAAGCCATACGTCCTAACAATTATTATAAACACACCGGCATTCCCTGCCGGTAAAAATTTCCAAGGAGGAAAAGAAAATGAAGAAACTGCTCGCACTGGTTCTGGCAGTCGTCATGGTTCTGGGTCTGGTTGCCTGCGGCACCCCCGCTCCCGAGACCACCGGCGCTCCTGAGACCACCACCCCCGCTGTTGCAGGTACCTACACCTACAACTACGCACTGGCTGAGTTCCCCACCAACTGGAACACCCACACCTATCAGACCAATACTGATGCGGAGATCCTGGATTACATCACCTCTGGTTTCTATGTCTTCGACTACAACGAGACCAAGGATGGCTACGCCATGGTCGATGGCATGGCCATCGGCGATCCCGTCGATGTGACTGCTGACTACGTCGGCCAGTACGGCATCGTCGAGGGCGACACCGCCAAGGCTTACATCGTCAACCTGCGTCAGGACCTGAAGTGGGAGGATGGCACCCCCATCACTGCCAATGACTTCGTCGAGTCCGCCAAGCGTCTGCTGGCCCCCGAGGCTCAGAACTACCGCGCTGACTCCATGTACGCCGGCTCCGTGGTCATCCACAACGCCGAGGCTTACCTGAAGCAGGGCACCTACGCTTACTCCAACATGATCTCCCCCGACTATCTGGACGAGGAGTACGTTCTGATCGAGAACATGACCACCAAGGAAGACGGCTCCTTCACCGTTGAGGGCAAGGGCGACGTCTGGTTCAACATCAACAACGGCGGCAACTGGGGCTCCAACAGCTTCAGCGACTACGCCGGC
>JAFWAZ010000074.1 GCA_017507425.1 Oscillospiraceae bacterium | reverse complement strand
CGACGTGAAGGCCGGCCAGTTCTACACCACTGCAGTTGCTTGGGCTGTTGAGAACGACATCACCAACGGCATCTCCACCACTGCCTTCGGCGTGGACAACATCTGCAACCGCGCACAGGTCGTCACCTTCCTGTACCGCACCTACAACAAGTAAGTCGGCAACGCCGACAAGTAAACTGTCGCAGCTTGTGCGTGTCGACAGACGAGTAAAACACGTGTGGTCCGGCATTGTACACATCTGAAACAGTAATCTTCCAAATCGCAGAGGGCGGCCCTTTCGGGCCGCCCTTTTTGCGGCGAGTCGCCGCTGACAAACTGTCGCAGCTTGTTCAAATCGGAAGTCGAGTTAAACACGTGTGGTCCGGACCGGTGCTTGACGGAGGCGATGCATTCCGGGCGCGGCGGGTCGCCGCTGACAGGCTGCCGAAAACCGTACAAACAAAAATGGGACACCCCCGCAGGGGTGTCCCAAAAGTTTGATTATGCGTTCTGGCGGCGAACTTTCCAGTATGCGGTGAGGATAATCTGCTTGGCATCCTTGGCCTGCTGTTTGGTGGCAGGGGGGACGCCGTCAAGGGGGTAGGGGATATCCAGCTCCCTGTACTTGCTCACGCCCATGATGTGGTAGGGGAGCACGTCCAGCGCCTGAACATTGGGGAGCCGCCCGAGGAATGCGCCCAGCCGGGCCAGCTGCTTGGGGTCGTCGGTGATGCCGGGCACCACCACATGACGGATCCAGACGGGGATATTTTTCTCAGCCAGATACCGGGCAAAGGCCAGAATACCATCGTTGCCGTGGCCGGTCAAGTCCTTGTGGCCCTCAGGGTCGATGTGCTTGATGTCCAGCATCACAAGATCCGTCAGCGTCATCAGCTTGTCCAGCTTTTCATTGTAAGCAGACTCGCCGGGCCGGTAGGTTACGCCGGAGGTGTCAAGGCAGGTGTGGATGCCCTTTTCTTTGGCCAGCGCGAAGAGCTCCAGCAGGAAATCGATCTGCATCAGTGCCTCGCCGCCGGTGACGGTGATGCCACCCTTGGTGTAGAAGGCCTTGTTGCGATCATATTCCTGAATCAGCGACTGGGCGGAGCGGACGGAGCCGGAATTCATCTTCCAGGTATCAGGGTTGTGGCAATACTTGCAGCGCATGGGGCAGCCCTGCAGGAAGATGACAAACCGTACGCCGGGGCCGTCCACCGTGCCGAAGCTCTCCGTGGAATGGATGAAGCCGTGCATAGGCTTAGATTTTCTCGTGGAAGGTACGGGAAATGACCTCGTCCTGCTGCTCCTTGGTCAGCTTGACAAAGTTGACGGCGTAGCCGGAGACGCGGATGGTCAGCTGGGGATACTTTTCGGGATGGGCCTGTGCGTCCAGCAGGGTCTCCTTGGAGAACACGTTGACATTCAGGTGATGGCCGCGCTTCTCGACGTAGCCGTCGAGCAGGGAGACCAGATTGTCGATCTGCTTATCGGTTGCTTTCATGGGTTGTTCCTCCTTGTGGGAATTGGGATTACTCGGCGTCCAGACCCTCGAACAGGGTGGGGACATTGGCGCAGGAGTTGCACTCCAGCTCGTCGGGCTCAAGACCCAGATCGCTCAGCTCCACGCCGAGGTCACCGAAGTCGCCCATAAACAGCTCGTCATCCTTGCCCAGAGCGCCGGGGATGATGGAGAAGGTGTTGGAGATGCCGTCCTGAGCGTCCTTGAAGCTGAGCTTGGCAACGGAGGACAGGGAAGCGATGGCGCCCTTCTCGTCGCGGCGGTGCATGGGGTTGGCACCGGGAGCGAAAGCTTCGCCCTTCTTACGGCCGTCGGGGGTGGAGCCGGTGGCCTTGCCGTAGACGACATTGGAGGTGATGGTCAGGATGGAGGTGGTGGGGATGGAGTCGCGGTAGGTGTGGTTCTTGCGGATGTGCTCCATGAAGTGGTGCAGGATCATGTTGGCGAGGCTGTCGACACGGTCGTCGTCGTTGCCGTACTTGGGGAAGTCGCCCTCAACCTCGTAGTCCACGGCCAGACCGCTCTCGTCGCGGATGACCTTGACCTTGGCGTACTTGATGGCAGACAGGGAGTCGGCGACAACGGACAGGCCGGCGATACCGGTGGCGAACCAACGGGTGACCTTCTTGTCGTGCAGAGCCATCTGAACCTTCTCGTAGCAGTACTTGTCATGCATATAATGAATAACGTTCAGGGTGTTGACGTACACGCGGCACAGCCACTCCATCATGGCGTCGAAGCGCTCCATGACTTCGTCAAAGTCCAGATACTCGGAGGTGATGGGACGGTACTTGGGGCCGACCTGCTTCTTGGAAACCTCGTCGACACCGCCGTTGATGGCGTACAGCAGGCACTTGGCCAGATTGGCGCGGGCGCCGAAGAACTGCATTTCCTTGCCCAGTCTCATGGAGGAGACGCAGCAGGCGATGGCGTAGTCGTCGCCGTGGGTGTAGCGCATCAGGTCGTCGTTCTCATACTGCAGGGAGGAAGTCTCGATGGACACCTTGGCGCAGTAGCGCTTGAAGTTCTCGGGCAGACGGGTGGACCACAGAACGGTCAGGTTGGGCTCGGGGCTGGGTCCCAGGTTGTACAGGGTGTGCAGGTAGCGGTAGG
>JAFWAZ010000014.1 GCA_017507425.1 Oscillospiraceae bacterium | reverse complement strand
GCCAAGCGTAAGGGCCGCGGTGTCGGTACCGGCAACGGTAAGACCGGTGGCCGTGGTCACAAGGGTCAGCACGCCCGCTCCGGCGGCAAGACTCGCGTCGGTTTCGAGGGCGGCCAGATGCCTCTGGTTCGCCGCGTTCCCAAGCGTGGTTTCAACAACATCTTTGCTAAGCCCCTGACCGCTATCAACGTCGCAGTCCTGAACAAGTTCGAGGACGGCGCTGTGGTCGACGCTGCTGCTCTGATCGAGAAGGGCATCATCAATGCTTGCCCCTACGGTCTGAAGGTTCTGTCCAACGGCAACCTGACCAAGAAGATCACTGTCAAGGCTGCGGCCTTCTCCGAGTCTGCCAAGGAAAAAATCGAGCAGGCAGGCGGAAAGGCCGAGGTGGTCTAAGTGATCGAGACCCTGCGTAACGCATGGAAAATTCCTGAGCTCCGCAAGAAGCTCATGTTCACTGCCATGGTCCTGCTTCTGTACCGGATCGGCAATGTGATCCCCGTCCCCTATATCAATGTCGATATGCTCGGCGAGTACTTTAGCTCCGTTCTGGGCGACACGATTCTGGGCCTGTACAACGCGATGTCCGGCTCCGCTTTCTCTCAGGGCACTGTCCTGGCACTGAGCATCCAGCCCTACATCAACGCATCCATCATCATCCAGCTGCTCACCGTTGCCATCCCCGCTCTGGAGCGCATGGCAAAGGAAGAGGGCGAGGAGGGCAAGAAGAAGATCAACATGATCACCCGCTGCACCACCGTTGGTCTGGGTCTGATCATGGGCTGGAGCTTCTATGTCCTGCTGAGCACTCAGCAGATCCTGACCAAGTCCGGCTTCCTGCCCGGTCTGGTGATCGTCCTGACCTTCACCGCCGGCTCTGCCGTGGTCATGTGGCTGGGCGAGCAGATCAACGAGTATGGTATCGGTAACGGCATCTCCATGATCCTGTTTGCCAACATCATCTCCTCTCTGCCCGCAGGCCTGAACACCATGCTGCACATGGGCTGGTGGGCCATTCTGGTCGCCGTGGTCATGGTTGCACTGGTTCTGTTTATCATCTTTGTCAACGACGCCGAGCGCCGGATCCCCATCCAGTACGCAAAGCGCGTTGTGGGCCGTAAGATCTACGGCGGCCAGAGCACCAACCTGCCCATCAAGGTGAGCATGTCCGGTGTTATGCCCGTCATCTTCGCCCAGAGCATCTGCTCCTTCCCCGCTACCATCTGCGCTTTCTTCGGCATCACTGCCCAGAGCAAGATCTGGTGGTACGATACCTTCTTCAGCAGTACTTCCGTGTTCTATGCACTGATGTACGGCCTGCTGATCTTCTTCTTCGGCTGGTTCTATGCTGCCATCCAGTATGACTCCACCGAGATCTCCAACAACCTGAAGAAGAACGGCGGCTTCATCCCCGGCTTCCGTCCCGGCAAGCCCACTGCTGACTTCATCCAGAAGGTCATCAACAAGATCGTGGTCTTTGGCTCTGCCTATCTGGCCATTGTCGCTCTGCTGCCCATCATCTGCGGCAGCTTCATCCCCGGTGCCGGTTCTCTGGCCATCGGCGGCACCTCCGTCATCATCGTCATCGGTGTTGCTCTGGAGACCGTCAAGGCAATCGAGGCCCAGATGCTGATGCGTCACTACAAGGGCTTCCTTGACTAAGGGAGAGGTAACAGGATGAATCTGATTCTGCTGGGTGCGCCCGGTGCAGGAAAGGGAACCCAGGCCGAGCTCCTCATCGAAAAGCTCGGTATTCCCTCTATCTCCACCGGTAATATGCTCCGTGAGGCAATCGCCAATGGCACGGAGACCGGCCTGAAGGCCAAAAGCTACATGGATAACGGCCTGCTTGTTCCCGACGAGGTCATCCTCGGCATCGTCGCGGAGCGCGTGGCCCAGCCCGACTGCTCCAGAGGCTTCATTCTGGACGGCGTGCCCCGCACGCTGGCCCAGGCTGAGGCTCTGGAAGCCAAGGGCGTCCGCATCGACCATGTGGTTTCCATTGAGATCGACGACAGCGTGATCGAGGGCCGTATGACCGGCCGCCGCGTCTGCACCAAGTGCGGCGCCAGCTATCACATCGTCGCCAATCCCACCAAGATCGAGGGCAAATGTGATCTGTGCGGCTCCGATGTTGCCATCCGCAAGGATGACACCCCCGAGACCGTTCAGAAGCGGCTGGCTGTGTACCATGCTCAGACGGAGGTTCTGAAGGACTTCTATGCTGCGCGCGGCCTGCTGCGTCTGGTCGAGGGCAATCAGGCCATCGCAAAGATCACCGACGAGATTCTCGAGAAAATCGGTGCAAGAGTATGATCGCAATAAAGAATGGACATGAACTTGAGCGTATGCGCAAGGCTTGTAAAATTACCGCGGCAGCCCGTGCTCTGGCAGGGTCTATGGTAAAGCCCGGCGTTACGACCAAGCAGATTGATAAAGCTGTTCACGATTTTATCGTGAGCCAGGGCGCGAAACCGTCGTTCCTCGGCTATGGCGGCTTCCCGGCAAGCACCTGCATCTCTGTCAATGAGGCAGTGGTGCACGGCATTCCCGGCAGCTACGTGCTGCGCGATGGCGACATCGTCACGGTGGATGTCGGTGCTTACTATCAGGGGTTCCATGGCGATTGTGCTGCAACTTATGCATGCGGAACAGTCTCTCCTGAGGCCCAGCGGCTCATTGATGTGACCCGCGAAAGCTTCTACGAGGGAATCAAGTACGCAAAACGCGGACACCGCGTGTCCGACATCTCCCACGCCATCCAAAAGCATGTGGAGTCCAACGGTTTTTCAGTTGTGCGTGCCTACATAGGTCACGGTGTAGGTGCACAATTGCACGAAGATCCGGAGGTGCCCAACTACGGTGCTCCCGGACGCGGGCCCCGGCTTCTGCCCGGCATGACGCTGGCCATCGAGCCCATGGTCACCATGGGATCCTATGAGGTGAAAGTCCTGAAGGATAGGTGGACAGCCGTCACCGCCGACGGAAAATGGGCCGCCCAGTATGAAAATACTGTACTCATCACCGACGGGGAGCCGGAAATACTCACCGTCAACGAAGGGCTTTGATTATGGAACCTGATTGTATACGTATATCCGACGTGGTCGTTTCTACCGCCGGACGGGATCGGGACCAACTGTTCTATGTGATCGGAACAGAGGGTGTGTACACCCTCCTGGCCAACGGCAAGGACCGCACGTTGGAGAAGCCCAAACGTAAGAAATGCAAGCACGTAAGCAAAGTTCTTCGCGCTGAGACCAGAATCGCGGCGAAACTTCTCGCCGGCGATAAAGTACTCAACAGCGAATTACGCAAGGATCTGGCCTATATCCGCCAGAACATCATTTAGTCTAACCAAGGAGGTTATTGTCTTGGCAAAGGACGACGTAATCGAAATTGAGGGCATCGTCACCGATGCGCTGCCGAATGC
>JAFWAZ010000073.1 GCA_017507425.1 Oscillospiraceae bacterium | reverse complement strand
GATATTGTGTCTACCAATGCGTTAATCAAAGCAGCTGAGCGGAACCGGATTGCGGATCCGTCCCTGCTTACTGCGCTGAAAAACGGCGGCCCTCTGGTATGGATCTCCTGCCTTGTGATGGGCTTTGCCAACATTGCCAGCGGTCAGATCATCATGGGTCTGATCTATCTGGCCATCGAAGCCGGTGTGTTCTTCTATCTGTTTGCGGAGATGGGCGGCCTGCACTGGCTCAGCCTTCTGCCCTCTCTGGGTGACAGAGTGCAGGAAGAGGTCTATGACGAAGCTCAGGGCATGTATGTCTATGTTGCAGGTGACGACTCCAACCAGATCCTGCTGTACGGCGTTGCCACCCTGTGCATCATTGCGCTGCTGATCTTCGTGTGGCAGCTTTCTGTCCGCAGCGGCTATAAGTCTGTCATGATGAAGAAGGCCGGCTGCCAGACCAACTTCATTGAGCAGGTCAAGACCCTGTTCGATGAGAATATTCACAAGCTGCTGATGATCCTGCCCGTGACCGGCATCGCCGTGTTCACCATTCTGCCCCTGCTGTACATGATCTGTATGGCATTCACCAACTACAACACCCAGAATCCTGTTCTGTTTGACTGGGTCGGTCTGGAGAACTTCAAGACCCTGTTCAATGCGAACAATGCCATCGGCAAGCAGTTCGGCAGCGTTCTGGCCTGGACTCTGATCTGGGCATTCTTCGCAACCTTCCTGAACTTCTTTCTGGGCACTTTCGTTGCCATCATCATCAACCGCAAGACCATCAAGTGCAAGGGCCTGTTTAGAGGCTGCCTGTCTCTGACCATCGCCATCCCCCAGTTCGTCTCTCTGATGCTGATCCGTTCCATGCTGATGCCTCAGGGTATCTTCAACCAGATGATGCTCAATGCGGGCCTGATCGACAAGGCTCTGCCTTTCCTGCAGGACGGCACATGGGCCAAGGTCGTGGTCATCATCGTCAACCTGTGGGTCGGTATTCCCTACACCATCATGCAGGTCACCGGTATTCTGCAGAATATCCCTGCCGAGCAGTATGAGGCTGCCACCATCGACGGCGCCAATGCTGTCCAGCAGTTCATGAATATCACCCTGCCTTACATGATCTTCGTTCTGACTCCCTACATCATCACTTCCTTCACCGGCAACATCAATAACTTCAATGTTATTTACCTGCTGACCCGCGGCGATCCTCTGCTGATCGGCAACACCGCCGGTGAGACGGATCTGCTCGTTACCTGGCTCTACAAGCTGACGGTGGATCAGAAGAACTACAACATGGGTGCCGTCATCGGTATCTTCACCTTCGTGGTTCTGGCTGCTGTTTCTCTGATCACCTACCGCTCCAGCGGATCTTACAAGGATGAGGAGGCGTTCAAGTAATGGCTAAGAAAATCGAAGGCGGCATGAAGGCCAGACGGCTCGCCGGTGATATCATCACCTATGTTTTCCTGACCGTTATGTGCGTGATTTGGCTGCTGCCCTTCTTCTGGGTCATCATGCAGTCCTTCCGTGACGGCATCGGTCAGTATATCTCCACCTTCCTGCCCGAAAAGTATACCCTCAACAATTACATCGCTCTGTTTACCGACTACAATGTCATTAACTTCCCCCGGATGTTCCTGAACACCTTCTTTATTGCATGCTGCTCCTGTGTGATCTCCACCTTCTTCGTGCTGGCGGTTTCCTACTCTCTGTCCCGCGTGAAGTGGAAGATGCGTAAGGCTTACATGAACATGGGTATGGTCATCACGCTGTTCCCCGGCTTCATGTCCATGATCGCCGTGTACTTCATTCTGAAGGCTCTGGGCATGACTGAGGGCAACAACATCTATCTGGCACTGATCATCTGCTACTGCTCTGGTGCGGGTCTGGGCTTCCATGTCATGAAGGGTTACATGGATACCATCCCTAAGTCTCTGGACGAGGCTGCCATGATCGACGGCTGCACCCGCTGGCAGGTCTTCACCAAGGTCACCCTGCCCCTGTGCAAGCCCATGATCGTCTATCAGGTCATCACCTCCTTCATGGGCCCCTGGATGGACTTCATCTTTGCAAAGGTTATCGCCGGTGCAAAGGCCCAGTACTGGACCGTCTCCGTCGGCCTGTTCAACATGCTGGAGAAAGAGTACGTTGAGGTTTGGTTCGTCCGCTTCTGTGCAGGTGCAGTCCTGATCTCCATCCCCATTTCTATCCTGTATCTGATGACTCAGAAGATGTATCAGGAAGCAATGAGCGGCGCTGTCAAGGGTTAAGCCCATGAAAAAAGCAGTTCGAATTCTGAGCCTGCTGCTCAGTCTTCTGCTGCTGTTCGGATGCTCCGCAAATACTGTCCCCACCACCGCCCCCGAGACTTCGGGGGCGGCTTTGGAATCCGAACAGGCTGAAAAGACCGAGGCAGCACTGGCCGAGATCGCCAAGCTTGGCGCATCTCCCGATGACAATTACCGCACCTTCTACGAAATTTTCGTCTACTCTTTCTGCGACTCCGACGGCGACGGCATCGGCGATCTGCAGGGCGTCATCTCCAAGCTGGATTACCTGCAGGAGCTGGGCATCAACGGCATCTGGTTCATGCCCATCCATCCCAGCCAGAGCTACCACAAGTACGATGTACGTGATTACTACGACATCGACCCCCAGTACGGCACCGTGGCTGACTTTGAAGAGCTGATGGCCGAGTGCGCCAAGCGCGACATTCACGTCATCACCGATCTGGTGCTCAACCACACCGGCAATGACCACGCTTGGTTTGTGGCTGCCTGCGATTACCTGCGCAGCCTTCCTGCGGGCGCTGAGCCCAGCGCTGAGGCGTGCCAGTACGTAGAGTATTACTCCTTCAGCAGGGAGCCCGCCAGCGGCTGGCACGCCGTGGAGGGCAGCGAGTGGTACTACGAGGGCATGTTCTCTCCCCATATGCCCGACCTGAACCTCGGAAACGAAAAGGTTCGTGCCGAGATCCGGGACATCATGCAGTTCTGGTTCGACAAGGGTGTCTCCGGTTTCCGACTGGATGCCGCCAAGGAGTTCTACTCCGGCTCTGTCGACAAGAATGTGGAAGTCCTGAACTGGATCCAGACCACCGCCACGGAGCTGAAGCCCGACGCTTACCTCGTCGCCGAGGTCTGGGAGAATTTTGCCACCGTCTCCCGCTACTATGAGTCCGGCATCACCTCGCTGTTCGATTTCCCCTTCGGCAATTCCAGCGGCAAGATCCCCAAGGTACTTCTGGCAGCCGGTACGGCCTCCACCGTCACCACCTATGCCAAGGCCCTGCAGCAGGCAGACGAGGCTTACTACGCCGCGAACCCTAACTACATCGACGCCCCTTTCTTGAGCAACCATGATGTTGGCCGTATCGCCGGCTTTGTGGGCCGGGATCCGCTGAAAATGAAGCTGGCCGGTGCCATGAATCTGTTTATGTCCGGCTCCGCCTTTATTTACTACGGCGAAGAGATCGGCATGACCGGCTCCGGCAATGACCCCAGCAAGCGGGCGCCCTTTGTCTGGAACGATACCCGGGACAACGGCACCACCGATCCTCCTCCTGAGTGTGAGCTTCCCGAGGAATACCCGCTGGGCTCTCTGGAGCAGCAGCGCGGTGATGACAGCTCCCTGTACAACTACTACCGACAGGCCATCGCCATCCGTCAGGCGCTGCCCGCCATTTCCCACGGCAGAACCACGGTGGAGGAGGCCCTGAACGTCGGCTGCGTCAGTGCGTTCCGCAAAGCATGGAACGGCGAGCAGGTCATCATTATGATGAACATTTCCCCCGATGCTTCCACAGCCGATCTGACGGACTACGCAGACTGGTCTGTGGCCGCAACCCTCAGCGCCGACGGAAGTGAAATCGCCCTCGACGGCGCCGCCCTTGTGCTGCCCCCCTACGGTGTGGCAGTCCTGATCCCCAACGCATAAACATCTCCGCCCTGTCCCAAGAGGGCAGGGCGGACATTTGGGTTGACATTGCAAATTCCATATCCGTGTGATATGATACATACGATTATTCTAAAGGAGCAAATAAGCTATGGGCACAAGACTTACACGCAGAACAGAGGCGCCGAAGGGCAGAAATGCTGCCACGCTGCGCAATTGGGCAACCGCATTCCTCGCCATCGGCATCGTCGGGCGCAGCATTCTGTTTCACAGATTTTTGGGTCTGGAGACTCTGACCGGTGACACGCTGATGGCGGCCTTGGAAACCGACGGCGCCATGATCATCGCCGGTGCGGCGTTCTTCTGCTGTCTGGTGGAGAGCTGTGCGGTGCCGCTGTTTGCGTTCCTGCTGATCGAGGGCTTCCTCCATACCTCCAGCGTGGAAAAGTATCTGCTCCGGGTGGGTGCAGTGGCTCTGGTCAGCGAGCTTCCCTATAATTTCGCCATGACCGGCAGGCTTTGGGATATGGGCAGCCGCAACCCTGCCATTGCCATGTTCCTCAGCCTTGTGATGCTGTTCCTCTGGGAGCGCTTCGAGGGAAAGAACATCCGCAATATCCTGATGCGGGTGCTGATCTTTGTTGCCGCATTCCTGTGGTGCAAGATGCTGCGCATCGACCACGGCGTATGCATCGTGATCTTTGCTGCGATGCTGTGGTTCGTCCGGGAGAAGAGTAATTTCCGGGCTCTGTTCGGGTTCTGTGCAGCGATGATCTGCATGATGTTTGATCTGTTCTACATCGGCGCATGTCTGTCCTGCATCCTGCTTCACCGTTACAACGGCGAGCGGGGCGAGCAGGAGCCGCTGCTCAATTACGCTGCCTATCCTGCGCTTCTGCTGATCATCGGCATTCTTGCAAAATTCCTGTAATAGCGACAGCACCTCCGGGCAAACTAAGCCCGGAGGTGCTTTTTATGAAACGAAGAACAGAATGGACGAATGAGCGGCCCTGCCAGATCACCGACCCCGGCAATACAGATCCCCAGGGAATGTACACCGGCGTTCCGGAGAACCCATGGGAGAAGCCTGTGCAGGACGCAGACGACCTGTAAGAGGGGATGCGTGGAACTTCCTCAGACTGCAAAAAAATGGCGGAAAAGGCCGGAGGCCTTTTTCGACAAATCCGGATGCGCTGTATATCAGCGCATCTTTTTGTATTTCTGCTTTGTCGCCATGCCGCCGCGGATGTGGCGTTCGGATTTATTCTTGTCCATGAGCTCCCGTACCCGGGCGTACAGGGCGGGGGAGGCTCTGGGGAGCAGGTCGCACAGATCCTTGTGAACGGTGGATTTGGAGATGCCGAAGTGGTCTGCGGCAGAGCGGACGGTGCCGCCGCTTTCGATCATGTACACAGCAAGCCGCCGGGCGCGCTCGTCTTTGTCATCGGTCATGCTTCTACCTCCCAAGCTGTGTCTGTCTGTACAGACTATGCGGTGCTTCTTCGGATATTCCATTGACTGCGGGAGGAGTTTCCACTATAATGTTTATATTTGAGAAACAAATACGGAGGGAAACCATGATATACTTTACAAGCGATTACTGCGAGGGCTGCCACGAGAAGATTCTGGAGCGCCTTGTGCAGACGAATTACGAGCAGACCCCGGGGTACGGCACGGACCGGCACTGTCAGGCTGCAGCAGCTTTGATCAAGGCCGAATGCAAGCGGGAGGATCTGGATGTTCACTTCCTCGTAGGCGGCACCCAGACCAATCTGACTGTCATCGATGCGGCACTGCGGCCCCATCAGGGGGCAGTCTGCGCCGAGTCCGGCCATATCAACGTCCATGAGACAGGCGCGGTGGAGGCCACGGGCCACAAGTGCCTGACGCTTCCGGCCCCTGACGGCAAGATCACTGCGGCGCAGGTGGCGGAGCTGGTTCGGCTCCACCGCACGGATGAAAGCATGGAGCATACGATTCAGCCGAAGCTGGTCTACATCTCCCATCCCACGGAGTACGGTACCCTGTACTCTCTGAAGGAGCTGGAGGCCCTCAGCGCGGTCTGCCGGGAGCTGGGACTGTATCTGTTCGTGGACGGCGCCCGGCTGGGCTACGGCCTGCGCTGCCCTGTAAGCGATGTTGGGTTGCCCGATCTTGCCCGGCTGTGCGATGCCTTCTACATCGGCGGCACCAAGGTGGGCGCTCTGTTCGGAGAGGCTCTGGTTCTGACGCACCCCATGCTCCGGGAGGATTTCCGCTATCTCATCAAGCAGCACGGCGGCATGCTGGCCAAGGACCGACTGCTGGGCATCCAGTTTGAGGTGCTGTTTGAGGACGGGCTGTACTACCGGATCTCCGATTATGCGCTGCAGATGGCCCGGATCCTCCGCTCCGCGCTGACCGATGCCGGCCTTGCCATGCAGGTGGAGAGCCCCACCAATCAGCTTTTCCCCATCGTGCCGGATACGCTGCTGGAGAAGCTCCGGGAGAAGTATGCGGTCACGTACATGAACAGGGTGGACGGGCACAGCAGCTGCATCCGCCTGTGCACCAGCTGGGCCACCCGTGAGGAGGATGTCCGTGCATTCTGCTCCGATTTACACAGATACATAGGAGGGACCCATGGAAATGGATAAAAAACAAATTCGGACGGTGATTCTGGGGGCCATGAGCTGCATCGTGCTCTATTGGCTTCTCAACGACACCGACCGGGTAAAGAAGCTCTTGGGTGCGGCTTTTACGATGGCGCAGCCCTTTCTGGTGGGCGCCTGTATCGCGTTCATACTGAACGTGCCCATGCGTGCCATCGAGCGGCAGATCCGGCGCATTCCCAATTTTCCCGCTGACCGGGCAGTCTCCATCGTACTGACGCTGGTGGTGATCGGACTTGTGGTGTCGCTGGTGGTGCACCTTCTGGTGCCGCAGGTGAAAGAAACTGCGGATATCATTGGCCAGCAGCTGCCGCCCTTTATCGCCCGTGCGGAGCAGAACATCCGGCTGTTCCTTGAAGAGAATCCGCAGGTGGCCCAGTGGATCGCCGAGAATACGGATTTTGAGAATCTCAACTGGACCAATCTGGCACAGCAGGCTGTGGATCTGGTGGGCAACACGCTGGGAACCGTGGTGGGCAACACCGTCGGCGTGGTCAAAGAGTTCATCAGCTCCATCTGGAATCTGATGATCAGTCTGATTTTCAGCCTCTACTGCCTCGGCAACAAGGAGCGTCTGGCCCGTCAGGCGCGGCGCATCCTCTATAGCTTCCTGCCGGAGAAGTGGGCCGATGAGGTTATCCGTATCGGTCGGCTGTCCAACTCCACCTTCTCGAATTTCTTCTCCGGTCAGTGCATCGAGGTGCTGATCTTAGGCTGTATGTTTGCCGTGACCATGTCTGTGCTGCGGATGCCCTATGTACCGCTGGTCAGCGTGCTGGTGGCGGTGACGGCCTTCGTGCCCATCGTGGGCGCATGGATCGGCTGTGCACTGGGTGCGCTGTTTATCCTTGTCAATGATCCCATGCAGGCACTGGCCTTTGTGATCATGTTCCTGATCCTGCAGCAGATCGAAAACAATCTGATCTACCCCCGTGTGGTCGGTACCAGTGTGGGCCTGCCCTCCATGTGGACGCTGGCGGCGGTGACTGTGGGTGCGGATCTCATGGGTGTAGCCGGCATGGTGCTGATGATCCCAATCTGCAGCGTGCTGTACACCCTGCTCAGCGAGTACACCGCCCGGCGCTGCACCGAAAAGAACATCGATCCCGAAAAGCTGAAGGATCAGCCCCCGGAGCTCAAATCCAAGCTCAAAGAAAAGCGGGAACACGCCAAGCGCCGGCGCGAAGCCAAAAAGGCCGCTGAGTTGGCTGCCATCGTGAAAGAAAAACTCCATCTGACGGAACAGAACGAACACAAAGACGACTAACAAAATGCCGCTGCCCGGTCGGGCAGCGGCATTTGAACATTTGCGGGATTCTTAGAGATGGTACAGCTTGTCCACGTACTGTTCTCTGCGGCGGCGGAGCTCGGAAGCGTAGTGCTTGTCGGTGCCCTCGTGGAGCTGACGCAGGTAGTCGTAGTGGTTGCCGAGGATCTCGGTGTTGTCCCGAGCCAGCATCAGAATGGCAATGGAGGAGCAGTGGTCGCTGGCGCGCTCGATGTGGGTCAGCGCATCCATGAACACCAGACCGGAGGTAACGGAGCAGGAGCCGTTCTTCAGACGCTTGGTGTGACGGTCGCGGAGCAGGCGGACCATGTCGTCGATGACCTCCTCCAGAGGCTCAACGGTCTTGGCCAACTCGGTGTCGTTGTTCTGAAGGGCCTCGATGGTGGTATCCATGATCTCGCCGAGTGCATCGGTCAGGATCGCCAGCTCCTGCAGCGCCTTCTCGGAGAAGGAGCCGCCCTCGCGGCTGAGCTTCTCACCCAGCTCCTCGAGGTTGGTGCCGTAGTCGCCGATGCGCTCGAAGGAGGGGATGCACTGCAGCAACATATCCAGCTGGCGGTCGTCGGCCTCAGTTTCGATGGATCTGCTCAGACCAATCAGGAAATGGTCGGCTACGTCGCTGAACTGATCCAGCGCATTTTCTTCCTCGGCGATCTCAGCGGAGCGTGCGGGATCGTAGTGCAGGAGCTGCTCAATGCAGCGCTTGAAATTGTCCCGGGCCACGCCGCCCATGAAGGCGATGGCCTTGCCGGCCTCGTTCAGGGCAACGGCGGGGGAGATGTACAGGTTCTCGCTGAGGCCTGCCAGCTCGGGATGGCGGGGCGCCTTCTCGGGCTCTTCCTTTACGATGGCTTTGGACAGAGCGACCAGCTGGTTGGTAAAGGGCACCAGAGCAACGGCGGTGACCAGATTGAACACGGTCTGGAACAGGGCGATTCCCGTGTCATCCACACCTGCGAACCAGAATCCGTCGCCGCCCACATTCATATTCTGCAGGACGGTCATGGCGAGCATGAACAGAACGGTGCCGATGGTATTGAAGACGATGTGAACAACGCCGGTGCGCTTGGCATCGCGGCTGGAGCCGATGGAACAGACCATGGCGGTGGTGACGCAGGTGCCGAGGTTGATGCCCATGATGATGGGGTAGGCCATGGCGAAGGTGACGCCGGAGCCGGGAACCGCAGCCACGGTCTGCAGCATGCCGACGGTGGCGGAGGAGCTCTGGACGATGACGGTCAGCACCAGACCGAACATGATGCCGAACAGGGGGTTCTTCATAAAGTCGAGGAATGCGGTAAAGGCATCGGTGCCAATCAGGGGCTTGACGCCGTCGGTCATCAGGCTCAGACCCACGAACAGGATGCCGAAGCCGATGGCGATATCGCCGATGGACTTCAGATTCTTCTTCTTGATGAACATGATCAGCACAATGCCGATGACCAGCGCGATGGGAGCCAGCGTATCGGTGTCGAACAGCCACAGGAACCAGCTGCCGTCGGACTGGATGGAGCCGAGCTGGATGATCCAAGCGGTAATGGTGGTGCCGATGTTTGCACCCATGACGATGGAGACGGCCTGCTTCAGGTTCAGCACGCCGGCGCCGATCAGGGCCACGGTCAGGACGATGGTGGCGGTGGAAGACTGGATGACTGCAGTGACCATGGTACCGGTCAGGACGCCCATGACCACGTTTCCGGTGACTTTTTCGAGCACACGCTTCAGCGCAGCGCCGGAGCTGTTCTTCAGGCCGTCGCCCATCAGCTCAATGCCGTACAGGAACATGGCAAGGCCGCCCAGAAGCTGGACGATGGCAGTTAAGATGTCCATAAATAGTTCTCCTAATTTCTGTATGTGATGTTTGCTTTTGGCGGTCGTGTTTGACCAATGTAATTATATGTAATCTTTGGCGAAAAGGCAAGAAGAAAAAATGAGGGCAACGAAAAAGGCCCCTGACGTTCAGGGGCCTTTCGGTCATGTGCTTATTTGCCGGTGGAGCCGAAGCCGCCGGAGCCGCGGACAGTGTCGGAGAGCTCCTCCGCCTCGATGAAGCCGGGGGTGAACACAGGCGTCACCAGCAGCTGGGCGATACGCTCGCCGTGACAGACGGTCTGGGGCTCGGTGCCGTGGTTGTACAGGAACACCATGAACTCTCCCCGGTAGTCGCTGTCCACCACGCCCACCTTGTTGGCGGGAGCGAGGCCCCGCTTGGTGCCGAGGGAGGAGCGGGCGTAGATCAGCCCCGCGCAGCCCGCGGGGATCTCCATGGCAAGGCCGGTTGGGATCTTTTTGGTTTCGCCGGGGGCGATGATGACGTCGGATTCCAGACAGGCGTAGAGATCGGCGCCGGCGGAAAATTCGGTGCCGTAGGTGGGCAGATGGGCCCCCTCCCGGAGCTTTTTGACCTTGATGGCGTCCATCACTTCAGCCCCCTTCCGTTGCCCTGCCAGTCCTCCCAGAGGACGATCTCGCCGGAGGCGAGGGACTTGGGAACATCGATGAGCCGCTGGTTTTCGCTGCCACGGAATCGGAGGGTCAGGTTTTTCTTGGATTCCACAAAGGGACCGTCCACCAGAACGTCCAGATAGCTCAGGTATTCCCGGGTGACGGCGGGATCGCCCAGACGGCCCACCAGAATATCCCGGTCAAACAGATACCCGGAGAAGGCCCAGATGCTCTTCTCGGGGTACTTGGCCTTGATCTGGCGCAGAAGTTCAACAATGGCAGGTTGGTTCTGGGGCTCGAAGGGCTCGCCGCCGAGGAGGGTCAGGCCCTTGACGAAGCTGGGGGAGAGCTGGTCGAGGATATAGTCAATAGTCTCCTGAGTGAAGGGCTGGCCGAAGTCAAAATCCCATGCCTCCTGATTGAAGCAGCCCTTGCAGTGGTGGGTGCAGCCGGAGACAAAGAGACAGACACGGACGCCGGGGCCGTTGGCAATGTCCCGGGTCTTGATGGTTGCGTAATTCATGGGAATACTCCTTTACGTTTCGTTTTTGCGTCCCAGCTTGGCAAAGCGGGGGAAGGTCAGGGGCCAGAGGATGCCGGCCACCAGAACGAGGATCATATAGCGGACGGCCCGGGTGATCATATGGCCGCCGAAGATCAGATTGAGGGGAACCTTCAGTCCCTCCTTGACCAAGAGGGCGAGGATCAGACCCGCGGCGGTTTTGATCACCTGCGCATACCAGACGCCGTCGGTGGGGAAGTTCAGCTTTTTGTCCGCCTGGTAGACGACGATCATACCCGTGAGGGCGCCGAGGAGGGTGTAGCTGTTTTTCAGAGCAGACCGGAGGTTGTCCGGATCGGTGCCGTCAGGAAAGGGGAAGAACTCCATGTAGGCAACGAACGCGGCAGAAAGTACCAGCATCACGCCCAGAAGCTTGGGAAGACCCGTTCCGCTCTCATGAAAGATGACGGGCCGCAGGACAATGATAAAAAACAGGGAGATGGCGCTGCCCACCAGCACGTCGGCGGGGGTGTGAACACCTAGATACAGCCGGGTCAGGGGGATCAGCACGCACAGGGCTGCGGAACCGATGCGCACCCAGAGGTTCTTCGTCTCCGTGGCGATGACGCCGAAGGTGCCCACGGAGCTTGTGGAGTGGCCCGAGGGGAAGGAGTAGCCGGTGGCTTCCGCCCGGGCGGCCTCGACGATGGTGAAATGGGGATCCCGCACCCACGGACGGGGGATGCGGCAGGTGATTTTCAAAAACTGGTTGACCAGTGTGCCCAGAAAGCCGACGCTGAGCAGGTAATAGCCCTGCCGCTTGTCCATACACCAGAACACCGCCAGCGCCGCGATCAGGAACACCGTCTCACCGCCAAGCTCCGTCAGCACAGAAACGACGGCATCCAGCCACGGTGTCCGCAGGTCCTCCAGAAAATACAGAAATTCCATCCGGTACCTCCTGATAAAATTGGAATGAATCAATTATAGCAGATTCGCGTAAAATGTAAATGCGGTTTGAACATTTTATTCGGGCCCTTGCCTTTTTCTTCCTCGGGATTTATAATGGTGGAAAGAAATCTGAAAGGATCGATGCTATGTTTTCCACCGAACCGCGTGTGACCTACCGCCGCAACCAGCTGGGAGAGGTCATCTGTCAGCTCCGTTTTCCGGAAATCCTCGCCATCGGAGCAAAGCCTCCCGTGGAGTTTCAGGAGGCCATCCGCGCCGCATTTCCCCGTTACTCCTCCCGGATGGAAGCTCCCGCACCCAAGCTCACCGGCGTTCCCGGTAATCTGAGCGTGCAGAATCAGCCCGCCGCCATCAACTACCAGTTCATGTCCGAGGACGGCATCTGGCGGGTGAATCTGACCCAGAAGTTCATCTCCCTCGCCTGTGCCCGGTATACCAGCTGGGAGGATTTTGCCGCCAAGCTTGACAAGCCCCTCGCGGAGTTCATCCAGATCTACAAGCCCGCCTATTTTGAGCGCATCGGCCTGCGCTATATCAACTTCATCTCCCGCAAGGCCCTCTCTCTGGAGGCGACGCCTTTCCGCGATTTGATTTCCCGGAAATACCTCGGCATCCTGTGCGATGAGCAGGTCATGGAGCCCAGCGTGGCCCAGTCCGGCGTGGATGCCCAGTTTGCTGTCCGGGGCGGCTGCAGGGTGAAACTTCACGCGGGCCCCGGCAAGGTCCAGCGGGCGGGAAAATCCGACGGGGAAGTGAAGTTCATCTTCGATATGGATCTGTTCATGCCCGGCAACGTGGCCCCCAATCTCTCGGCCCCGGCCCTGCAGACCCTCCACGCGCAGGCATGGGCCATCTTCCGGGACGCCATCACCGACGAGCTCCATGAGGCTATGGAGCCTACCGATTAAGGAGACAATTACATGCCCTACTATTATTCCTACAATTCCGGCGGGATCCTGCTGGTTCTGGTCTGCGCGGTCTTTGCCATGTGGGCCAGTGCCAACGTCAATTCGACGTTTCAAAAGTATTCCAAGCAGAATTCCATCCGCCGGATCACCGGCGCACAGGCGGCCCAGCGGGTTCTGTCTGCCAACGGCGTCTACGGTGTCCGCATCGACCGGGTCAGCGGCAATCTGACCGACCATTTTGACCCGAAGACCAATGTGATCCGTCTTTCCGACAGTGTGTATCATTCCACCTCCACCGCTGCCATCGGCGTCGCCTGTCACGAGGCGGGCCACGCGGTGCAGTATGCCGTGGGCTACGGCCCCATCAAGCTGAGGGCTGCCATCATCCCCGTGACCAATTTCGGCACCAAGATCGCATGGCCTCTGATGCTGGTGGGTGTGCTGCTGTCTTCTATGAGTTATGCATTCTATAATCTGGTGTATGTGGGCATCGCCTGCTTCAGCCTGAGCCTGATCTTCCAGCTCATCACCCTGCCGGTGGAGTTCAACGCCAGCAACCGCGCTCTCGCCGCCATCGAGGACGGCCAGCTTCTGACTGACGATGAACTGGTGGGCGCAAAGAAGACCCTCCGGGCAGCCGCCCTGACCTACGTGGCTGCCGCGGCAACCTCGCTGGCTCAGCTGTTGCGGCTGATCTCCATTTACGGCAGACGCCGCAGAGACTAACAGAAAACGCGATGCAGAATCAACTGCATCGCGTCTTTTCTTATTTTGTCACTTCCCGGATCACACCGCCGCCGACGACGGTATCACCGTCATAGAGCACCACGGCCTGACCTACGGTCAATGCCCGGACGGGCTCATCGAAGCGGATCTCCACCCGACCGTCGGGGAGTACGGAGGCGGAGCAGGGGGTCTCCTTGGACTGATACCGATGCTTGGCCCTGCACCGCACGGGCTCCGTCGGAGCGTCAATTGCCGACCAGTTGAAGCTGTCGGCGATCAGCCGGGAGGAGAAGAGCTCGGCGTTGCTGCCGAGCACCACTTCGTTGCGCTCCATGTCCTTGCCAAGCACGTACATCCGCTCGGCGAAGCCCTGACCCAGTCCACGGCGCTGTCCGACGGTGTAGCGGATGGCCCCGAGGTGGTGGCCGATCACCTTGCCCGCGGTGTCCACAAAGTCGCCGGGGGCATAGCGTTTGCCGGTGTAGCGCTGGAGGAACTGCACGTAATCCCCGTCGGGGACGAAGCAGATGTCCTGAGAATCCTGTTTTTTCGCGTTCAGGAAGCCGTATTCCTCGGCAATGGCCCGGATCTCGTCCTTGCTGGAGAATTCCCCGAGGGGGAAGCGGGTATGGGAGAGCTGCTCCTGGGTCAGGAAGTACAGGACGTAGCTCTGATCCTTGGACTCATTCTTGGCTTTCTTCAGCAGCCAGCGGCCCCGCTCCTCGCTCCATTCGACCCGGGCGTAGTGGCCGGTGACGATGGTATCGCAGCCGAGGATCTGCGCCCGGTCGTAGAGCTTGGAGAATTTCATGTATTTGTTGCAGTCGATGCAGGGGTTCGGTGTGGCGCCGCATTCATAGGCGCAGACAAACCGGCCGATGACCTCTTTTTCAAAGTCCTCGGTGAAGTTGAACACATAGAATTTCATGCCAAGCTTATGGCATACGCTGCGGGCATCCTCGGCATCGGTCAGGGAGCAGCAGGTTTTGCCGCCCGCGTCATCCTCGACAGAGCCCCGGTGGAGCTTCATGTTGACGCCAATGCATTCGTACCCCTGCCGAACCGTCAGCGCCGCGGAGACGCTGCTGTCCACTCCGCCGGACATGGCGATCAGAGCTTTATTCATGGCAGATCCGGTCATAGGTGATATCAGCGAGGGTGGCGCAGCCGGTCATCTCCATGGCGTCCCGGAGCTCGGAACGGAGCTTGTCTGCGTAGGCCCTCACGCCCTCGGCACCGCCTCCGTAGACCGCGCAGACGAAGGGCCGGCCGATGAGAAC
Source organism: Oscillospiraceae bacterium (assembly GCA_017507425.1). Taxonomy (GTDB): domain Bacteria; phylum Bacillota; class Clostridia; order Oscillospirales; family Oscillospiraceae; genus Faecousia. The sequence continues at coordinate 5,361 of JAFWAZ010000073.1, read as the reverse complement.
GGCATCGGCGCCCAGCGCCAGCGCCTTGAATACGTCATAGCCGGTGCGGATGCCGCCGTCGACGAAAATAGGGATCCTGCCGTCCACAGTCTCCGCAATGGCGCGCAGCACCCGTGCGGTGGCGGGGGTGTGGTCGAGGACACGGCCGCCGTGGTTGCTGACCACGATGGCGGAGGCGCCGGCGGCGATGGCCTTCTCGGCGCCGGCCGGGGTCATAATGCCCTTGAGGATGAAGGGCATGCCCGCATAATCGGCAAATTCCCGGAGCTCCTCCACGGTCTTGGGGCCGGAGGGAGGCGTCATGGACTTCAGGAAGGGCAGACCGCTGGCGTCAATGTCCATGGCGATCCACTTGGCACCCTTGGATTTGGCGTAGTCGATCTTCTTGAAAACCAGATCCCTGTGCCAGGGCTTGACGGTGGGTACCGCAAAGCCGGCCTTTTCCATGGCGGTGCAGCCGGCCTCGAAGAACATTTCGTTCAGACCGTCGCCGGTGAATGCGGCGATGCCTGCCTCCCGGGCACCGCAGGCAATGAGGGCATCGTAGGTATATTCGTCGTATTTGCTGCCGTAGTGGTTCGTCACCGCGCCGATGGGGGCGGTGAAAACCGGCAGATCAAATCTTTCGCCAAAGAGCTCGAAGGCGGTGTCCACGCCCAGATTGGGGGCGATGGTGTCCATATTCAGGTAGATATTCTGCCATGCGTCATAGTTTCGGGCGGCGACGGTTCCGGTTCCCTTGGCTCCGGGGCCGGGGATGGTATTTTTGCAGGCCAGACCGTTGCAGACGGGGCAGGCGTGGCATTTGCCCATATTCCCCCGGGCAGCCCGCAGGGCTTCTTCGTAGGTCATAGGAAGATCCTCCTTTGTAACAGTTTCAAAAATCATATCATTATTTCGAAAAAAACGCAAGGTGCAAGGAATGGAAAAGCGGCCCCCGTTCGGGGGCCGCTTTAAACTGTAAAAAAGCCTCGCAGAGTTTGCCACGTCAGCGGCAAATAAAATCAAAATCATTTTCTGTCGGGGCGTGTACCTGACAGAAAATACTGCTCAGGCTGCAAGTGTGGAATTTGTCTGCCGCAGGCAGACAAATTATGCGCGCAGCAGACTGCAAGAAACTGGCGAAAAAGGCCGGAGGCCTTTTTCGACAAGCTCAAGCGGCCCCCAAAACGGGGGCCGCTTGAAATCAATAGAAGAGCAGATCGGAATAGGTGGGGTAGGGCCACAGGCTCTTGTCGGTCAGGGACTCGAGGATATCTGCCTGCTCCCGCGCCCGGTTCATATCCGCCACGATGGTGGTGCCGTAGTAACCGGCTGCCTTGGCGGTTTCGGCGGGGATCTTCTTCAGATCCTCGGAAAGCTGCTCGCAGGCGTCGTAGAGCCTGTCGCAGGCGTCGCTCAGGCGCTTGGCCAGACGCATCTCCGCTTTCTTGGGCAGGCCGAGGGACTGCTTGTTCAGGATGCCCCGGGTCAGCTGCTCGGTATACTTCATCGCGGCGGGCAGGATCTGATGGCGGATCATGTCCACAGAGGTGCGGGCCTCGATGTTGATGGTCTTGATGTAGGTCTCCAGCTGGATCTCGCAGCGGGCCCGGAACTCCATCTCGGTGAAGATGCGGCGCTTGGTGACCAGCTCGATGTTCTTCTCACTGAGGAAGCTGTTCATGGCCTCGGGGGTGGTGGCGTGGTTGCTCAGGCCCCGGCGGGCAGCTTCTTTCTTCCAGTCGTCGGAGTAGCCGTTGCCGTCAAAGATGATGCGCTTGTGGGCCCGGAACTCCCGGACCACCAGATCGTGAAGGGCGGCGTCGAAATCCCCGGCCTTCTCCAGCTCGTCTGCGAACTGGCCCAGCTCCTCGGCCATGATGGTGTTGAGCACGATGTTGGGATCGGCGACACTCTGGCTGGCGCCCAGCATACGGAACTCGAACTTGTTGCCGGTGAAGGCCACGGGACTGGTGCGGTTGCGGTCGGTGGTGTCCTTGGGAATGTTGGGCAGCACATCGACACCCACGCGCATGAAGCTCTTGACAGGGCCGGCGTAATCGCTGCCCTCGATGATGGAGTCCACGACGGCGTTCAGGTCATCGCCGAGGAACACGGAGATGATGGCCGGAGGAGCCTCGTCGGCGCCCAGTCGGTGGTCATTGCCGGCGGTGGCGGCGGTGGAGCGGAGCCAATCCTGATATTCGTCCACGCCCTTGAGGAAGGCGGCGAGGAACAGCAGGAACTGGGCGTTCTGCATGGGGGTCTTGCCGGGTCGGAAGAGATTCTTGCCGGTGTCGGTGGAGAGGGAGTAGTTGTTGTGCTTGCCGGAGCCGGTGATGCCGGCAAAGGGCTTTTCGTGGAGCAGACAGACAAGGTTATGCTTGGCTGCGCACTTTTTCATGATCTCCATGACCAGCTGGTTGGAGTCACAGGCGGCGTTGGCATCGGAGTAGATGGGGGCCATCTCATGCTGGGCGGGGGCCGCCTCGTTGTGCTTGGTCTTGCTGAGGACACCCAGCCGCCAGAGCTGTTCGTCCAGATCCTTCATGTAGGCGGAAACTCTGGTGCGGATGGTGCCGAAATAGTGGTCGTCCAGCTCCTGACCCTTGGGCGCGGGGGCGCCGAAGAGGGTGCGGCCCGTCAGCCGCAGGTCGGGCCGCTGGGCGTAGAGGTCACGGGGGATCAGGAAGTACTCCTGCTCCGGGCCCACGTCGGGGACGATGCGCTTGCTCTCGGTGTCTCCGAAGAGCCGCAGGATGCGGATGGCCTCCCGGCTGACCTCGTCGATGGAGCGCAGCAGGGGCGTTTTCTTGTCCAGCGCGGCGCCGGTGTAGCTGAAGAAGCAGGTGGGGATGAAGAGGCTGCCGTCCTTGACGAAGGCAAAAGATGTGGGATCCCATGCGGTGTAGCCCCGCGCCTCAAAGGTGGCTCTCAGGCCGCCGGAGGGAAAAGAGCTGGCGTCGGGTTCGCCCCGGACGAGCTCCTTGCCGGAAAACTCCATGATGACCTTGCCGGAGCCCACGGGGGTCAGGAAGGAGTCATGTTTCTCGGCGGTGATGCCGGTCATGGGCTGGAACCAGTGGGTGTAGTGGGTAGCGCCCTTCTCAGTGGCCCAGTCCTTCATGGCGGTTGCAATGTGGTTCGCCACATCGATGGGCAGGGGCGTGCCGCCCGTGACGCAGCTGCGCCATGCGAGGAAAATTTCAGGCTCCAGACGCTGGCGCATGACGGTCTCGTTGAAAACGTCGCTGCCGAAAATTGCAGGGACATCGGTGATCTGGTTCATGTTCAGATTCCTTTCCAAAAATAAAGTCCGAACCAAAATGCGAAAAATTGCACAGGTGCGAGCCGTTGGTTCGGGGGAAAAAGACGGAATTATTGACAAATCTCATAAGAATTTTATGCGAAGCGTATAGAATTTACAAGGTGTGAATTTCACGAAAATGCAAGCCGAGGGGATGGCAGTTTTGTGCAATGAAACCAAAGATTTCCAAATATGAATTTTCACCCCCTCTTGACTTGCATTTTTGGGCTGTTTGCACTATAATAAGCCCCATCAAATGAAACCTCCGGAAAGGAAGATGTCAATATGGCGACTTATGCATGTCGCAGCCGCGACGAGCTGAAAAAAGAATATAATATTATGGTGTCCCGATTCGAGGAATTGAAAGCAATGGGATTGAAGCTGGATATGTCCCGCGGCAAGCCCAGCACGAAGCAGCTGGATCTGGTCAGCGATATGCTGACCGTGCTGACGGATCCCAGAGAGTGCATCATCGACGGCAAGGACGCCAGAAACTACGGCGATCTGGCGGGTCTGTGGTGTGCACGGGAATATTGGGCCGACGTTCTGGGATGCAGACCCGAGCAGACTTTTGTTGGCGGTAACGCCAGCCTCAGCCTGATGCACGACCTGATCTCCTGGGCCTATACCCACGGCCTGAAGGACTCCGTGCGCCCCTGGAGCAAGGAAAAGCGGATCAAGTTCCTCTGCCCCAGCCCCGGCTATGACCGCCACTTCCGCATCACCGAGAGCTTCGGCTTCGAGCTCATCGCTGTTCCCATGAAGCCCTACGGCCCTGACATGGACGTGGTGGAGGATCTGGTGCGGGATCCCATGGTCAAGGGCATCTGGTGCGTGCCCAAGTATTCTAACCCGCAGGGCTATTGCTACGATATGCTGACCTGCCAGCGCTTCGCCAATCTGAAGCCTGCTGCCCCTGATTTTGTCATTATGTGGGACAATGCCTACTGCGTCCATGAGTTCGTGGGCGATTTCGTGGAGTTCCCCGACATCATCAGCATGTGCGCCGAGGCAGGCCGTCCCAACATGGTCTTCGAGTTTGCCTCCACCAGTAAGATCACCTTCCCCGGTGCGGGCATCAGCGTCATGGCCTCCTCCGAGGAGAACATCAAGTACATGACCAAGCTGATCTCTGCCCAGATGATCTCCTACGACAAGATCAACCAGCTGCGCCATGTCAAGTATCTGCAGAACAAGGAGCACACCATCGAGCTGATGAAGCGCCATGCCCAGATCATGGCTCCCAAGTTCGACATGTGCCTGAAGATCCTCCGTCAGGAGGTCACCGCCAAGGGTATCGCCCACTGGCACCATCCCACCGGCGGCTACTTTATCTGTGTGGCAGCCATGCCCGGCACCGCCCGCCGGACGCTGGAGCTGTGCCGTCAGGCCGGTGTGGTCATGACCGAAGCCGGCGCCACCTACCCCTACGGCGTCGATCCCCACGACTCCATGATCCGCATTGCCCCCAGCCTGCCCACCATCGAGGAGCTGGAGGTTGCCATGCGCGTCTTCTGCGTCAGCATCAAGATGGCTGCGCTGGAGAAGTATCTGGGCATTTATCCCTACTGAGAACGCACGAAAACCTCCCGGAATCGGGAGGTTTTTCTAGTTTGCAATAGGATCAGGATGTGATATAATCAATTTAGTAAACTTGAATTTGACGGAGGGAAATTATAATGAAAAAAAAGATTGTTCAAATGCTGCATTTGGCTTTAGAACCTGTAGGAATATTTCTGGGAAATACATCCGCCAAGTCCGAATTGGAAGCATCCCCCCAAAAGAGAAACTGTGTAATTCCTTTTGTGCTGGCTGCAGCCAAAGGAAAAATCACATCTATGGATGAAGCGGGATGTACTTGCCCTGGTGGTGCGGTAGGTGCCTGCTTCGGTGATGGTTTTACCCGTTTGAATCCCAACATCCATATTATGCTGTCCCAGGGACTTGGAGAAAAAGCGCCTGCAGGAGCACCTCCGATGCTGAAAGAGGGTGAGCGATTCTTTTGCGATGCAGAAGTGGCTATGAAATGGCGAAACAATATGCCGTTTTCTGATAAAGCATATCCACGGATT
>JAFWAZ010000072.1 GCA_017507425.1 Oscillospiraceae bacterium | reverse complement strand
CATGCCTGCTACGATGCCGCCGGTGGTGTTCAGCAGCGCCGGGTCGGTGACCCGCAGGAGCAGATCCCGGCCCTCGGCGCCCGGGCGGCATTTGAGGATCTCAATGTCGAAAAGGGCCACCTCGTCCCCCTGAATGTTGGACAGGATCTGGGCTTTTCCGGGCCGGACCTCCCCGGGCTCCGCCGCGGGCAGGGCCTCCCCCGTCCACTTGGCCCCGGTGCCGAAGACACCGAAGGCTGTATTGGCCCGCAGAGATCCCACGGGGGTCTGGGACTGGACGGCGCCCCGGAGCTGGCCCGGCTCCCCGGCCACGCCCTTTTTCACCGATTCCACCGCCGCCGCATAGACCCAGCCGCTGCGCATGGGGGCAAGACAGCCCCGGTTGTCGCTGATGCCGTGGCCCAGTGCCCCGAAGGAGCCCTCGTCCGGGTCAAAATAGGTCACGGTGCCGATGCCTGTGACGCCCTCCCGGACGTAGACCCCCAGCCGGGGGCCCTCCGCCGTCGCCGCGGGGCAGAGGGACACCTGTCTGGTTTTTCCGTTCCGGCACAGCTCCACCGCAACGGTGCCGTCGGAGCATTTCAGCGCATCAAACAGATCCGTCGCCGAATCCACCGGCTTTCCGTCGATGGCGACGATCTCGTCGCCGATCTGCACGCCGGCCTCCCGGGCGGCGGCGCCCCAGACCTCATGGAATGCCGCCACCGTCACGGTGCCCTCGCTCAGAGAAAGCCCCACCACTTCCCCCACCGGGATCAGAAGCTGTGCCGCCAGCGTCGGGACACTATATAAAATGCCCAGCACCGCCGCCGCCAGACATCGAAAGATCCTTCGTTTCATCCTTGCTCGCCCTCCTTTTTCTTTGCAGGACTAATATGCCGCACTTTGGGAGAGGCTAACCCATGAAACTTGGAGCAAATGGGGGAAATGATGGAAAAGCGGGTGGTACCCGCCGTAGGGAACGGCTATGGCCGTTCCGCGGGATGCAGAAACGATTCGCACAATGCCGGGCGAATTGGAGGCATCCTGCGAATTCGCCGAAAGAGATCCGGGAAATTGGATTCTGCTGCGGAACGGTCATAACCGTTCCCTACATGGCTGAGATGATTTTGATTTGTCCGTGGGAGAAAAACACTTGCCCTCCGGAGAAAACTGTGCTATGATAGTCAGCGGTGATGCTTTATGACTGAAATTTCCATCGATCAGATTCAGCAGATCGGACAATATTGGGTAGTGTATCTGAACGAGGACGGTGAGCCCGCCCACATCCAGCTCTCCGCCTGTGCCAACAATTTTGCCATCCACCGGAGTCAGGAATCCGGGGACGGCCTGAAACCCGTGGGCCTTCGCTATGAAAAGGCCGGCTGCGACTGCTATGAGCTGTTCAACGTGGGCCATACGCTGATCAAGTGCCCCCGCAGTCCCGGTCTGAGCCAGACAATTGCGGCCCTGTTCAAGGGGAAAAAGCCCGCCGAGCTCCAGCGGGAGAAATACGAGGCCGTGGAGCGTCAGCTGAACGAATTCGGCTGGAAAACCGTCGCAGAAAATCCGTGAGGTGATACCCTATGATCAATCAGAACATGTACGCGCTGGGTGCAAACCGTTCCTGCATCCGGGAGCTCTTTGAATACGGCCGCCAGCGTGCGGCCATCGTGGGTCCGGAGAATGTCTTCGACTATTCCCTCGGCAACCCTTCCATCCCCGCCCCTGCGGGAGTCAACGAGGCCATCCATGGGGTGCTCCGGGAGATGGATTCCCTCGCCGTCCACGGCTATACCTCCGCCCCCGGCGATCTCCCCCTGCGCGCCGCCGTGGCGGATGACCTGAACGCCCGGTACGGCGCCCATGTCCGGCCTCAGGATCTGTTCATCGGCTGCGGCGCGGCCCCCGAGCTGGTGTCCGTCATCCGGGCGCTGGCGGTTGAACATTCCGAATTCATCGCGGTGGCGCCTTTCTTCCCGGAGTACCGGCCCTTCGTGGAGAGCTCCGGCGGAAAGCTTGTGGTGGTTCCTGCGGACATCCCCAACTTCCAGATCGACTTTGCCGCGCTGGAGGCTGCCCTGAATGCCAACACGCAGGCCGTCATCCTCAACTCCCCCAACAATCCCGCCGGCACCGTCTACACCGCCGAAACCCTGCGGAAGCTGGCGGCGCTGCTGGATGCAAAATCCGCCGAATTCGGCAAGCGCATCTACATCATCTCCGACGAGCCCTACCGGGAGCTGGTCTACGGCGGCGTCACGGCCCCGTGGATCCCCGGCATCTATGACCATACCCTCGTCTGCTACTCCTGGTCCAAGAGCCTGAGCCTGCCCGGCGAGCGGATCGGCTACGTTTACGTGGCAGAAACCTGCGCTGACCATGACGCCCTCTACGCCGCCGTGGCGGGCGCCGCCAGAGCCGGCGGCCATGTCTGCGCCCCCAGCCTGATGCAGAAGGTCATCGCCCGCTGCGTTTCTCTGCGGCCCGATCTGGAGGCCTACGACGCCAACCGCCGCCTGCTGAGCGAGGCCCTGAGTTCCTACGGCTACGAGATGGCCAAGCCAGACGGCGCCTTCTACCTCTTTGTCAAGGCTCCCGGCGGCAGTGCGGCTGCGTTCTCCGAACAGGCGAAGCGCCACGACCTGCTGCTGGTGCCCGGCGACGACTTCGGCTGCCCGGAGTATTTCCGCATCTGCTACTGCGTCAGCCGCGATCTGATCGAGCGTAGTCTGCCCCTTTTTGAGAAGCTCATTCGGGAATAAGGCGGCCATCGAATCCCGCTGTCATTGTTATGAAAGAAAAAACGCACCCGTAGGGCATGCATTTCATGCATGCCGACACGCATACAATGCGTGTCCTACGTTGGGATTGAGCTTTCGTTTATCGCGGTGGGTTTACCTGTGATCCTTGCGAGGCCGTAGGGCCGCTGCAATTCATTCCCTGACGTATAAAACGCCCCCGTTCCAGTTGGAACGGGGGCGCTGTGCTTACAGGGGGCTTGCCTTGATCTTGGCGTAGCGTCTGGGATATTTTGCGGGGGTGGGGGCGACTTTGCGCAGGACGATGACCATGTGGTTGGTGCCGTCCATGGGGAATTCGTGTACCTGCTCCAGCTTCAGGCCCAGCTGCCGGATGGCATTTTTGCACTCGGCCAGCTCCTCCCTGCCTGCGGCGCCCTTCATGGCCAGCACCGCGCCGCCGACCTTGACGTAGGGGGCGGTGAGCTCCAGGAGGATGTTCAGGCGGGCCACAGCCCGGCTGGTTGCAAAATCGTACTGCTCCCGCCGATCAGCCACGGCCTCCTCCGCCCGGGCGGTGATGTATGTGGCCTCCACGCCCAGCTTGGGCAGGGTGGCCTCCAGCCAGTTCATCCGCTTGCCGAGGGAGTCCAGCAGGGTCAGCTCCAGCTCCGGACAGCCGATCTTCAGGGGCACGCCGGGGAAGCCCGCGCCGCAGCCCACGTCGATGAGCTTCCTGCCGGAGAGGTCCGCGCATTTGAGAACCGTCAGGCAGTCCAGCAGATGGAGCTTCGCCACGGCCTCGGGCTCGGTGATGGCGGTCAGGTTCATGACCTTGTTCTGCTCGATGAGCTCGCAGCCAAAGCGGCAGAGGGTTTCGTCGGCACCGGCGGGGACGGTCACGCCCAGCTCGGGCAGTCCCGCCCGGAGGGCGGACAGCATGGCGTCCATCATTCGCCGCCCTCCCCGGTCTGGGTCTTGTTGTTGACCAGACCGCTCAGGTCGACCTGCGTTTCGTCGAAGGGATCGAACTTGCTTTCGACCTCTTCCTCCGCCACGTACTGGTCGATGTGCCAGTTGACGAGGTAGTCGCAGACGGAGCCGGCGGTGACAGCCTCGGCCTCGGTGGCCTCGTTGTAGGTGTCGGTGACGGTGGCCACCAGACGGGTTAGCTCCTCGTCATGGTTTTCGGCATAGAAGCTGCCCAGCTCGTTGATGTCGTTGTAGAGGGGATTGCCCTGAATCTGTTCATCAATGGCAAATGCCGCATCCTCATCCACACTGTTCAAAGCGGCGTGGCAGAACTTATAGGCCATGAAATAGGCGGAATACTGATACTCGATGCTCTCGTTTTCGGCACAGGCGAGGAAGGCGGAGAAGTCGGCCTCGCCCTCCCGGGCGATGCACAGCCGGTGGGCCATCTCGTGGGCCATGGCGAAGGGCAGGGCGTAGCAGGGAATGTCGGGGTTGACTGCGGATTCGCCGGTCAGGGCCACGGTGACGCCGGTCTTGCCCATGGAGGTGTACAGCCCGGACCAGCCCAGCTTTTTCACAGGGGTGTAGTCGCCGCCGAAGATGGAGAAGCTCCGCTCCCGGGCCAGTGTCCGGTAGCCGTCGCCGGTGATGGCGGCCAGCTCCTCAAAGGTGGGATAGACGGGGTTGCCGCTCTCGTCCCGGGTGATCTTCTCGGCCAGCTCCATGGCCTTGTCCCGGTAGAAAACCGTGGCAGCCTCCAACTCGGACTGGGTATAGTCTACCATGTGGAGTCTCAGATCATCCTCGATGGGGCCGGAGTAGACATTCAGGCCGTAGATACCGGTGTGCAGCAGCACCACCGCCATCACCGCAGCCAGCGCCCAGCCCAGCCAGCGGACGATCTTCGCCCGGAAGATGAACACCAGCACCAGCGTGGCCAGAAGCACGATGACGAGGAAGACCACCGCCGTCTGCCACACGAGGAAATCCACCACGCCGGTCCATGCGGTCAGGAAGGACTGGACGGAGCGGGTGACATAGGGATAGACCATGTCCACCAAAGTGGTGTAGCGCTGACCCATCTGGATCAGCACCCATGTAAACGCAGCGAGAATTGCCGCCGTCAGATAACCGCGCCAATATTTCAAAGAAAAAGCCCCCTTTCAGAAGGTTCGCGTAAATTGCATAATTTCACCTGTATAGTATATCACGGAAAAACCGTTTTGTCTTCCCTAAAATTATGAATTTATTGAGAATCTTGTCGTTATTTTTGTGGTCAAAGGGCGGCGGGTGTGGTAGGATAGAGAAAAGAATGCCCTGCAGGGGCGGACACGCAGATCCGCCCCTGCAGGAATGAAAAGGAAAGGGGGAACGCCCCATATGTACATTCCCGACTCCGTACTGGAGCTGATGGAGCAATTGGAAAATGCCGGGCAGGCGTGCTGGGCCGTGGGCGGGTGCGTCCGGGACTGGCTGATGGGCATTGTGCCCCACGACTATGACTGCTGCACGGCGGCGACGCCGGACGAAATGCAGGAAATTTTCGCCGGACGGAATCTGGTGCTGGCGGGGCTGAAGCACGGCACCGTGGGCGTGGTGACGGACTCCGGCGTGGTGGAGATCACCACCTTCCGCACCGAGGGCGGCTACGCCGACGCCCGCCATCCGGACTGGGTGCGCTTTGTGCGCGACATCCGGGAGGATCTGGCCCGGCGGGATTTCACCGTCAATGCCATGGCCTACTCCCCCCGACGGGGACTGTGTGACCCCTTCGGCGGCCGGGAGGATCTGAAAAACGGCGTTCTGCGGGCGGTGGGCGATCCGGGGCAGCGGTTCCGGGAGGACGCCCTGCGGATCCTGCGGGGCCTGCGCTTCGCCGCCCGGTTTGGCTTCCGGATCGAGGAAAATACCAAGAAAGCCATGCATGCCGAGATTGCCGGGCTGGATTCCCTTGCGAAAGAGCGGATCTTCGTGGAGCTGGAGGGCTTTCTGAAGGCGGCGAAGGCCGAGGATCTGGTATCCGGCGCGGAGCTGATTTGCCGCTGCATTCCCGAATTGGCGCCCACCCGCGGCTTCCGGCAGCACAACCGCCACCATGTCCACGATGTCTTCGGACACACCGCCAGCGTGGTGGCACAGGTGCCGCCCACGGCTCAGCTGCGCTGGGCAGCGCTGCTCCACGATATCGGCAAGCCCGCGGTCTTCACACTGGATGACGCCGGAGAAGGCCACTTTTACGGCCATGCCTCCGTGAGTGCGGAGCTGGCGGACGCCATTTTGCACCGGTTGAAGGCCTCCAATGCCCTGCGGGAGGAGGTGGTGTGGCTGGTGAAGCACCACATGGACCACTACCGCCCGGAGGAGAAGACCGCCCGCCGCCTCCTGAGCCGCCACGGATTGGAACGCATGGAGCGGCTGATCGACTTCCAACAGGCCGATCTGGGGGGCAAGGGAAGCGACGCCCCCGATGAGAGCCTTCTGGAGCTAGCACAGCTGCGGGAGCTCCTGCGAACGCTCGCGGCCCGGGAGGGCGAGCTGACCCTGAAGACCCTCGCCGTCAAGGGCGGCGATCTGATGGCGCGGGGCATGGCTCCGGGCCCGGAGATCGGAAAAGCCCTGAACGGCCTTCTCGAGCGGGTCCTCGCCGGGGAGCTGCCCAACGAGCGGCAGGCCCTGCTGGATGCGGTCTTTCCTTGACAGTGGGCACGGCCATCCGATATAATGAACGGGAACAAACATGAATTCAAGGAGTGGATCCCTGATGAATCTGAACGGTGCTGCCGCAGGCCGGGCCTGTGTGCTCCGGGGCGGCAGCTATGTGGTGGTGGTCGGCGGCGCCAATGTGGACATCGGCGGCCGATCCCGGGGAGCACTGGTGGACGGCGACAGCAATCCCGGCTTTGTCAGCACCAGCCTCGGCGGCGTGGGCCGGAACATCGCCCACAATCTGAGCCTTTTGGGCGCCGATGTGCGGATGCTCACCGCCTGCGGCGATGACCTGAACGGTCAGCTGCTCTGCTCCGCCAGCGCCGCAGCGGGCATCGACATGAGCAATATTCTGAAGCTTGCCGATGAGCGCACCTCCACCTATCTCTATATCACCGGCCCCGACGGGGAGATGGCGTTGGCGGTCAGCGACATGAGCATCTGCGAACGGATCACCCCGGAGTATCTGGCGGCGAATGCTGCGCTGCTGGCGGGTGCCCGGGCCATCGTCTGCGACACCAATATCCCCGCCGAATCCCTGCAATATCTGGCGGAAAATTGCACCGCCCCCATTTTCTGCGACCCGGTGTCCACCCTCAAGGCCGAGAAGCTGCGGCCCATTCTGGGCAAGCTGCACACCCTGAAGCCCAACCGCATGGAGGCGGAGCTGCTGTCCGGCGTCCCCATCCGCAGCGATGCCGACGTGGAGGCCGCGGCGAAGGCCCTGCTGAAAACGGGCCTGAAGCGGGTGGTCATCTCCCTCGGCGGCGATGGGATGTACGCCGCCACCTATAACGAAAGCTGCTGGATGGACAATCTCCCCTGCCGGATGGTCAATACCACCGGCTGCGGCGACTCCGCCATGGCGGCCATCGTCTGGGCCTACCTCGAGGACATGAGCCTTGAGGACTCCGTCCGGGCCGGTCTTGCCGCCGGTTCCGTCACGCTGGAATCTGCGGAGACGATCAGTCCCATGATGAGCGCCGAGGCCATCCGAAGCAGAATGGAGATCCCCAACGGGTAATTCGTAGGGGACGGCCTGCGTGCCGTCCCCCGATCAGCACTGCACCCAATGGGACGGCACACAGGCCGTCCCCTACAATAAATGAATCAAAGGAGAATTGCCATGAATCTGAACAAGTATCTGGACGTCAATCCCGAGGTGGCCACGGCCCTCGCCGCCGGTAAACCCGTTGTGGCTCTGGAGTCCACCATCATCTCCCACGGCATGCCCTATCCCCAGAATGTGGAGACTGCGCTGGCAGTGGAGCAGATCATCCGTGACAACGGCGCTGTCCCCGCCACCATCGCCATCATCGGCGGCCGCCTGAAGGCCGGCCTGTCCCCCGAGGAGATCGAGTACTTCGGCAAGAAGGGCCTCGGCATCACCAAGGCCTCCCGCCGGGATCTGGCCGTCATCTGTGCCCGGGGCATGGACGGCGCCACCACCGTCACCACCACCATGATCATCGCCCACATGGCCGGCATCAAGGTCTTCGCCACCGGTGGCATCGGCGGCGTCCACCGGGGCGCCGAGACCACCATGGACATCTCCGCCGATCTGGAGGAGCTGGGTCAGACTCCCGTGATGGTGGTCTGCGCCGGCGCCAAGTCCATTCTGGATCTGGGCCTGACGCTGGAATATCTGGAGACCAAGGGCGTGCCCGTCATCGGCTACGGCACCTCCGAGCTGCCCGCCTTCTACACCAGAGAGTCCGGCTTCGGCGTGGACTACCGGGTGGATACCCCCGCTGAGCTGGCCGCCATCTTCAAGGCCTCCCACGAGATGGGCCTGAAGTCCGGCATGCTGGTCACCAACCCCATCCCCGAGGAGTTCGCCATGCCCAAGGCTGTCATCGATGCCGCCATCGACAAGGCCATCGGCGAGTGCAACGAGAAGGGCATCAAGGGCAAGGAGACCACTCCCTTCCTGCTGGCCCGGGTCTCCGAGCTCACCGGCGGCGACTCCCTGTCCTCCAACATCCGTCTGGTCTTCAACAATGCCAAGGTCGCAGCCCTGACCGCGGTGGAGTTCTGCAAGTAAGGAGGAACACGATATGCAGTGCAAGGTTTTGAGATTCTACCCAGCCACAGCAGCGCAAATAGAAACCGAAATCAATCGCTGGCTGGCACAGGGCTGGAACATCGCAAGCACCACCTGCAGAAACTCTGAGATTTTTGTTTTCCTGACCAAGTAACAACGCCCTCCCGCTGCTTTAAGCAGCGGAAAATCCCTTCCCCCCGGGGGAAGCGTTTAGGCGCTCCCGCGCCAGTGTTCTTTGACACGAGCAAAATCCCCCGTTTCCGGAGAAACGGGGGATTCCAGTTTGTCAAAGAACCCATACTTCGATGGCCAACGTAGGGGCGAGCAGTGCTCGCCCGCCGAAAATCCTTGATTTTCGGATTTCCCAAAGGGAAATCACTGTTTTTTCGCCTTGTGGCGACTGATTTTGCCGGAGCAAAATCAGCGGGCGACCAGTGGTCGCCCCTACGGGTACTTTATTGACACGCTGAAATCCCCCGGTTCCGAGGAACCGGGGGATTCGTGCTTGTTTCGATTCGCTCAGCAGCCGGACCACACGTGTTTTACTCGACTGCCGACAAGTACAAGCTGCGACAGCTTGTCAGCGGCGACTCGCCGCTTAGAGCTGGGGGCCGGCGGCGACCAGAGCCTTGCCCTCGTCATTGCCGGTGTACTTGGCGAAGTTCTTGATGAAGCGGGCGGCCAGATCCTCAGCCTTGGCATTCCACTCGGCGGCATCGGCGTAGGTGTCGCGGGGATCCAGAATGGCGGGGTTGACGCCGGGCAGGGAGGTGGGAACCTCGAAGCCGAAGTAGGGGATGGTCTTGGTCTCGGCCTTCAGAATGGAGCCATCCAGAATGGCGTCGATGATGCCGCGGGTATCCTTGATGGAGATACGCTTGCCGGTGCCGTTCCAGCCGGTGTTGACCAGATAAGCCTTGGCGCCGGACTTCTCCATCTTCTTGACCAGCTCCTCACCGTACTTGGTGGGATGCAGCTCCAGGAAGGCAGCGCCGAAGCAGGCGGAGAAGGTGGGAGTGGGCTCGGTGATGCCGCGCTCGGTGCCGGCCAGCTTGGAGGTGAAGCCGGACAGGAAGTAGTACTTGGTCTGCTCGGGGGTCAGGAT
>JAFWAZ010000071.1 GCA_017507425.1 Oscillospiraceae bacterium | reverse complement strand
GTGAGTTCGTTGATGAGCTGGAGCAGCTGTGTATCGACCGGGCCAAGAGTCTGTTCGGCGCTGAGTTTGCCAACGTCCAGCCCCACTCCGGCGCCTCCGCCAATCTGGCCGTGGAGCTGGCTATCCTGAACCCCGGCGATACCCTGATGGGCATGAGCCTCGCCAATGGCGGCCATCTGTCCCACGGCAGCCCTGCCAACATCTCCGGCAAGTACTACAATGTGGTGTCCTACGACGTCAACCACGAGACCGGCCTCATCGACTACGATCAGATCCGCGACATGGCCAAGAAGGCTCAGCCCAAGCTGCTGATCGCCGGTGCTTCCGCCTATCCCCGCGCCATCGACTTCAAGATCTTCGCCGATATCGCCCATGAGGTCGGCGCCGTGTTCATGGTGGACATGGCCCATATTGCCGGTCTGGTCGCCGGCGGCGCCCATATGAGCCCCGTGCCCTATGCCGATATCGTCACCACCACCACCCACAAGACCCTCCGCGGCCCCCGCGGCGGCCTGATCATGGGCAAGGAGGAGTTTGCCAAGAAGATCAACTCCGCCGTTTTCCCCGGCACCCAGGGCGGCCCTCTGGAGCACGTCATCGCTGCCAAGGCCATCTGCCTGAAGGAGGCCGCTTCCGACGAGTTCAAGACCTACGCCGCCAACGTCGTCACCAACGCCAAGGCCATGGCCGAGGGCCTGCTGAGCGAGGGCTTCGACCTGATCACCGGCGGCACCGACAACCACCTGATGCTGGCAGACCTGCGGCCCATGAACATCACCGGCAAGGATCTGCAGGCCAAGTGTGACCTGAACCACATCACCCTGAACAAGAACGCCATCCCCGGCGATCCCGCCAAGCCCTCCATCACCTCCGGCGTCCGCATCGGCACCGCCGCCGCCACCACCCGCGGTCTGGGCGTTGACGAGATGAAGCGCGTGGCCCGCTGCATCGCTCTGACTGCCCGCGACTTCGACGGCACCCGCAAGGAAGTGCTGGACACTGTGGCAGACATCTGTGAGAAGTTCCCCCTGTACAAGTAATTATGACGTACGAAGCCCCCGAACGGCAGTTCGGGGGCTTTTTTCCGTTCAACTGCCCGTCAACCTTTTCTATCCATCCCGGTCATTGGAAATCCCATCCGTTTGTGTTATGCTTTAGTCAGCAAATGCAAGGAGGTAACAATCTATGATCGGAAACAGAATCAAACAGCTGCGGCTGGCGGCGTCCATGACGCAGGAGCAGCTGGCCAATTCCCTCGGTGTGTCGGCGCAGGCGGTAAGCAAGTGGGAGTCCGGGGTCAATATGCCGGATATTCTGCTGCTGCCGGAGCTGAGCGTCATCTTCGGCGTCAGCATCGACGAACTGTTCTCCATGACCGACGAGAAGCGGATGGATCGGATCGACAATATGATCTGGAATACCCGTTTCCTTTCGGAGGAAGAATTCAGGCGGCAGGAGCGGTATTTGTCGGCCTGCCGGGAGCGAGCGGAAACTGCAGACCGTGCCACACTCCTGCTGGCCATGCTGTACAACAAGCGGGCCAACGAGTACCGGGAAAAGGCCAAACCGCTGGCCCGGGAGGCGCTGGCGCGCAATCCCGGCGTGAAGGACGCCCACAACGCCGTTTTTGATGCGGAAAACGGGGCTTATCAGGACTGGAACTGTATCAACCACCGGGAAACCATCGATTTCTACAAGGGCGTGGTGGAGGCCCACCCCGAGGATCTCCGCAACTATTTCTGGCTGCTGGATCTGCTGATCGCGGACTGCCGCACTGCCGAGGCCCGGCAGTACGCCGAGCGGATGCGGGCGGTATACCACAGCTACCATTATGAGATGTTCATGGGCCATATCTGCCGCGCTGAGGGGGATCTCAACGGGGCCATGGAGTGGTGGAACAGGATGTTGAAGCTGTATCCGGATAAGGAGCAGGTCCTGCACGAATTGGGCTCCATCCATGCAAAGCTGGGCCGGTATGATGAAGCAGTGGAATACTACAGGAGGGCCATGCCCCTGCGTGCGCACCCTCGGTTCACCGACTGCGAGGACGCCATCAGCCAGATCTGCATGATCAAGGGCGACATCGCCGGGGCCATCGAGATGCAGAGGGCCATGCGGGAGATCGTTGTGCAGGACTGGACCACCGAGGGTGAGAGCGTAGACTCCATAGACCGGGAAATTCTCAGATTGGAGGAAATGCTCTAATAATTGCAATGCCCCCGAACCTTGGTTCGGGGGCACATTTCATCGTTAGGAATCCGCCAGCCGCTTGCATGCCGCCGCCAGATCGTGGAGCGTGGAGCAGGAAACCATGGTGCACAGGCTGGCGAAAATCTGCACACTGCGGATATAGCCCCATTTGCTCTCTGGGATGGGGTTGAGCCAGATGACTTTACCAGCCTGCCGTTTGGCTTCCTGCAGCGCGGCGATGGCCCGGGGCTGGTCGATGGTCTTGGTGTCCGAGAGGATCAGCAGGGTAGTGGCGGCGCCAAGCGGGGCGGGCTTGGCAGTACAGAGCTTTCCCAAGGCGGTGCCGAGGTCGGTGCCCTTGCCGTAGATGTTCTGCTCCCGGACGTAATTGCGGAAATGATCCATATTCTGCAGGCTGAAGGCATCGGCCTCCCGCATGTCCTCAGAAAAGAGGAAAACACGGCTGCTGTCAGATGCCTGATTCAGGCTCTGGATGAACCGCAGGGCAAACTCGGAAAACTGCATCATGGAGCCCGATACGTCGCACAGGAGCACCAGATGCTTTTTCCGCTGGCGCTTGCGCTTGAATTTGAGATTGTACAGGCTGCCGCCGGTTTCCAAACCCTTGCGGATGGTGCGGCGGAAATCCAGCTTTCCGGAATGGGCGCGGTTTTTCCGCTTGGCGGTGAGCTCGCCGTTTATTTTCCGGGAAATGTCCTGAATGATATGGATGGCCTTGGGGATCTCCACATCCTTGAACTGGCTGATGTCCCGGTAGAGAAGGCCCAGCTCCGGATCGGCGGCCTCCACATCGGTGCCCGCGTTTTCCATCAGCATCTGCTGCTCCAGCATGGCCCGGGCGAAGACGGAATGGATGAAATTGCCGTAAAGGCCGGGATGGTTGCGGCCCACGTCCTTGTCAAATTTCTGCTTGATGTCACGGAGCTTCTGGCGCTGTTCCTTGGACATGGCTGCGTAGAGCTCCTTCTGCTGCTCAGAAAAGGCGGTTCCGGCGAGATCTTCCTCGGCCTCCTGACGGGCGGAAGCCATCTGCTGTTCCTGCTCCATCTGCCGCTTCGCCTGCTCCCGCATGGCCTCCTCACTGATGAAGAAGCCGTCGAAAACCCGGTCAAAGGTGATCTGCTCCTCCCGGGATTTAGCGTAGACTGTCCGCAGGGCCGTTTTCACCGCCTGCCTGTCCTCAAAGCCGAGGGTCACGAGGATCTGGCAGGCATCTGCCGTCTCCTGAGGGCCTACCGTCAGCCCCTCCCGGCGGAGCATCCGGGAGAAATAGCTGAGCTTCTCGGAATAGACGCCCGGGTCAGTCATGGTGATGGCCTCCGCAGCCGTGGTGGTGGCCGCAGGTGCATTCGTGCTCCTCCTGCTCCTCCTCGTCGAAGACGTTCAGATCTTCTGAGTTTTTCAGCACAAAGCCGGCAGTCATCCGCATGGCGTCGGGGGTCAGCTCCTTGATCCCCAGCGCATCGAGGGCGGAGGCCCAATCGAGGGCTTCGGCGATGGAGGGCTTTTTCAGGATGGCCTCGTTGCTGCGCAGCTTGGCGACCGCCAGTGCCACCTGATGGCACAGCCGATCATCCACATGAGGCAGCTTTGCCCGGAGGATGGAGAGCTCCTTTTCCACGTCGGGATACTGGATATACAGATAGGCACAGCGGCGGCGCAGCGCCTCGCTGAGGGGCCGGGCCCGGTTGGAAGTCAGCACCACGAAGGGAACGGTCTTGGCCTTGACGGTGCCCACCTCAGGGATGGAAACCTGCAGATCGGACAGAAGCTCCAGCAGGAAGGCCTCGAATTCCTCGTCGGCCTTGTCGATCTCGTCGATCAGCAGGACGACGGGCTTCTCCGAACGGATGGACTTGAGCAGGGGGCGCTCGAGGAGGTAGTCGTCGGAGAAGAGGGATTTGGTCAGGGCGTCCTTGTCCTCGGAGGCCATATTCACCTGAATGGACAGCAGCTGCTTTTGGTAGTTCCACTCATACAGGGCCTTGCTTTCGTCCAGACCCTCGTAGCACTGCATCCGCACCAGCTCCCGGCCGAGGGCCGATGCCATGACCTTGGCCACCTCGGTTTTGCCGACACCGGCGGCGCCCTCGATCAGCAGGGGACGGCCCAGCTGCAGGGCAACATACAGGGTGGTTGCAAGGGTATCATCGTAAATATAGTTCGCCTGATCCATTTTCTGTTTCAGTTCGGTCAAATCCATATCGATCACTCCTTTGTGATTTATCGATATCATTGTATCAGAAAAGTCACCCATCCGCAACAGCGGATGGGTGACTTTGTCACATTGTCAGAAGATGTTGAAGTCCAGAACGATTGCCTTCTTGGGGCCGAAGTAACTGCCGCAGAGGGTGTATTCCCTGCTGAAGCGGATGCGATTCAGAACCTCGCTGAGCTTGCCGCTGACGGATACGCCGGTGACGGGGATAATCTTCTCACCGTCATGCCAGTAGGCAAGGCGGATCTCACCGCCCACATAGTCGGCGTAGAAGTCCGTCTGGATGCCGGACATGGAGACAATCTCCAGATATGGACCCTCGGAGAATTCCGCATGTTCCACGCTGCCCGCGTCCAGCCGCAGACAGGGGAAGGCACCGGTGGGGACTTCCCCCAGATACTGACCGAAGCGGTTGGTGCCGTGGTATGCAACAGCCTTGCCGCCGTCGATGATCCGCTGCTGGAAAAGGGTCATACCGTCCCGGTCGAAGCAACGGCTTCCCGCAGCACCGGGGAGCGAGGCGGTCACAGTCAGACCAATCAGGTCGCCCTCGGGATCGGACTGGATGGCATCGCCCTTGTTGTAAACATTTCCGTGGCTGTAAACCGTGGCGTAGTCCAGATCGTCTGCAAAATTCCAGAACAGCTCCATAAGTTCCTGAGAATTCAGGACGACCTTGGGGTTGCCGGTGATCTCCATGGGCTTGGCATCGTGACGGGCCTTGGCCTGCGCGAGCTTGTCGGCGATCTCAGTGCGGAGGGTGTCCAGGTCGAGGGTATTGAAATTGTACTGCTCGTACAGCTCCACGCTCTCGCCGTTTTCCGTGGCGGTGGGGATGGCCTCCACCATGGCGGTCCAACGGGTCTGCTTCTTGTGAAGTCCCCGGCTGTTGACCACGGTTTCGGTGATGCGGTTGATGAAGATCTCCACTGCATTCAGGGAGGTGACATCCAGCGTATTGGCGTCGAAAACGGTGTTGGCCATGATGGCCGCCAGCTCCGATGCATCGTAGGTGTCGAAATTGGTGGGGACGGCGAATTCGCCAGTCTCACCGGCGACCAGCTCATAGCGGGGGTTGTCGATGAGCTTGGCTTTCTCCACGGCCTCGTCCACCAGTCGGACAAGATCCTCCTCGGTGGTGGAGGGATAGACGAAGAACTGGGCGTGTCCCCGGAAATCACCGTGATCGACATAGACAGTGACCTCTTTGTCGGTATTGTCGGTATTGCGCACCGTCTCCAGACTGCCCTTGACGAAGAAAAGCTCGTAGCTCTCCCGCCGGGTGATGTTCAGCTTGTATGCCGAGACCCCTTTATGGGACTTCAGATGCTTTAAAATGGTATTCATCCCAGTTTTGCCCTCGCTTTCACGCTGGGGCCGCCGTCGCTGACGCGGACCCATTCCTTGTAACCCTTGCCGCACATACCGGCGCCCACCAGCTTGCAGTTCTTCGAAACCATGCTGATGGATTTCAGCAGATCGGGCACGTAGCCGGTGAGAATGACCGGGGCAAACCAATTGTCGGTGAGCTTGCCGTCGACGATCTCAATGGCATATTTTGCCACGCACTGGATGGCCCAGTTTTTGGGATCCTCCATGCCGTTGTCGCACTGGCACAGGTAGAAGCCGTGGTCGATGGAGGCGATCATGTCCTCCAGTGAAGATTCGCCGGGCTCGATGAAGGTGTTGGTCATCCGGGCGTAGGCCTTGCGGCGGGAGGACTCGCGGCGGCCGTTGCCGGTGGGGGCAGTGCCCAGCTCCAGCGCGGAGCTCAGATCGGAGATGCCGGTGACGAGGATGCCGTCCCGGATGATCTGGGTGTCGCCGGCCAGCACGCCTTCGTCGTCAAAGAAGTAGCTGCCGGCACAGACGGCAGATGCGGCGCCGTCGCGCATGTTGACGATGGGGGAGGCCACATACTTGTTCACGTATTCCTTGGCCAGCGCCCGATCCTTGACGAACATGTCCATCTCTACGCCGTGGCCGAAAGCCTCATGGGCGATCAGGCCGGTCATTTCCGTGTCAGTGACGATGTCATATTCGCCGGGTACCATGGCCTTGGCGGTGGTCAGCATGTGGGCTTCGTAGAGCATCTTATCCACCACGCCGGGGAGCTTCTCCATGACGAGTGCGAGGGTCGCCTCGTTTTCACCGGCCTGATGCTGGACGGTTTTTCCGTTCTCCTGATAGACTGCGCCCACGTAGCCGTTGACCCAAGCGTAGTTCTGGTCCAGCTCCCGGTTGGCAGACACGAAGAGCTTGCTGGTCTCCATGGTGTAGATGCCCACGCTGACGTTGCGCAGGAACTCGGATTTGGAATTGACGGAATCCCTCAGATTCTTGCAGAAATCGAGGATCTGCTGGTCGGAGTACTGCGCAAGATCGCTCTCCCGGCAAAAGGAGCGGACGAGGGGCTCGTCGCTCAGATCCCGGACGCCCACGGGGGCGGCTTTCAGGGCCTTGCTGAAGCGGAAGGATTTCAGCACCTCTACCACCAGCGCATTCAGATCGCCCCGGATATCGTCCATGGAGTATTCGTAGAAGACGCCGTCGCCGGCGACCTTGATGACGAAGCCGCACTCGGTGTCCATGCCGCTGGAGATATTGCACAGCTTGTTGTTGACTGTGACGGAGCGGCCCTTGACGTCCACACCGAGGATGCTGACATAGTCAAAATGGGTTTTCAGTGCCGCAACCAGAGCCTTTGCGTCGGGCCGGCGGGACTGTAAAAATTCGGAAAAAGACATTTGCTCACCTTCCTGTATCATGTAATTGACTGGGAAGATTATACGTGTTTGGCGTACAAATGTCAACGATAAAAGGTTACAGTCCTATTTACAGACTGCGGAATTATGATACAATAGATACACAAACTGACAATGAGGTGGAACATATGGAACAGAACATGTTACGGCCCGTGGCCGAAATGCGCTATGCCGCGGAGCTGGAGGCCCTTGCGAAGTGGGACATCGGAAACCCCAAGCCGCAGGGCTGGAGGCTTTCCCCGAAGGCAGTACGCACGTTCATTCTGGGCAGCGCCGCCCCCATCGGCGGTGTGACGATCGGCAAGAAGTATATGGGAAATGACGCCCTTGTGGAGCGGTGCATCATCACGCTGGCGGGCAACCGGGGTCTGATGCTGGTGGGCGAGCCGGGTACGGCGAAGACCATGCTCTCGGAGCTCCTCTCTGCGGCCATTTCCGGCTGCTCCACCAATACCGTGCAGGGCACCGCCGGAACCACCGAGGACATGATCAAGTATTCCTGGAACTACGCCATGCTGCTGGCCAAGGGCCCGAGCCGGGAGGCGCTGGTGCCGTCGCCCCTGTATGTGGGCATGGAGAAGGGTATCCTGACCCGCTTCGAGGAGATCACCCGTACGCCTGCAGAGGTGCAGGACAGCCTGATCTCTGTCCTCAGTGACAAGGTGCTGAACATTCCGGAGCTGGGCGACGGGGGCCTCCTCTTTGCCAAGCCCGGCTTCAACGTCATCGGCACCGCCAATACCCAGGACAAGGGCGTCAATGAGATGTCCTCCGCCTTGAAGCGCCGCTTCAATTTCGAAACGGTGCAGCCGATCCGGGATGTGGCGCTGGAAAAGAAGATCATTCTCAATGAAGTCGGTGCACTGGCCGAGGCCGCTGGCATCGGCCGCAAGCTGGATGAGGAAGCCGCGGAGCTCCTCGCCACCACCTATCATGAGCTTCGGGAGGGCGTTTCTGCCGAGGGAATGCGCATTGAGAAACCGGCCTGCGTCATGTCCACCGCCGAGGCCATTTCGGTCTACTACCAGACCCTGATGGGAGCTTACTACTACGGCGACGGCACCATGGATCCGAGAATGATGGTGGAAAACCTCGTCGGTGCCGTGGCCAAGGAATCGAATGAGGATATGGATAAGATCGGCAATTACTTTTCCACGGTCGTCCGGGAAAAGGCCCGTCGGGAGGGCGGCGTATGGCAGAAGTATTATGCGGCGAGAAGCTGTCTGAAATGATTCCCTTTGATCTGAGCAGTCCGATTGTATATTATCCCATCCGGCACCACAGCCCCGTCTGCGCTTGGCATCTGGAGCATGTCATCCGGCGCTATGAACCCGACTGCATTCTGGTGGAGGGCCCGGAGAACGCCAATGAGCTGCTGGATGTCTTGACCAGTCCCGCAACTACGGCCCCTATTGCCCTCTACTACGCCTGCCGGGACGAGGGAAAACACCTCTCCGATGAGGAGGAGCCCGGCACTTGGCGGTGCTACTATCCGTTTCTGGATACGTCGCCGGAGCTGGTCGCCCTGCGGGCTGCCCGGGAGCGGGGGATCGAGGGAAGATTCATCGATCTGAGCTACGCGGACATCCTCCTCGCCACCAAGGAAGCTCGGGGACTGAGAACCGTGGAGGAGAAGCTCAGCTATGCCTCCGACCGCTATCTTGCCCAGAACCGCTTTCAGGAGCGTCTCTGCGAAAAGGCCGGCGTGCGGAGTTTTGAGGAATTCTGGGAGAAATACTTCGAATCGGCAGGCCTGCGCATGACCGATGCCGAATTTGTGAAGCTGATGAACACCTACTGTCTCCTCTCCCGGAGGGATACGCCAGAATTTCAGCTGCAGGAGGACGGATGTCTGGCCCGGGAGGCACACATGTCCCGGCGCATCCGGGAGGCGGCGAAAAATCATAAACGGATTCTGGTGGTTGCTGGCGGCTTCCACATCGCCGGGCTTATCAGCCCCGAAACGGAAGCGCCGGAGCTGAAAAAGCATCCGAAGCTCCACCAGAGTGTCTACCCCATGCGCTACTCCATGAGCGCCTGTGACGCGCTGAACGGCTACGCCAGCGGCATGCCCATGCCGGGCTTTTATGAGGAACTCTGGCAGGAGCTTCACGGAGATGCTCCGGAGCAAGCATGGGAACGGGTTGTCCTTGAATGCATTGTTCGCACGGGCCGGAAGCTGCGGAGCAAGGGAGAGACGATCTCCGCCTTCGATGAAAGCTGTGCCCTTGCCCAAGCCCGCGGCCTTGCCGCACTCCGGGAGAAAGGGGCGCCGGGACTTTACGAGCTTCAGGACGCGGTGCTTAGCTCCTTCGTCAAAGGGGAAGCCAGTCTGTCGGGGTTGGAACCCATGAGAATCCTACGGAAGCTGACCACCGGCAATGCCATTGGCTCGCTGGCTGCCGGTGCCGCCGTGCCGCCGCTGACCAAGGATTTTGAGGCCCAGTGCCGCCGGCATCGGCTGAAAATCGAGGATTCCGGAAAGCAGGAGGTGATCCTGTCTGTTCTGGCGGAACCGAAGCACCGGGATGCCAGCCGATTTCTCCACCGGACGGAGTTTCTCGATTGCGACTTCGCAGCCCGGCGCCGGGGACCGGATCTGATCACCGGAAAGGACAGAAATCTGATCCGGGAAACTTGGGAGTATCGGTGGAGCGCAGCCGTGGATTCTGCACTGATCGAGTATGCCGTCTCCGGCGGTACCGTCCGGGATGCCTGCGTCACCGAGCTGCGCAGCCGATTGGCAAAGGCTGCCCGGGCCGAAGAGGGCGCGGAGCTTCTGCTTCGGGGCTTCCTCATGGGACTCGGTGACAGCGCCGGCGCCGCAACCACCAGAATGGACGCGCTTCTGATCGCTGACGGCGATTTTTCTTCCCTCTGCCGGGCCTGCGGCCATCTGTATCGGCTGTATCAGTGGAAAGAGCAGTACGGCGAAGCGGATTCCATCGATGATCGGATGCTTTTGAACCGGGCCTTTGACCGATGTGTCCAGCTGCTGCCCGCCATGCACACCGTCAGCGACGGCGCAGCGGGACAGGTGCAGGAAGCGTCAATGCTTTTGTATCAGCTGACCCTGCAATCAGATTTTGCCGATAAGCGTGAGCGGCTGCGGGAGGCGCTTGAGATGCTGGTGGAACAGAATCCCATCCATCCGTCGCTCCACGGCGCGGCGCTGGGACTGCTATACGGCATGGAGCCGGGCTGGAAGACGGAGATCGACCGGATCGTCCGGGGCTATCTGCAGGGCACCAAGGGCGTGATGCTGAAATCTGCGGATCTGCTGCAGGGACTGTTTTACACAGCCCGGGATCTGCTGCTGACAAATGATTCCTTTTTAAAGGAAATTGACGGACTGCTGTGCCAGCTGGAGGATGCGGATTTTACCGCCATGCTGCCCCAGCTGCGGCTGGCGTTCAGCTATTTTCTGCCCCGGGAGACGGATCGGCTTGGAAAGTCCGCCGCTGCCCTCCATGGGGCCGCGCCCCGGCAGATGCGGAGCAGGGCCGTGGATGCATCCGATTACAGCCGCAACGAGCGCATCGACGCATGGGCGGCAGGAAAACTCGATCTGACGGAGGGAGGGGAAGCAGATGGCGATTTCTGACGGCGCGGCGCTGAACCGCTGGCGTCTGGTGCTGGGCAAGGAGGCCGAGGGCTCCATGCCCCTGCGTGATCTCCGGCTGAGCCGGATGGATGACGCTCTGGATTTCCTCTACAGCCGGGAGCAGGGCGAAGATGTGCGGCAGGGGCCCGGCGGCTCGGGGGCCAGCAGCCCCAGCGTAGCCCACTGGCTCAGCGAGGTGCGGACGCTGTTTCCCAAGGAAACGGCGGAGGTACTGCAGCGCCATGCCCTCGACCGTTATCAGCTGACAGAGCTTCTTTCTGACCGGGAGGTGCTCGAGAGCATGGAACCCAATCAGGCGCTGCTGGAAACGGTTCTGAGCTTGAAGCACATGATGAAGGGCACTGTTCTGGAGACAGCCCGCCGCATTGTGGACAAGGTGGTGCGGGAGCTGACGAAAAAGATGGAGCAGCAGGTGCGGACCTCTGCCCTCGGCAAGCTCGACCGCAGCAGCCGCAGCAGCGTCCCCTCCATTCGGAATCTGGATTTCAAACGAACCGTAAGGGCCAATCTTTCCCATTACGATCTGGAAAACCGCCGTCTTGTGCTGGAAAAAGTCCATTTTAACGGACGGGTAAAGCGGTACAATCCATGGCAGGTGATCCTGTGCGTGGACGAGAGCGGCTCCATGATGAGCTCCATCATCCACAGCGCCGTCATGGCGGGAATTTTCGCCAAAATGCCCATGCTGGACACCAAGCTGGTCATCTTCGATACCTCCGTGGTGGATCTGAGCGGCTATGTGGATGACCCGGTGCAGGCGCTCATGAGCATCCAGCTGGGCGGCGGCACGGATATCGCCGGCGCCCTGCGCTACTGCGAATCGCTCATCACCAAGCCCCACAGGACCATGGTGGTGCTGGTCAGCGACCTCTGCGAGGGCGGCCCGAAGCAGAATCTCTACGGCGTCAGCCGGGATATCATCGAGTCCGGCGCAAAGCTCATTGCGCTGACGGCGCTGGACGAAAGCGCAACGCCCGCCTATGACCGCTCCGTCGGTCAGACTCTGGCGGATCTGGGCGCGTGGGTGGGCGCCATGACGCCGGGAAGATTAGCGGATTTTATGGCGCAGGTCATGCGCGGATAAGGGGGGAGCACCATGATTTTACCGGAAAAGCTCCGGACCGCACTGGCGGCTGCGGATGACGGTTATTTGATCGGTCTGAGCAATAAGGGCACCCTCAACCGGGCGAAAAAAGATTTGGCTGCGCTGACGCCCACCGCAGAGGCAGCGGGGGAGATCGCGGTGGTTACCATGGGTACGGAAACGGTGATGCTGACCCTGCCGCTGGGCAGGAGTATGTGTTCCTGCCCCAGCACCTCCATGTGCCGGCATCGGATCGGGGCCATGCTGTGGCTCCGGGAGTTGGCTGGTGAGGCCCCGCCGAAGCTGCCGGAATTTGATTCTCTGAAAATCTATCCGGCTGAGAAGCTGGCAAAGCAGCTGGGACAGAAGCGTTTGTCTTCCATCCTGTTTCGGCACAAAAGCGGCAGCGGCCCCCATATCGAAGAGAGCACCGTCGTTCGCGTGGAGCTGCCGTGGCATCCGGAGGTGGTACGACTGCTGGAACCCGTCGAGGACAGCACCTGCTCCTGCGGCCGCAAGAGCTTCTGCAATCACCGGGCCGAGGCCCTGCTGTATTGGCAGCTGAAAAAGGGGATCGCAAAGCCAGAGGATCTGGAGCCTCAGACCGAGATAGGCGGCCCTGATCCGGAGCGGACCAAGGGCGTCTGCGCCGCGGTATGCCAGATGCTCTCGGAGCAGCTGGTGACGGGACTGAGCCGGATGCCGGCTGAGGTCTGCGATACGACAGAACGGATGGCAGCCCTGAGCCACACGGCCCAGCTTCCCAATCTGGAGCGGGCCCTGCGAAACCTCCACGGCGAATATGCCGCCTATTTCTCCCATTCTGCCACGTTCCGGGAAACGGCACTTTTGGAGCGGCTGGGACGGGCCTATCGGCTGGCGTCCGCCATGGAGCGCGCAGAGGGACCGGAGCTGCGGCGATTGGCGGGGGTGTTCCGGGAGGAGTACAGCCGGGTGGCGGATCTGAAGCTGTATCTGCTGGGCCTGCGGGAATATATTGGCCGCAGCGGCTACGGCGGCACGGTATACTATTTCTACGAGCGGGACACCGGGGAATTTTACACATTCCGGGATCTGCGCCCGAACTACTACGAAACCAAACGCAGAGCACCCGATGCAGCGCCGTGGGATCTGCCCTGTACCCTGCGCAAGGCATGGTGCTGCGCGCTGGATCTAAAGGGTCCGCGGGTCAACGACTCCGGCAATTTATCGGCCACAAAGGACACAAATGCCGTCTGGCTCGGTTCTGCCAAGCCGTGGCTGGTGGTGAAAGAGGAATCAATTATCCAGGATTTCTCCGAGCTGGTGGAGCGAAGCGGCTCAAACAGGAATGGAATTGACCGCTTGGTGGTGATCAAGCCCCAAAAAGCGGAGCTGCGGGAGTTTGACAGTGTGGAGCAGGTCTTCTCCATGGGGCTTTTCGATGCGCATGGGCGGGATATCCGTCTGGAGGTGCGTTACAGCAAGCAGGAGGAGGGCGTTGTGAGGATGCTCGACGCCCTTGCCGACCGCATCCGCAGCGGCGGAGCCATTCCCGTTTTCTTCGGCATCCTGAGCCGGGTCGGGGATCTGATCAAGTTCTATCCCATCGAATACTTCACGGAATGGGGGGAGCGGCTGTGAGGACATTTCTGGACGATTTCGAGCGGGCGCTCGCTGACCTGCTGCAAATGGGCATCGCCACCGCGGGTGCGGATATGTCGAAGCGATTTGCCCGACTGGGGGAACAGGCTGATACTGTTGGCGCCCATACCGGCGCTTCCCTATGCGGGGAAATCGCGAAGCTTCTGGAACAACGGACACATGATCGGAACAAAACGGATCTTACTTTGACGGCGGCGGTATTCCGAGCCGAACACTATATCACGCTTTGCCGAGCCCGGATGACCGAGGAGGACATCCGGCGCAGATGGCAGGAGGGAGGAAGAACATGAACATCCACGAATCCATGGATCAGAAACGCATCAGGGAGCTGCTGGAAAGCTTCCGGCTCAGCCCCAAGAATACGGAAATCGGTATCGCCTACCTCACCGGCGACACGGCGGATGACACCCTTTTGCAGGACGTGGAGCCGGTCAGCTTCAAGTCAAATCTGGGAGGAAGCGTCCGGATTCTCTACTCGACTAATGCCCATATCGAGAATCTGCGCAAGTCTGATCCCGAGCGCATGGAGCGGATCTACAAACTCTTCTGGGCCATGGGTAAGAGCACCGTCGGTATGATTCTGGACGATATGCGGCCCGACCGCCAGTTTGATCAGGAGCTTCCGTGGCGCATTGATGTACTGGGCAAGCCGGCTGTCGCCGCCATGGAGCTGGAGCGGCTGGCCCTCGGCCTGATCCGCCGGGAGCGGCTGGACTGGCTCTACGAGCTTGCTCAGAATGATCCGGAGGTGCTGGAGGAAGCCCAAAAGCTCAAAGGCACCGCTGCCGACAACATGAAGACCATGGCGTCTGCCTTGGTTCTGCGCTATACCTCCGATCCGAAGCGGATCCAATATCATTCTGATATTCTGCTGGAAAACAACATCGACACCCTCCCCACCACGCTCCCCAAGGCAAAGCCGGAGGTCATTCAGGCGCTGGCCGACTACATCCGCGCCGGAGATCTGACGGCTCCGCTCCCCGGAAATCTGCCCATCCGGGAGGATATGCTGTCGCAGAAGGAGGGCGATCCCTACCTCGTCCGGATGCTGGGCTTCTGCAGCTTTCTGGCCATGGCCAAGGACAACCGGGCCCGGTGTGCACTGAATCTCTATCTGCGGCTGAATCCGGCGGAGGTCATCGTGGGTGTCACGAATCTGGGCAAGGAGCTGGATCTGGTGCAGCGGTTCGACTGCCTGCTGGCGGATACGCCGCTGGGCGACGCCACATGGCTGCAATACCTCGCCAAAGCGCCCATCTGGATCCCGGAGAAGACCCGCAATTACCTGATGGGCTGCTGCACCGGCGGCGTGGCCATCGCCATGAAGTACGCCGATCCCAAGCAGGCTGTGAACATCACCGCAGTCTTCCCCGACGCGGAGCAGCATCTGGGCGATCCCCGGGAGAACATCCTGCGGCTGGTTCTGCCCCAGATCGTCTATGGGCGGGATACCGTCCGGGATTTCCTGATGGGCGAGGGGAGCCTGAAGAATGCCCGAAATGATCTCAAAGGTGTGGAAACCTCCTATTATTCACCCACCCATGCGGCAGGACTGATGGTGCTCTACCGGATGGAAACCGGCTGGGACAATTTTCTGTGCCGCTGTGCGGCGGTGCTGGGGCTGGTCTTTGACGGACGGGCGCTGGAAAATCTGCTGGCGGAAATGACTTCGAGTGATGCATCGGAGATGTCCTCCAATACCCGGTTTTACCGGTATATGCCCTTTGCGTTTGACCATCTGGAGGCCATGATCGATGCACAGCTTGAAAACGGCTTGCCTTTGGGCGATGTGCTCTCCATGATGGGCAAGCTGTTCGAGTGCACCTACAACGAGGAGAAGCAGAATAAGCTCCGGGAATGCGCCTACCGCCGGGCAGCGAAGGCGGAATTCATCCCCGATCTGGTGGCAGCCGGAAAGACCGGCAATGTCTTCGCACGGCAGGTGGCGGCGATGGCCCTGAACGATATGGCAGACGACCACCCTGAAGCCAAGGCGGGCCTCCTTGCCGCCGCAGGTGACAGCGCCAAGCAGATGAAGGCGTTCCTGCTGGATCTTTATGCCCGCCGACCCGACTGGGCCGCGGATTATGAGAAGCTGCTTTCTGCCAAAAAGGCCGCAGAAAAGCTCATGGCCGTCGAGGTGCTGCACAAGCTGAACCGCCGCGAGGCGCTGGAAGTGGCCCTCGAAACCGAGAAAAATGCCAAGGTCATCGACGCCATCCGGGAAAAGCTGGGTGCGGAAGCTCCCGCCGCCGTGGGTACCCCGGAGGACATCGCCACCAACATCGTCAAGGGCAACAAGCTCAGAAAGCTGAGCTGGCTGCTGGACAAGCTCACCGTCAAGCCCAGAAAGCCCGACGGCACCGAGGCCGACGAGGTCATCCGCAACGCAATGCTCCTGTCCTACTGCGAGCTGGGCCGTGTGGGCCGCAGCGACACCGCCGCGGGGCTGGCGACGAATCTGGACGCAGGCGATTTGACAAAGCTTGCCTGTGAGGTCTATGATCTCTGGTTCGCCGACGGGGCGCAGGCCAAGCACAAGTGGGTGCTGTCCTTTGCGGCCGTCTTTGGCGGCGCCGCCATGACGCCCCGGCTGCGCAAGGCCATCCACGACTGGCCCGAGCACCAGCGCGGCGCCATCGCCTGCGACGCGGTCATGGCGCTGGCACTGAGTACCGACCCTGCGGCCATCGTCATCGTCGACGGGATCTCCCGGAAGTTCAAATTCCGTCAGGTCAAGCAGGCGGCGGCAGCGGCCCTTGAGAATGCAGCGCAGGAGCTGGGCATCACCGCCGAGGAGCTGGCCGACCGCATTGTCCCCGATCTGGGCTTCGGCAAGGACGGAAAGCGGGTCTTTGACTACGGAAAGCGTAGTTTTACGGTCAGACTGACACCCACGCTGGAGCTGATGATTACCAACGATCAGGGAAAGGCCGTCAAGAATCTCCCGGCCCCCGGAAAGACCGATGATCCCATCGCTGCCGAGGCCTACGAGGAATTCAAGGCCATGAAAAAGGCCATCAAAACCACTGTCACCGCCCAGCGCGCCCGTCTGGAATCTGCTCTGAGCGTCCTGCGCTGCTGGGACACCGACCGGTGGAACGCCCTCTTTGTGGAGAATCCCATCATGCACCAGTTCGCCATGAGCCTTGTCTGGGGCGTGTACGAGGACGGAACGCTCACCGATACGTTCCGGTACATGGAGGACGGCACCTTCAACACGGTTGACGAGGAGGAGTACACCCTCCCCGAGAACGCGAAGATCGGCCTTGTCCATCCTGTGGAGCTGGATGACGAGACCCTCGACGGCTGGAAACAGCAGCTGGAGGACTATGAGATCAAGCAGTCCATCGAGCAGCTTTCCCGGCCCATTTACGCTCCGGATGCAGCGCGGGCAGGGGAGAAGACCCTCGAGGATTTCGGCGGTAAGATGCTCAATGCCCTGTCTCTCTCCGGCAAGCTGCTGCAGCAGGGCTGGTATCGGGGCAGCGTTCAGGACGGCGGTATGTTCGACCGGTTCTTCCGGGAGGATGCGACCCTCGGCATCGGCGCGGAGCTGCGCTTCTCCGGCACCTCCGTGGGCTACGATGACGGCGGCAATGTGACGGTCTACGATGCCATCTTCTACACCGGCACCGTCAAGCGGGGCAGCTACGTCTACGACACCGTCCCCGAGGAGCATATCCTTTCGCTGGGCGATGTCCCCGCCCGGTACTACAGCGAGATCATCTATCAGCTCACCCGGGCTACCGCTTCCTCTACGGAAACAAACGGGAATTGGAAGAAGGAGCGCTGACAAACATACACATGCGAAAACCGCCCGGATTATTCCGGGCGGTTGCTCAGGCTGTCAAAGAACCTATATGTAGGGGTCGGCCTCCCGGACGACCCGCTCGAAAATGTTGCGAATTCGCCGAAATCCTCAAAGTAACGCGAGATTCTACCGCCGGGACGTCGAGGACGCCGTCCCCTACGGGTTGAAATCCGGCCTTTTTTGACACACTGTGCAACCGCCCGGATCACTCCGGGCGGTTGCTTTGTTATTCAGCGGTGTAATGGGCTTCGAGCCAATCGATGATGGTTTCGGCCTTGAGGGGAATATCCAGATAATAGTTGTTCTTATCCTGATCCGTCAGGATGATGCGCCAATCGGACTCGTCCTGATATCGGAACTCGTGCATGGTACCGACTCTGCACTCCTCAAGCACCAGCTTCAGCAGCTCTGCGCGCTCGTCCCGATCCAGATAGATCTGTGTGCCCTTGTATTCGACATTGTAAATGGTGAGCTGGGGATCGTCGGTGCCGAATTTGGCGATGGGCTGGCTGAAATACCAAGATGTCTCATTCAAGAGGTAATCGCTCCAAACCGTGTATTCCCGGTGGATGACACTGCCGTTTTCCAGCTCGTAGGTGATGTGGATGTCCTGCTTGGGAACAGTGCGGGCGAATTCGGCGTACTCCATATGATCGTCCAGAATCTGGGTGTGCAGCTCGATCAACGCGGCAATCTTCTCGGGATCGGAGGTCTCATACTGGTTGTGGTTATAGTAGCTCTGGGAGATGGTGGCGGTCTTGACCTCCTTGACCTCGGGGAAGTAGGTGACCCGGCCGAAGGGGTCCATGCCCGTGACGTACACCGAGCCCACCAGCACCGCCGCGAGGACAGTCAGACCGCCGAGGATCTTCGGCGTGAAGACCCGGGCGGATTTCTTCGAGAGCATCCAGTAGCTGAGATAGCCGAAGACGATGCCAAGGAGGAACAGCTTCAGGTCAAAGCCATCGTCGCCCAAAAACAGCATCTGCATCAGGAAAATACCCGTCACAGCGGAGCAGACGGCGAAGACAGGATTGAGCCACTGAACCGACAGCAGATCACCGGAGTGCTCCATGTGGCGCCTGCGATACATCACGATGGATACGGCGTACAGAGCCAGCGTCAGGCCAATCATGACCAGCGTGGCAAAGTAGGCTTCGGTCATCATGACGCCGTCCTCGTTGAGCTCCGGGATGGAGGCCACCAGAGTGCTGGGGCTGACGAGGTAGGCATAGGAGTCGATGTACACGCCCGGCAACTGGGGCACATAGATCAGCTCCACGATGCTGCCGATCAGGATGGGAGCCACCTGAATGAAGATGTACAGCAGCGCCGCGCCGATCTTCCGGCCCGTGATCATCATGCACAGGGCGGCAATGGAGAACAGCCATGCGAATTCCAGCGCAGACCACAGCAGCATGGAGATCAGACTGTATTTGCAGTAGGGATCCACGGCGATCAGGAAAACCGCATTGGGGACGATATACATGAGAAATGCGGAAAGGGTATGGAGCAGGAACAGCCGCTCCCGGCGGATGGGCATGGCGTGGACGGCACAGCTCTCCGTGTGATTGTGAAGATACCCGAATACCGCCAGTGCGCTCACCGGCGCAAAGTAAATGGCAAAGGGGAAATAGAACAGTTCGATCACGCCGTAGGAATTGAATTCATCCCGCACGCTGATGGCGACCAAAACCAGCAGGGCGCACAGGCTGCACCAGACCGGCGCATAGCGGGTCAGATCCTTTTTAATGACGGTCAGATCAGAGGACAATTTCTTTGACTGCATAGTCGTTCCCTCCCAGTTCGTAAATGAAGATCTCCTCCAGCGACAGGGGGAGCACCTCCCAGTAGGTCAGTCCCGCGGGAGCGAGGATGGCCTCGGCCTCTTCTGCCGTTGCGCGGACAACGGCGGTCTTCAGGCGACCCGTATCGGTTCGGTGGAGAATGTTCAGCCCCTCGGGGATCTCGCCCACCAGCTGAATCTTGACGGTACCGCCCTGCATGTCCGCGAGGCTCTTTTCGAGGAGCATCCGGCCCTTGTCCATGATGCCCACGTGGTCGCAGATATCCTCCAGCTCCCGGAGGTTGTGACTGGAAACCAGCACCGTGGTGCCGTGCTCGGCCACGTCGGCGAGGATCAGGCCCATGATCTGCCGGCGCATGACGGGGTCAAGGCCGTCCACGGGCTCGTCCAGCACCAGAAGCTCGGGACGGGTGGCGATGGTCAGCCAGAAGGCCGCCTGCTTCTTCATGCCCTTGGAGAACTTACGGATGGGGCTCTTCCGAGGCAGGTCAAAGGCTTTGCCAACCCGCTCAAAGAGCTCATCGTCGAACTTGGGATAGAGGCCCCGGTAGTATTTGCGCATATCCTCGATACTGGCGGAATTGAAGAAGAACAGGTCGTCGGGGATGAAGCCGATTCTCGCCTTGGCTTCCGGATTTTCCCAGACAGGTACGCCGTCCAGCGTCACGGTGCCGCAGTTGGAGCGGTAGACGCCGGTGATGTGGCGGATGATCGTGGTTTTGCCGGCACCGTTGGGGCCTACAAGGCCGTAGACGGCGCCCTTGGGGATGGTCATGTTCAGATCCTGCAGAGCCGTGAAGGCGCCGAAGGTTTTTGTTAGGTTTCTGACTTCAAGCATTGTCTGCACCTCCTGCTTGCTTGATTCTGTCGATGAGTTCGGCAGGGGAGACCCCCTGCAGCAGCAGCTCCCGGACTGCTTCGTCGAAGCTGCGGAGCTTCCGGGCTGTATCTGCGCCGCCGCTGCGGTGAGCCACAAAGCTGCCCTTGCCCGCGGCGCTCTCGATCCAGCCGCCGTTTTCCAGCTCCCGGTAGGCCCGCTGGATGGTGTTGGGATTGATGGTCAGCATGGCCGACAGCTCCCGCACGCTGGGCAGCCGCTCCCCGGCGGTCAGAACCCCCGTCTCGATCTGACGGCGGAATGCGTCGGCGATCTGCTCATAGATGGGCCGGGAGTCCCGGTGATCCAGATGGATCATAGAATTCCTCCTTTCCGGACTGTACTAGTACAGTGTGCTGATTTGTAAAACCTCCGAAGAGGTGTACTAGTACAGTTATACTACAACAGAATTTGCAGTTTGTCAAGATAAAATAACAGCCGGTCAAGAAAAGACCGGCTGTTTTGCAGTTATATCAGGCTCCGAAGCTCCTCGGTGAAGTTTCCGTTGGTGGATACGATGGCGCTCTCGCCGTCGAGGGGAGGTGAGCCGCCATAAACGCTGACTACCTCGCCGCCGGCTTCCCGGAGGATCAGCCAGCCTGCAGCGATGTCCCACGGCTTGGTGCCGAATTCAAACTGGCCGTCGGCCCGGCCGCAGGCGATGTAGCACAGCTCCAGTGCGGTACAGCCGAAGCGGCGGATGTCATGGGAGCTCAGGTAGACCCGCTGGATCCGGCGGAAATTCTCGTCCATCTCGTTTCTGCGGTAGGGAGCCGTACCCACGAAGACCAGCGCTTCGGACAGGCTCCGTGCTTCGCTGACCCGGATGGGCGCGCCGTTCAGGTAAGCGCCGCCGCCGCGGATGCCGGTGAACTCCTCGCCTGTGCTGGGATTGTACACCACGCCGAAGATAGGATCGTGGTCGCATACAAGGGCCAGAGAGATGACGGAAGCGCGGAAATCATGGATGAAATTGGTGGTGCCGTCGATGGGATCAAGCACCCAGTAGGGCTTGGAGAAATCAATGTCTGTATTGTCCTTTTCCTCGCCCATGAACTGGATCTGTGGCCAGTTTTCTCTGAGGCAGTCGCAGATATACTGCTGTACGCAAAAATCCACTGCAGTGACAAAATCCTGCGCCGCTTTCGCTTGAATGGCGTCAGCACCCTCGCGCTTCAGGATGATCTGGCCGGCGCTGCGGACGATGGGGAGGATATCGGAAAGCACAGGCAGGTGCATATCAAACCTCCACGTCGCGAACCTTTTTCTCTTTGCCGAAATAAGCGAGGATGTAATCGACAAAGGCGATCAGCAGGAAGATAAAGCAGATGACGGTGAGAACGTTGGCAACATGCTCGCTCATGGTGGGCCAGAGCACCATCAGAACCAATGTGGCAAAAAGCACGGTGGTGGAGATTTTGCCGGACATCAGGGCACCGTCGAGGGCCTTGCCCTTTTTCAGGTTGCCGATCATGGCAAAGAGCTGCCAGAACTCCTTCACAAGGAAGAACGGGAGCAGGTATTTCAGGGCCCGGTATCTGGATGACAGGCAAATGATCAGGGCCAGCTGGGTCAGCTTATCGCAGAGGGGATCGAGGAATTTGCCGAGGTTGGTGATCATGTTGAACTTCCGGGCAATCTTACCGTCCAGCAGATCCGTCAGGCAGCTCACCGCAAGAATCAAACCGGCTAGGGTGTAATCATCAGGCCCCTTGGCATTCAGATAGATATTCATATACACCGGGATCAGTGCAAGACGGAATAAGCTGAGAAGATTCGGGATGGTGAAGATTTCTTTTTTCCAATTTTTGACTAGCATAGGGTTCCTCCGGGTACTTCACTTCGTTCGTATATTATAGTCCCCGATGGAAATTGAATCAAGTGAAATTTATAAAATTTTCAGATTTTTCATAATTCACTTCTGTTTTCCAGCTGGTCGGCGGCGAGGGCATAATAGAGCGCCAAATCCTTCCAAGTCCGCTTGTCTATCTCGCCGGTGGGCGGGAGTCCGGCGGCAGTCTGGAAGCGTGCCACCGATTCCGAAGTCTGCGGATCCAGACGCCCCGTATGAGGCGGAGCAGGGATGGTCGGATCAAGAATGTTCAGCACCGTGAGCATGCTCTGAACGAGATAGATATGGTAGTTCTGCTCACCCCGGCGGATGGTCTGACCGGGATCGAGATTGATCTGGACAGGCTGGGCCTTCTTCGCTTCGACGTAAGCCCGCTCGTACTCCTGAACGATGCGCAGGTGGGTGTCCAGATCCACGTTGCCGGTGGGGTTCAGCCCCTGTCTGCGCTGGAAGGAGCGGACAGCGGCAGCGGTCTGGGGTCCGAATATGCCGTCGGGCATCACATTGAGCTGATTCTGCTCGATGGATGCGATGATTCGCAGCTTGGTCTGCAGACTGCGGATGGGTTGGTTTACGAAGGATTCTGCCGGCTTCATCTGACCACCTCCTGACGGACTTCGTCCTGATTGCCCTGCCGCAGGCCGTCCCCGGGGAACTGGCGCAGGGTAGTTCCTTCGATCCCCGGGAATGTCACTTCACTGCGCAGGGCGGTATTTTCGATCCCGGCAAACTGGTCATAGATCCCGTCCCATGTATCCTCGTCCACCACACCGGTCTGGGGCAGTCCCAGCCAGCCCTGTGCAGCCAGCACTGCCGTCCGGGTGGCAGGACCGAAAATGCCGTCCACCTGAACCTCCGGGATCTGGGGAATAAACTCGGACAGAACGGAGAGCATATACTGCAAATGCCGAACCTTGTCGCCCCGGGCGCCCTGCTGAAGACCGGACGGATAAGCCCAATTGACGGCATAGTACTGCTGTCCCTGACTGCGCAGCTCCGACAGGCTCAGCACCGCCGTATACAGCCGCACGAGGGCGTACCAGGTGGATTTGCCCACCACGCCGTCCACATCCAGATCAAAAACCTCCTGAAATTTTCGCACAGCTTCCTCAGTCCGAGGGCCGAAGATGCCATCCACCTCGGGGATCCGGGGGATGGCGGGGTAGTTTCTCGAGATTCGATTCAGCTCCGTCTGAATGACGCTCACGAATGGGCCGCGGCTTCCGACCCGCAGCGGCGTCCCCGGGTAGCTGGACTGGCTGCCCCGGACGGGAGCGTCGGGGACGATCTCCACGTCGCCGTAGTAATTGCGCAGGATCTCGGTGGAATTCAGTCCCTGCTGGGCCAGCTCCTGACTGCCCCACTGGCTCAGTCCAGCGCAGGTGACAGTGGTTCCATTGCAGAATTTCGCCGCCAGCGGCTCCACGAATCCGGGCCGCCGCAGATAATCGTTGAACAGCTCATCGACGATCCGGGACACGTTTTCAAAGTAACTGCGTCCATTTACGAAATACTGGTCGTAGGCCGTGGAGGATGTGATATCAAAGGGATAGCCCCGGCTGCGGTAGAACTCTGTGTACACCCGGTTCAGGGCGAAGGACACGATGGCGAGAATGTTGGCCCGCAGGGCGCTGGGCTCCCATGTGGGATAGATCTCCGAGGAAGCTACATTTTTGACGTAATCGATGAATGGAACCGTCACGTTTTCTGCATTGGAGCTGGGCGGGCCCAGATGGACGGTGATGTTTTGGGGTACAAAGGGAATCACGGTGGGCATGGTGCACCTCCTAGAGATTCTGGGGCGGGATATCGAAGATCTCCACCCGTCTGCGGCTGCCGGGCAGCTCCGACAGGGGGATAAACTGCAGCTCCTGCAGGGTAACGGTGTCGGCGAAGACCTGCACACCCCGCACAAGCACCTGTTCATAATCCTCCGCCCGGGCATAGAGATTCACTGTCACATAGGGCTTCACAGCTCCCGGGGATTGACTTTCCGACCGATCCGGAACCGTAATGCGTATGGGTGTGGTCACTCCGCTGGAATTTGTTGTCCGCAGACCCAGCAGTTTTCCCGATTCATCCACCACCGAAATGGCGGCATCCTCCAGCGGCAGCTTGGCGCGTGAAGTGAACGCCTTTGCCTGTATGTATCCAATCGCAGGCATACATATTCCTCCTTCCCAAAATAGGCTCGTGAGTATGGTATGCCTGCGATGGGCCGGATGTTACACGAAGCCCTCCATGGACATGATGTTATTCTTCTCCGTGTCCAGCAGCTTCTGGGCGATCTGGGCCACCTGCGGGTCGGGACTGTTGCACCGGCGCATGTTTTTCAGGGACAGGAGCATCCCACGGGTATTGCCCTGAATCATCATGCCCGCGATCTTGCTGTCGGGCTCTCCGGTCAGAAGCTGGGCATGGGACATGAGCGCACCCATTTTCCGTGTGACCGGCTTGATCTGATCGATCTTCCAGCCCTTGCGTTGGGCGAGGAGCTTGGCCTGCTGCTCAATGTCGGAGTATTCCCGCCGCTGGCATTTCAGCGCCTGCCGCAGAGCGGGCTGGGCGGTTCTGGGCATGACGGTGTTGATGCCGCTGATGCCCATCTGGCTGGTCTTGATGATGTCGTTCAAGACCCGTTGACTGTTGATCATAAAATCACCTCAGCATCAGTTTTCCCGGAACAAACCCAAAGATTCGCTCATATATTGGCAATGCAGAAAGGATGATGTATATGTGCGCGATCGCGGGAATTTTGGGAATACCGGCATCGGAGTGTACCGTCGATGCCATGAAGCAAACCATGCTCCGCCGGGGCCCGGACGGGTTCGGCGTATTTCGGAAGGGAGATACCACACTGCTCCACGCTCGTCTCGCGGTCATCGATCCCGCAGGCGGCGGTCAGCCCATGACGCTGGAATACGGCGGAGAAATCTATACGATTATTTACAACGGAGAGCTGTACAATACAGCGGAGCTTCGCCGTGATTTGAAAAAGCTTGGTCATCGCTTTGTGAGTCATTCCGATACGGAGGTGCTGCTCCACAGTTACGCGGAATGGGGCAGGGAAGTGCTGACGCGGTGCAACGGGATCTTTGCCTTCGCTGTCTGGGAGCAACGGGCGAAGCGGCTCTTTCTGGCCCGGGATCGGATCGGGGTGAAGCCGCTGTTTTACACCGTTCACAGGGGCGGGCTGATCTTTGCATCGGAGATGAAGACCATCCTGAAATATCCGGATTTCCGGGCCGCCATCGATGTGACCGGCGCCGCAGAGCTGGTGCTGATCGGTCCGGGCAGGACGCCGGGCTGCGGCGTGTTCAAGGGCATTTCCGAGCTGGAGCCGGGATGCTTTGCATACTGGCAGCAGGGAAGACTCACCGTCAAACGGTACTGGAAGCTCACCGACGGGCCCCATGAGGAGGATTTTGCCGAAACGGCGGAGCACGTCCGCTTTCTGGTGGAGGACGCCATACGGCGTCAGCTCGTTTCCGATGTTCCCATCGGCTGCTTTCTTTCGGGAGGATTGGATTCCAGCCTGATCTGTGCCGTGGCGGCGAAGGCCATGGATGAACCGCTGAATACCTTCTCCGTGGACTATGACCGGAACCGGGAATTCTTTGTTCCCGGGAAATTTCAGCCCAATTCGGATGCTGATTTTTTGGAATGTATGGAAACGTTCCTCGGTGCCAAGGGACACCGGATCGAATTGACTGCCGAACAGTTGAACGAAGCTCTGGAGGAGGCAACGCAGGCCCGGGATCTGCCGGGCATGGCGGATGTGGATTTTTCCCTGCTGCTTCTGTGCCGGGAGATCCGTAAAGATGTGACCGTGGCCCTGTCAGGGGAGTGCGCCGATGAGATTTTCGGGGGATACCCGTGGTTCCGGGACCCCCAGATCCGGGCTCGGGCGGGCTTCCCGTGGGCCCAGAATACGGTCCAGCGCCGGGAGCTTCTGTGCGGGAAGCTGGCATGCATGACCGATGCGAGGGAGTATGTGATGTCACGTTACGCCAAAACACTCCTCGAGTGTGACATTGCTCCCGATATCCCGGCGGTGGAAAAGCAGACCAAGCAGATGGTGAACCTGAACTTCCGATGGTTCATGCAGACCCTCCTCGACAGAAAAGACCGCATGAGCATGCATTCGAGTCTGGAGGTGCGGGTGCCGTTTTGTGACTGGCGGATCGCGGA
The DNA here is from genome assembly GCA_017507425.1 of Oscillospiraceae bacterium. Lineage (GTDB taxonomy): Bacteria > Bacillota > Clostridia > Oscillospirales > Oscillospiraceae > Faecousia. The sequence goes on along the minus strand of JAFWAZ010000071.1, from coordinate 28,810 downwards.
GTATATGTACCGGGTGCCGTGGGAGATGAAAAACTGGGGCGGGTATGAAAAGGGACTGCTGCGCAAAGCCATGGAGGGCTGGCTGCCGAAGGAGATCCTCTGGCGGAAGAAGAGCCCCTATCCGAAGACCCACGATCCGAGGTATCTGGCGCTGATGCGTATCCGTTTGGACAGGATCCTTGCAGATCAGAATGCACCCATCTGGCAGCTGATCCGGCCGGAGGCGGCGTTTTCGCTCTCACAGGGGGAGATGGCATGGCCATGGTACGGCCAGCTCATGCAGACACCCCAGACCGTCGCTTATCTCTGCCAGATCGATCACTGGCTGCGGCATTACAATGTGGATATTCAGCTGTGATTGCATATCCTGACCAAATACGTCGAAAACTGTTTGACAACTCTTGTGCATAGTGCTATACTGAAAGCAGTATATCCAACACAGCAAGGAGGTCGTACAAATGGAGAAGAACGAAAAGAGAATCATCACCATCAGCCGTGAATTCGGTTCCGGCGGCCGCACCATCGGCAGACGGGTGGCAGAGGAGCTTGGCATTCCTTTCTACGACAAGGAGATCGTGGATCAGATCGCGCTGGAATCCGGCTTTGCACCCCGCTTCATCGAGGAGAACGGCGAGCATGCCCCGGGTCTGAGCCGTCTGAGCTACGCCTTTGCCCCGCAGGGTGTCCCCGGCGTCATGAACGGCCTGTCTACCGCCGACTTTCTGTGGAACATCCAGTGCGGTGTCATCCTCCAGCTGGCAGAGAAAGGACCCTGCGTCATCGTGGGCCGAAATGCCGACTACATTCTGAAAGACCGTGACGATGTGATGGATGTGTTCATCCATGCAGATCCCGAATTCAAGGCTGAGCGCATTGTCCGCCTTTACGGCGAGTCTGAAAAGTCTCCCAACCAGCGCCTGACCGAGAAGGATAAGCGCCGCCGGGTCAACTATCAGCATTATACCGGCCGTACTTGGGGTGCCGCGCAGAACTACGAAATGTGCCTGTGCAGCTCCACGCTGGGCGTGGAACAGTGCGTCAAAATCATCGTCGAGGCTGTGAAGATCTCTCAGGGCAAGTAAGACATGAAAAAGCCGCTGCGGAACATTCCGCAGCGGCTTAAATATTTACAGTCAGGATGCTTTTCTCAGCCGCAGGGCAGCGCTGAGGGAGCAAATAGCGGCCAAACTGAAGAGGTTGGAGGCCTTGGGGATGTAGGCGATCAAATTCAGCTCGTTCAGAGGCAGGATGTAGCCAAAGAGATCGACGAAAACCACACGCACAGCCAGCACACCGGCCGCGGTCCACAGGAGCCACTTCCGCTCGGGGATGTAGCCCAGAATTGCCGCAAGGATCAGACCGGCCATCGCCAGTGCGCCGATGCCGCTGACCACACCGCCGAAATTCATCGTCTCGCAGAAGAAGTAGGTCAAAGCGCAGGCCAAAGCAAGACCTGCTGCGGCGATGGGGTAGGTGAGCTTCTGCACTTTCAGCACCAGAATGAAAGCGACGGAAACGATCAGGGGCAGAACCACGCTGAACGCAATCTCCATACCCGGCACATCGTTCAGGTTCACAAAGCCGAAGTAATACACCATTCTCAGGAAAAAGGAAAGACCCATCCAAGCGGCAGCGCCGGAGCCCCACTTGCCCTTGGCCGCAAGGCGGCAGGTCGTATTCTTTTCAAATTTCAGTTCCATAGGGAAACACCTCCGTTGGGGCCATTATACTCCATGCTTCGTAAAAACGCAACACAGAAAATCGCGGAAGAAAAATGAAAAAAGAGCTTGACAAACGGGGGCATTTGGGTTAATATATGCAAGTCGGTTGCGACACCACATATGGAGCAGTATCGAAGTGGTCATAACGGGCACGACTGGAAATCGTGTGTACCCCAAAAGGGTACCGAGGGTTCAAATCCCTCCTGCTCCGCCATCAAATAAGTCCCTTTTGTCTGTTAGGCAAACGGGACTTTTTTGAGTGATGCGTTCCTTGTGGAACGTGATGCGCACTGCGTGCGTGGGCAGCTTTATTTCACACAAAAGGATATTACTTGATTATCCCCCAAAAATTCCCCCTTGACAAATCTGTCGAACCGTGCTATTATACGGAAGCTGTCTGAAACAGCCCACATGGAGCAGTATCGAAGTGGTCATAACGGGCACGACTGGAAATCGTGTGTACCCCAAAAGGGTACCGAGGGTTCAAATCCCTCCTGCTCCGCCATAAAAAGCGACTTGCATTGCAAGTCGCTTTTTTCATCTATCCGTTTAACTGACAAAAGGAGGTTTCACATGCGCCACTTGTTCACCATGGATACGAAAGACTATGACCCGAAGGGCACCCGGAAATTCCGGCCGTCGGTTCGGGGGCTCATCATCCGGGATGGGAAGATTTTGATGATCCACAGCAGGAAATACGACTATTATAAATTTCCCGGCGGCGGTATGGAACCGGGTGAGGCGATGGAGGATGCTCTGTGCCGGGAGGTGGCCGAGGAGTCGGGCTTTTCGGTCGTTCGGGAATCCATCCGGGATTACGGCTTGGTACGTAAAATTAGCAGGGGCGGTGAAACGGATATTTTCGATCAGGAGAATTTCTACTACCTTTGTGATGTGTCCGGCGAAACCGGACAGGATCTGGATGATTACGAAGCAGAAGAGGGCTTTACGCCAATGTTCGTCGCTCCTCAGACGGCCATCGAAACCAACCGCTTTCACGACCACATGGGAAAGTGGGGTCTGGTTCAGGAGCGGGAATGTCTGGTGCTGGAAAGACTGACGGAAGAGGGATATTTCTAATCATACAATCTGCCTTCGGGAGTATTCCCGAAGGCTTTTTTTATTTTCTCCCGATTGCGACGGGAAAAGCGACAGCCCTGCGGTATACTGAAATCCATCCAAATACAAGGAGGATTATCGTATTATGCATTTGACCAGTTTTCTGGAAAACGGCCGTTTGACCATCGCGCTGGAGGGGGAGATCGACCATCACCGGGCACGCAGCTATATCGAATCAATTGCCGCCAAAATCGACGCGTACAGCCCCGAGGAGTGCATTCTGGACTTCTCTGCCGTGAGCTTTGTGGACTCCTCCGGCATTGCTGTGGTCATCAACTCCATGCGCCGGATGGCCCAGATTGAGGGAGAGCTGTTCCTCGCGGGCCTTGGGGAGCAGCCTAAGCGGGTCTTCCATACCTCCGGCATCGACCGGCTGGTGCACACAAAGGAGGTCTGCAGGTGAAATTCGAGAATTATATGACGCTGGAGTTTCCCAGTAAATCCTCCAACGAGGCCTTCGCCCGCAGCGCGGTTGCCTGTTTTGCAGCACAGCTCGATCCCACCGTGGAGGAGCTTGGAGATATTCGTACCGCTGTTTCCGAGGCGGTCACCAACTGCATCGTCCACGCTTACCCGGATTCCTTCGGCATCATCATCCTGCGCTGCCGTATTCTCAAGGACAATGTCCTCGATATCGTGGTCAAGGATCGGGGCGTGGGCATCCCGGACGTGGATCAGGCCCGGCGGCCCATGTTCACCACCGGCGGCAGTGAACGCAGCGGAATGGGCTTTACCATCATGGAGAGCTTCATGACCTCGCTGGAGATCAGCTCCGCAGAGGGTAAGGGAACCACCGTCCATATGCGCAGACGGATCCAGCGCCGGGCATGAGTCACATCGAAGAACTGATCCAAAGGGCTCAGAGCGGGGATAAGGCGGCGTCTGAGCAGCTTGTTGTGGAGAATGCGGGACTCATCTGGAGCATCGCCAAGCGGTTTCTGGGCCGGGGAACGGAGGCCGAGGATTTGTACCAGCTGGGATGTCTGGGGTTTCTGAAGGCTGTTGAGGGCTTTGATCTTCAGTTCGGCACCCAGTTTTCCACCTATGCAGTGCCGAAAATCGCCGGCGAGATCCGGCGGTTTCTGCGGGATGACGGGGCCATCAAGGTATCGCGGTCTGTGAAGGAGCGGGCTGCGGCCATCCGGCTCATGCGGGCCCGCTTAAGCTCCGCACTGGGTCGGGAGCCGAGTCTGAAGGAGATTTCCGAAAACACCGGCCTTACCCCCGAGGAGATCGCTGCAGCAGAGACCGCCACCCGGGAGGTGGAATCCATCCACCGGGAGAGCGGCGAGGAGGGCTTCACGCTGGAAAGCATCCTGTCCGATACGGAATCCGAGGATCGGATGCTGGAAAAATTTGCTCTGCGTCAGGCCATCGCCGAGCTTCCGGACCGGGAAAAGCAGGTGATCTCCCTGCGTTATTACCACGGTCTGACACAGGACCGGACCGCCAAGGTTCTGGGCGTCAGTCAGGTGCAGATCTCCAGAATCGAGAAGAAAGCCATCGGGATCCTGCGGGAGAAAATCATGTAGCGCTGAATGCTTGAATTTCCGGGCGAATTAAGGTATCATATAAGGTACGAAAAAGATAAAAAAGCAGGTGCATATATGAACCACGCATTGCAACAGCGCTATTTTGCCGCACGGCGCAGATATATCGAATCCCAGTTTGCTGCCTTGAACCCCATGCAGCGCACTGCCGCTCTGACCACCGAGGGGCCCCTGCTGCTGCTGGCCGGTGCAGGCTCCGGCAAGACAACGGTGCTCATTAACCGGATCGCCAACCTCATCCGCTTCGGCAGCGGCTATGAAAGCCGCACGGTTCCTGCCGGGGTAGGGGAGGAGGAGGTCTGTTTCCTCGAGAATCTTCCCCCCGTTCCCGGTCCCGCCGAGCAGCGTCAGGCGGATCTTCTCTGCCTTGAAAATCCGCCCAGACCTTGGGAGATCATGGCCATCACCTTTACCAACAAGGCCGCCAATGAGCTCAAAGAGCGCCTGATCAAGATGCTTGGAGAGGAAGCGCAGGGCATCTGGGCCATGACCTTCCACTCTGCCTGCTGTCGGATCCTGCGGGAGGATTACGACTACCGCAATCACGAGATCCCGCAGGCCAACATCACTCATCTGGGTTACAGCCGGAATTTCACCATCTACGACAGCGCCGACTCCGAAAAGGTGATGAAGGATATCATCAAGGACATGGGCCTTGATGACAAGACATTCCCAGCGAAACTGGTGCTCTCCGTCATCTCCCGGCAGAAGGATCAGATGATCTCTGCGGAGGACTGTGCCCGGACTGCCAAGGAGCAAAATGACGTCCGCATGACCCAGATCGCCAAGTGCTACCGCCGCTACCAGACCCGGCTCAAGGAAAACGACGCGGTGGATTTTGACGATATTATTTATCTGACTGTACAGCTTTTGCAGGAAAATGAGGCGATCCGTCAGCATTATCAGCGAAAATTCCGCTATATTCTCGTGGACGAGTATCAGGATACCAATCACATGCAGTACATGCTCACCAGCCTTCTGGCGGGCCGGTATGAAAACATCTGTGTTGTGGGTGATGACGACCAGTCCATCTACCGCTTCCGGGGTGCCACCATTGAGAACATTCTGAATTTCGAGAATCAGTACCGGGGCGCCAGAATCATCCGGCTGGAGCAGAACTACCGCTCCACCCAGTCTATCCTGAACGCCGCCAACGCCGTCATCTCCAACAACCGGGGGCGCAAGGGCAAGACCCTCTGGACCTCCAACGGCAGCGGCGAGCCCGTGACGGTCTATACGGCCAACGACGGCTCCGAGGAGGCCAATTACGTTGCGGGTCGGATTCTGGCCCTGTCGCGTACCTCGGGCTTCAAAAACTGCGCTGTCCTCTACCGCACCAACGCCCAGAGCAACGCCATCGAGTATTCCTTCAAGCGCAACGGCATTCCCTACCGCATCATCGGCGGTACCCGGTTCTTCGACCGGGCCGAGGTCAAGGATATGCTGGCCTACCTGACGGTCATCAACAACCGCTCCGACGATCTGCGGCTCCTGCGCATCATCAATACCCCCGCCCGGGGACTGGGAGCCAAGGCCATTGAAACGGCCCAGAGACTGGCCACTGCTGAGGGAAAGAGCCTGTATCACGTGATTGAGCATCCGGAGGACTATGCACCGCTGGAAAAGCCCGCCAAGAAAATGCACGCTTTTGCGGAGCTGATCGAATCTCTGGCGGAGCTGCTGCACTCGGGCATCAGCCTGTGCGATTTCTACGAGGAGGTGCTGATCCGTACCGGCTACGCCGATATGCTCAAGGCCAAGCCCACCGACGAGAACATCACCAGACTCGAAAACGTCCGGGAACTCAAATCCAGCATCAACAGCTACGTGGAAAATGCGGATTCACCCTCTCTGGCGGGATTTTTGGAAGAAATCGCCCTGTATACGGACATTGAGCAGTATGACGCCGGCGCCGACGCCGCGGTGATGATGACCATTCACTCCGCCAAGGGTCTGGAATTTGACCATGTGTTCCTCGTCGGCTTCGAGGACGGTCTGTTCCCCGGTATGAAATCCATCGGTGATCCTGAAGAGATGGAGGAGGAGCGCAGACTCTGCTACGTCGCCATCACCCGAGCGAAAAAGACGCTGGACATCTCCCATGCCCGCCAGCGGATGCTCTACGGTCAGACTAAGGGTGCCATTGCCTCCCGGTTCCTGAAGGAGATCCCCGAGGAATACATCCGCCGCAAGGGCGGCAGCCGTCCGGCATACAGCCAGAGCAGCTACGGCGGATACGGCTCCTACGGCCTGCCGGCTTCCCCGACGGCACAGAATATCGCCCGCCGGGAACAGATCCGGAAGAGTCAGAAATCCAATCTTACGGGCACCGCTGCGGCCTCTGCGCCCGCCATGCTGGAGCTGAACAAGGGCGACATGGTACAGCACAAGGCCTTTGGCCGCGGTATGGTGCTCACAGTCACCAAAATGGGCGGTGACGCCCTCCTCGAGATCGCCTTCGACGAGATCGGCACCAAGAAGCTCTTCGCCAAGACCGCATCGGCCCATATGAAGAAACTTTGATTTCCCATTTGCATAGACTTCCCCGGAGGGGATGCTATGCGACGGCATAAAGTACGCTGGAAATTCCTGTTTTTTCTGATCATTGCTCTTTTGCTCTGGGCTTTTCTGGGGCTGCGTTCCCGGCTGTGGCCGGTAGTGCGCAGTCTCGCCCAGACACAGGTGATCAACACTGCGTCGGATCTGATCAACGACGCGATCCTCGAGCAGATCATGGAGGGCCAGATTCAATATGACCGCATTGTCTATTTCGAAAAAGACCTGAACGGGCGCATCACCGCCCTGAAAACAAATATGGCAGAGGTCAACCGCCTGAAGACAGAGACGCTGAACATCATCAACGACGAAATTCTGGCGCAGGATACGGAAACTCTGGGCGTGTCTCTCGGGAGTCTGATCCTGCCGGAATTCTTCTCCGGCAAGGGTCCCCAGATCCCGGTGCGGATTTTATCCATCCGCAATTCGGACGCCAATTTTGAAAGCTATTTTACCGAAGCCGGCATCAACCAAACATTGCAGCAGCTGAGCATGGACGTCATCGTGGACGTGACCATCCTGGTGCTGGGGCAGACGGAGACATTCACCGTATCCAGCCAGATGGTTGTGGCGGAAACGATCATCGTGGGGGACGTCCCCGCGACCTATTTACAGACAGGAGATGGCTATGGAACCCAAACAGAGAATCGAGGAGCTGACTGACCTCCTCAACGAAGCCAACACCAAGTATTACGTTCTGGACGCCCCGGAGATGCCGGACTTTGAGTATGACCGGCTCCTGCGGGAGCTGGAGGAGCTGGAAGCAGCCCACCCCGAGCTGGCCCTGCCCAATTCGCCCACCAAGCGTGTCGGCGGTGAGGCGCTGAGTCAGTTTGAAAAGGTTCAGCATCCCGTGCCCCTGATGAGCCTGCAGGATGTGTTCTCCACCGAGGAGCTGCAGGAGTTCCTTGATAAGATGCACGAGAGCTTCCCCAGCGCGGTATTTTCCGTGGAGCCGAAGATCGACGGCCTTTCGGTGGCGCTGGAGTATGAGAACGGCGTCTTCATCCGGGGCGCCACCCGGGGCGACGGCAATGTGGGCGAGGACGTGACGGAAAACCTGAAGACCGTCCGCTCCATCCCCATGACCATCCCTGATGCCCCCGCCCGGCTCATCGTCCGGGGGGAGGTCTTCATGCCCAAAAAGGTCTTTGAAGCCCTGAACGCCGAGCGCGAGGAGGAGGGAAAGCCCCTTTTTGCCAATCCCCGCAACGCCGCCGCAGGCAGTCTTCGCCAGCTCGATCCGAAGATCGCCGCCAAGCGGAAGCTGGACATTCTGATTTTCAATGTACAGCTGGCCGACGGGGTGGAGTTTGCCACCCACGAGGACTCCCTGAACTATCTGCGCGAGCGGAAATTCAAGGTGGTGGGCGCCAAGTTCTATCGCGATCCGACCAAGGTCATCGCCCGCATTGCCGAGATCAATGACACTCGGGAAAAGTTTACATTCGATATTGACGGCGCTGTGGTGAAGCTCAATGACCTGAGCCAGCGGGAGCAGATGGGCGCCACCTCCAAATTTCCCAAGTGGGCCGCCGCCTATAAGTATCCCCCCGAGATCAAGGAGACGGTGGTGGAGGATATCGTCATTCAGGTGGGCCGCACCGGCGTGCTGACCCCCAAGGCAGTAGTGCGGCCTGTCCGTCTGGCGGGCACCACCGTCACCAACGCCACCCTCCACAATCAGGATTTCATCACCGCGCTGGGCCTGTCCATCGGCGACACGGTCAAGATCCGCAAGGCCGGTGAGATCATCCCGGAGATTTTGGAAGTGACAAAACACGAAAATGGAGCGCAGATCTATCAGATTCCCTCTGTTTGCCCCGAATGTGGTGCGCCGGTGGAGCGAGATGCCGACGGCGCGTTCCTGCGGTGCACCGGCGCGGCCTGTCCCGCCCAGCTCAGCCGGAGCCTCGCCCATTTCGTTAGCCGGGACGCCATGGACATCGACGGCATGGGCAAAAACATCGTCGCTGCGCTGATCGAGAAGGGCTTTGTGAAGACTCCGGCGGACCTGTACTATCTGACACTGGAGGAAATGAGACAGCTCTGGTCCAAGGGCGACACGCAGGCCAAGAAGCTCCTGAAGGCCATCGCTGAAAGCAAGACCCGGGATGTCAGCCGTCTGATCTTCGCCCTCGGCATCCGTCAGGTGGGCGCCAAGGCGGGCAAGACACTCGCTGCCCATTTCGGCAATCTGGACGCCCTGATGAACGCCTCCCTCGAGGAGCTGACGGGGGTGGACGACGTGGGCGCTGTCACGGCCCAGAATATCCTCGACTGGTTCACCCAGCCCTCTGCGCGAGAGATGGTGGAGCGGCTCCGGACAGCGGGTGTGAATTTTGAGAGTCAGCGAACGGTTTCCGATGCCCGGTTTGCGGGCATGACCTTCGTGCTCACCGGCGCCCTGACCAAGTTCACCCGGGATCAGGCCACAGAGCAAATTGAGTTGTTCGGCGGCAAGGCCAGCGGCTCCGTGTCGAAAAAGACCACGTATGTGGTGGTGGGCGAGAACGCAGGAAGCAAGGAGCGCAAGGCCCGGGAGCTGGGCATTCCGATTCTGAGCGAGGACGATTTCCTTGCGATGATCCAATAAATGCAGAAATCCGACGGCGGTTGCCGTCGGATTTTCCATATTCAGCCAAGAAAAACGCCCGGAAGTTTCCGGGCGTTTCTGGTATCAGAAAGGAATATCGATCTCGTCGGGGACGGGTTCAGGGGCTTGCGTCACGATGGTCTGGCCCTGCTTCATCTGTTCCCACTGCTCCTTGGTCACCAGAATCTGGCGGGGCTTGGAGCCCACAAAGGGACCGACGATACCCATTTCCTCCATCTCGTCCACGATCCGGGCGGCACGGGCGTATCCCAACTTCAGGCGACGCTGGAGGAGGGAAACGGAGGCCTGTTTTGTCTCGAGGATCACATCCACAGCATCGGGAAGCATCTCGTCATGGGCCAGCTCCTCGGCGATGGGGTCGGGATCGGAGGCGGTGGCATGGGCGCCGCCCTTGGAGCCGGTCTGTTCGGCCTTGCGCTCAATGTCCTCCATGACGGACTGGTCATAGGTGGAGGAAAAATGCTCCTTGACGTAACTGGCCACGGCCTCCACCTCGGCATCGGTGACGAAGCAGCCCTGCACACGCTGGGGCTTGCCGGAGCCAATGGGGGAGTATAGCATATCGCCCCTGCCAACCAGCTTCTCGGCACCCACGGTGTCGAGGATGATGCGCGATTCCATGGCGGATGCCACGGAGAACGCGATTCTGGAGGGGATATTGGCCTTCATCAGACCGGTGATGACGTCCGCGGAGGGGCGCTGGGTAGCGATGATCAGGTGGATGCCGGCGGCACGGCCCATCTGGGCAATGCGGCAGATGGACTCTTCCACTTCCTTGGCGGCCACCAGCATCAGATCAGCCAGCTCATCGATGATGACAACCACCTGCGGCAGCTTCTCACCCTCGACTTCGCCGCCCTCGATCATGGAGTTGTAGCTCTCCAGATCACGGACACCGGCGTCGGACATGGAGCGGTAGCGGCGCATCATCTCGGTGACGGCCCACTGGAGGCTGCCCGCTGCCTTCTTGGGATCTGTGACCACGGGGATCAGCAGATGGGGAATGCCGTTGTAGATGCCCAGCTCGACCATCTTGGGGTCGACCATGATGAGCTTCACATCCTCGGGGCTGGCCTTGTAGAGCAGGGAGATGATGATGGAGTTCATGCACACGGACTTACCGGAGCCGGTGGTGCCCGCGATCAGCATATGGGGGAATTTGGCGATGTTGCCGACGATGCACTTGCCGCCGATGTCCTTGCCCACGGCAATGGAAGAGTGGCTCTTGGCGCTGCGGAACTCCGCAGAATCGATGACCTCCCGCAGGGAGACGTTGGTGACCGACTGATTGGGCACCTCGATGCCCACCACGCTGATCTTGCCGGGGACGGGGGCGATTCGCACGCCGCTGGCGCCGAGACTCAGGGCGATGTCATCGGCGCAGGAGGTCAGCTTGTTCAGCCGGACACCCTTTTCCAGCTCCACCTCGTATCGGGTGACGCTGGGGCCACGGGTGACGTTGGAGATGTGGGCGTCGATCTTATAGGACGCGAGGGATTCGTTGAGCCGGACGGTATTCTCCTTCATTTCAGCAGTACCGTCTGCGGCGCGGCCCCGGGGGCGCTGCAGCAGCTCAATGGGCGGGAAATTATACTCGGGCTTGGGGGCGGCCTGCGCCGCTGCGATCTCCTGCTCCACCTGCATGGCCTCCATGGCAGTCTCCTGTGCCGTTACCTTCCTGTTTGCAGGCTCAGGAACGGGCTCCGATGCAGGCTCCGGGATGATCACAGGCTCGAGAGGGAGTGCATCCACAGGAGCGGGCTCATACGTAACATCCTCAAAATCCTCGTCGAATTCCGGAGCGATGTTGTGGATCATCTGAGCAGTCCGCTCCCGCAGGGAGGGCTTCGCGCTTTCCAGACGCTTTCGGGAACGCCGGTCCGAGAATTTCTCGGCAATGTTATCGATCATTCGGGTCATGAAGCCGGGGTCATCATCCTCCTCATCCTCGGGCTGATAGTCGTAGTCTTCGTTTTCACGGGTACGGAATTCTTCGATTTTCTCCTGAATCAGCGTCACACCGCTGCGGATGAAGCCGCGGATGTTCAGGTGCGCGCCGTACATCAGGGAAAGAACCAGAAGGATCAGCAGTGTACAGAAGCTGAAAAATCGTCCGAAACCAACCGTCAGAACATCCGTAACAAGGCCGCAGAACACACCGCCGGAAGCGCCGGTTATACCGGTGGTATACAGCTCTGCGATTCGCTCCAGACCGGTGGACGTCATCTCGGGTTTTGCAATCAGATGGGACATGCAGCCGAACAGCAGCACAAAGGCGCAGAAGCTGAAGCTTCTTCCGCGTACAGGCTGTCCCCGGCTGGCAAGCTGCAGCCAGATCAGCAGAATGAGTACTGGGATGGATATGTAGTAGGCATTCCGGCCGAATACGCCGGAGAAGAACGCGACGATCCACTGGAGGATCATGCCCTCATCGGAGAAAAGCGTACAGATGAAGACCAGCAGTACGATTGCGCAGACCACAGCGACCACATAGCGCAGGGGAAAGGCTGCGTCGCCCTTAAGAACAGAGCGGGGGTCTTTTTTCTTGGCTTCTTCCTTTTCGGCAGCCTTCAGTGCCCGCGTAGCACGGGTCTTTTCTTTCACGGTGATTTTTCTGTTTTCAGGCAATTCAAGCACCTCCGTCAAACCAGCAGGAACAGCAGTGCACAGAGCAGCGCATGTCCCCAGTTAAAGTAGCAGAAATCAGCCAGCCCCTTGCCGCCGGGACGGGTCAGGGAGCGTACGGACTGAATGGAAATATACGATCCGACCGCAGCTGCAGCGGCGCCGAGCACCGCAGGGAGCAGCAGACCAAGGGTCAGTTCCAATCCGGTGCCCGCCAGCGCCATGATATCGGTGACAATGGCACCTGCGAGCCGGAAACAGAGCAGGATCCAAGCGAATCGAAGGGCGAATCTGCGGTCCGCTCCGAGCAGGGAACCGACAGCTGTCACCGTACCGACAGGAGAAATGCCGGGTACCGCAGATACCAGCGCGGCAAGTCCCATGAGGATCCCCTCGGCGGCGGTCATGTGCCGGCCGTCCCGGTTTGCAGATCGGAATTGGGTCGGGAGCCAGAGGATCAGACCTCCGAGGAACAGGGGGATCGCCAGCATCCACAGCCGGCGGGTGATAAAGTTCAGACTGACGGTGAGAACTCCTCCGATGACAGCGAAGATGGCTGCTCCACGGATCATCCGGTTGGTTCCGGCGCTGTTCAGATCAAGCTGTCCGCTGCGGCGGCGCTTCGGTGTCTTCAGGAGTTTTGCGGCACGGCGCAGTTTGCTCAGCTCCAGCTGACCTGCGCTGAGCAGCACGGTCAGTACAGCCACATGGCACAGAAGAAGAAAGAGCGGCCCTTCAGACTCTATGCCGAACAGATGGCGCAGCAGTCCCCGGTGGGCCTCGGCGGACACTGGGCTAGGCTCGCACAGGCCGCTGATGAAGCCCATCATCACGCTCTGGATCCAGTTCATCTTTTGATTCCTCCCGGATTGTTTTTTGTACCTTACATATTACCATATTCGGGAGGATTTGTCCATTCTATTTTTTAGTCGTTAAAATGTTCACTAAAATACCGGATGCAACCAATAGTTGACATGATAATCGGAGATATTATTGGTTTTTCTCCTGTTCGATCATTTGATGAAGACAAGAAAGTGCGTCGCTCAGGCCGCCCAGCTCGTCGATGAGTCCGAGCTGCACGGCCTCTTTTCCGTAGACAATGGTGCCCACATCCGTGGCAAGCTCCCCGGTGCGCATCATATATCCGAGAAATGTCTCCCGGTCAATACGGGAATTTGTGGTGACGAAGTCTGCGATCTGTTCCTGAATCCGCTCGAAATAGCGGAAGGTCTGGGGTGCCCCCACCACAAGTCCCGTCATGCGAACGGGATGCACGGTCATGGATGCCGTGGGTGTGATGAAGGAGTGCTTGGTGCATACCGCCAATGGGATGCCGATGGAGTGGCCGCCGCCCAGCACAAGCGAAACCGTGGGTTTCTTCATGCCGGCGATCATCTCTGCGATGGCAAGACCCGCTTCGATGTCGCCGCCCACGGTATTGAGCAGGAGCAGCAGCCCGTCGATTTCGTCGCTCTCCTCGATATTTGCAAGAAGAGGGAGGATGTGCTCGTATTTTGTGGTTTTAGCATTCTCCGGCAGCACCTGATGGCCCTCCACCTGACCGATGATGGTCAGTGTATAGATGCTGCCCTGCTTGCTCTTTGTCAGATCCGCACCCAGCTCCGTCAGCGCGTCTGCCTTCTTTTCGTCCTGTTCCATGGTGACCTCCTGATCGTTTTTCATAGAATGTCCCGATTTTGCTGAAAAATACCCGTTGCAAAGGAGAATGAAATGTCGTATAATACCGGCGGTGATACACATGGCAAAGAAAACAAACGCCGTCCGGCTGGTGGAACAGGCCGGAATTCCCTGCCGGGAGCATTTTTACGAATATGACGAAAACGATCTGAGCGGCATTCACGCCGCCGAGGCTCTCGGTCGTCCTGCTGAGGAGGTCTTCAAGACTTTGGTGGCCCGGGGCGTAAAGACGGGCATCAACGTATTCTGCATCCCGGTCAGCTGCGAGCTTGACCTAAAAAAGGCGGCGAAAGCGGCGGGGGACAAGAATATGGAGCTGATCCACGTGAAAGAGCTCCTCGGCCTGACCGGCTATATCCGGGGCGGCTGCTCACCTGTGGGCATGAAGAAAAAGTATCCCACCTACTTCGACGAAACCTGTCAGCTTTACGACACCATCGCCATTTCCGCCGGAGAGCGGGGCCATCAGATGATTCTGGACCCCATGGCGCTGGCGGATCTGGTGGATGCAGGGCTGGAAGATCTGACTGTGTAAATTACCTGAAAAGGAGAATTATATTATGTACGAATACAAGACCAAGGGCACCTGCTCCCAGCGCATTCTGTTTGACGTTGTCGACGGCAAGGTGAAGAATGTTCAGTTCATCGGCGGCTGTAACGGCAACCTGAAGGGCATCGCCGCTCTCGTGGAAGGCATGGATGCCGACGCCGTCATCGAGCGTCTGCAGGGCATCACCTGCGGCATGAAGATGACTTCCTGCCCCGACCAGCTGGCCAACGCCCTGATCGCTGCAAAGAACGCCTAAACATCAAAAAGAGCCGACGGCTTATGCCGTCGGCTCACATTTTTTCTTGGTTTACTCGGTCATACGGGTGAAAACGGTGCTGTCAGCGCTGGTTCCAGTAATATCCTCGCTGAGGGTCAGCGTGTCACCCTCAAGGACATACTTGGTGGGCTCCAGCTCGGCATTCCAATCAGTACCGAGGAAAATCTCGTCACCCTCCACATAGTAGACCAGCTTGATATCAGCCATACCCATGATTTCACCGAAGCTCATGCCGGACATGGCGGCAGCGGCATAGCCCTGCACATCCATGCCGTAGGCCAGCTTCATGGCCTCGTCAGCCTCTTCCTTGGACATGCCCTGAGCCTCAAACTCCGCATACAGGCTCTTAACCAGATAGTCGGTCATGGCGCTGTTGAAGGCTTCCTCATCGGCAATGCCGAAGCTGATGCCGAAGGTGCCGTCGTTGCCCAGATCCATGATGATCTGCATGGTCAGATCGCCCTCGAAGCCCTCAAGGCCCAGCTCTGCGGCGCTCATGGGAGCCTCGCACACCCACTTGCCCTGCACTTCGGCGGTGGCAGCGGTAGCGAAACGGGGATCGGTGGTGATCTTCTCGCCCTCGGTGGCGCCGCAGGTGGCGCAGGTCTTGGGCAGCTCGGTGGTGGCATCCTGCCAGTCGTGGCCCAGTGCCTCGCCGTCGGTCAGACCGCAGGTTTCACAGGTCTTGGCAGTCTCGCAGGTGGCGTCGGTCCATGCATGGCCCAAAGCTTCACCCTCGGTCTCGCCGCAGGTTTCACAGGTCTTGGGCGCGTCACAGGTGGCATCGGTCCAGGCGTGACCCAGAGCCTCGCCCTCGGTTGCGCCGCACTCGGTGCAGGTCTTGGGCGTGATGCAGTCTGCATCGATCCAAGTCTCGTGCTTGCATCCGCAGGCGGACAGGGCCAGTGCAAAGACCAGCACCAGCACGGTCAGCAGATATGTTTTCTTCATGGTGTTTCCCCTTTCTATATGTAGATATCATTATTATAGCAATCTGCGGAAGAATATCAACTGCTATTTATCTTTTTCTCAGCCAATGGACAAAATCAGCTCTGCCAGTTGGTCCCAGTCGGCACCTTCAAATTCATATTCCCGGCCATCGGTCTTTCCGATGGCCTTTTTTGCATCCGCGGGTGCCTGAGCTGCGGGTGTCAGATCGGTGTGCAGATAGAGTGTGGCCATCCCGGCGGCTTTGGCTCCGGCGATATCCGTCAGCCGGTCGTTACCGATCATGAGGGTTTTGGTCACATCCAGTTTTCGATCCTCCGTCAGAGCCCGGTAAAATCGGAGATCGGGCTTGCGGCACTGATAATCGCTGGACAGGTAGATGCCGTCGAGCTGTTCGCCCAACCCCAGAAGACGCAGCTCATAGGCGGTGAAGACAGCCTGCGCATTGCTTAAGAGCCACAGGCGGTAGCCGGCCTTGCGCAGCTTGGCAAGGGCAGCGAGGGCACCGGGATAGAGCCGGATGTAGTCCAGAGAGCTGATGCGGAAGAGCTGGGCCGCGTGAATCCCGAGATCATCCGCATGCGCCTCAACGCCTTTTCTCCGGAACAGCTCCGCCATGATTTTCTCAAAGGGGATATCCGGGAAGCATTCGTAGCTCTGTCCCGCCACAGCCTCCCGTCTGCGCAGGGCCGCTTCAAAGGACGTCTTCAGCTCCGGGCCTGTATATCCTGCGCCGTAAAAGCCGAAATAGAAGGCGGTCTTCTCCCAGACGAGGTCAGTTTCCTCTGTATGGATGTCGACAAGGGTGCCGTAGAGGTCAAATACAAGATCCGTATATTTCATGGTGATTCCTCCTTTTTGTTCTATCGTATCACATCGCTGCCGAACTTTCCACCGTAGACTTTTCCGTGCATAATACCAACGGACAGGTCATAGATTGCAGCAGGAGATGATGCAAATGAATTGGAACAGACACGAGCTGCTGGCCATCCTGCCCCAGAGGATGCGCACATTTGATTTCGGGCAGGTACAGGAGCTGCGGTTACGGGAGGGCAGGCCGCCGCGAGCCGTCCTTCGCGGGGAATTCCGGGATCTTTCTGGGCCCGTCGAGTCGCAGGAGATCCGCTATGTCATCAACGCCGCCAGCAGGTATTCCCCATGGACGGCGGCCAGTATGGCACAGGGCTATCTGACGGCACCCGGCGGCCACCGCATCGGCATCTGCGGGCATGGGGCAGGGGAGGGACTTCAGGAGATCACATCCCTGTGCATCCGCATCGCCCGGGATATCACCGGAATATCGGAAGGACTGCCCACGGGGGAGTCTTTGCTGATCCTCGGACCGCCGGGCAGCGGAAAAACCACCTTGCTGCGGGATTACATCCGCAGGATTTCGAAAACGGATGCCGTCAGCGTTGTGGACGAGCGCCGTGAGGTCTTTCCTTCGGGCTTCTTCACGGGGGATAATACCGATGTACTGACTGGATTTGAAAAGGCAAAGGGTATGGATATGGTGCTCCGGGCCATGGGTCCTCAGGTCATCGCCATGGACGAGGTGACCTGTGAACAGGACTGTTCGGCGCTGGTCCGCGCAGCCTGGTGCGGCGTACGGCTTGTGGCAACGGCCCACGCTTCCTCCGCTGCCGACCTGAGATCCCGACGTATATACCGTCCTTTGGCTGAATCCGGACTGTTTTCAGCGGCTGTTGTTTTGGACGGTCATCAAAACTGGCACTTGGAGGAGGTGGAGAAATGGTAAGGATCATCGGAGCCGGTTGTATATTCCTCGGCTGTGGCAGCTTCGGCTTTGCCATGGCCGCTGCCCACAGGAGGGAGGAGGCAGAGATGTGCCGATTCCTTGCGGCGCTGGAATATATGAGCTGCGAGCTCAGCTACCGGCTGACTCCGCTGAACACACTGTGCAGAGGCGCGGCCGAGAACTCCTCTGGCACCGTACGTCAATTTCTGATTACGCTCGCGTCCGCGCTGGAGCGGCAAACTGCTCCGGATGCGCAGGCCTGTGTCTATGAGGTTCTGGTGCATCTAGAAATTACACCCCGGCTTCGAAAGCTCTTCCGGGAGCTGGGCACCACGCTCGGACGGTTCGATCTGCCCGGACAACTCCGGGGGCTGGAAAACGCCATCCGCTCCGGGGAAGAAGCACTCCGGTCACTCCGGGAGGGTGCTGCCGACCGGCGGCGGAGTTGGCAGACGCTGGGACTGTGCGCCGGTGCTGCTCTGGCCATTCTCTTTCTGTAGCCATGGACATCGATCTGATCTTCAAAATCGCCGCAGTGGGCATCATTGTTTCCATCCTCGGACAGGTCCTCTCCCGCTCAGGCCGGGAAGAGCAGGCCACCATGACCACGCTGGCGGGTCTGGTGGTGGTGCTGATGATGCTGACCGAGGAAATCGCCGCACTGTTCGAGCTGGTCAAGCGGCTTTTTGACTTTTAGCCATGGGGGAGTACTTACGTTGGGCTTCGGTGGTTCTGATCGGACTGATCCTGACGCTGGCCCTCGGCAGACAGGAGAAGGATTACCGCGTTCTGCTGACGCTGGCGGTCTGCGTGAGCGTCTGCATCGGGGCGGTGGAATTTCTGGAGCCGGTGACGAAGCTGCTTCAGGATCTGCGGCGGATTGCGGATCTGGACAGCGAAGCCCTTTCGATTCTTCTCAAGTGTGCCGGCATCGGCGCCGTTTCGGAGGTTGCAGGGGTACTGTGTTCCGATGCCGGGGAGGGTTCACTGGGCAAAGCGCTGCAGATTTGTTCCAACGCAGCCATTCTGTGGCTGTGTTTGCCCCTTGTACAGCAAATTCTGACGGTGATCGGGGAGGTTCTGGCGAAAACGTGAGACGAAGCCTGATTTTTGGTTTTTTGGTTATACTATTGTCATTGCCTGTCCGGGCCATGGAATTTGAAGCGCCTCCGCCGCCGCAATCCGCAGCGGAACTGCTGCCAAAGGAAGCCGATTCCTTCGGCGAGGGCCTGTGCCATGTTCTGTCCAAAGGGATGGAAGTATTCGCCCCATCGCTGACGGAGGCGGCGGAATGCTGCATTCGGGTTTTTGCGGCAATGCTTCTCGTCTGTCTGATCGGGCAGCTGAGCCGCGGTGTTTCGGCATCGGCTCTGGAGCTTGCCGGAGTTGCAGCAGTGGGGACACTGCTTCTTGCCCCATCGGCGTCCATGCTGCAATTGGGCGTAGAGACAGTGAGGGAGCTGCGTCAATACGGAATGCTGATGCTTGGAGTGCTGACTTCAGCCCTTGCGGCAGCGGGTGGAGCCACCGGCGCCACGGCTCTGTACGCAGGCACGGCGTTTGCGGACGTGATCCTCGGCTCTGCGGTGACGGCACTGTTTTTGCCCATGCTCCGGATGTTTCTGGCCCTCGCAATCGGACAGGCCGCCGCAGACAGCAAGCTTCTGGGGACGTTCAAGGGTTTCCTTTCCAAACTGATGGAATGGACCCTGAAAGGAGCGCTGACCCTGTTCACGGCCTACATGACCGTTTCCGGAGTGGTCACAGGTACCGCCGACGCTGCGGCGGGGAAGGCGGCGCGTATCGCCCTGTCGGGAGCCGTGCCGGTGGTGGGGGGCATTTTGTCGGATGCTGCAGATACGGTGCTTCTGTCAGCGGCGGCACTGGGCAGCGGCGCGGGAGTATGGGGGATCCTGACGGTCCTCGCCATTTTCTGCGCTCCCGCCGTCCGGATCGGCTGTCAGTATCTGCTCCTGAAGCTGACTGCAGCGGCAGGGGAGAGTCTTGGCGGAAGCCGGTGCGCGTCACTCGTTTCGGATTTTGCATCCGCAATGGGACTTCTGATGGCTCTGGTCTGTACCCAGACTGTGCTGCTTCTCATCAGCGCCGTGTGCTTTCTGCGGGGGATTGGCGGATGAAAGCGTATCTCCTCAGGCTCATCTGCGCTGCATTTGTCTGCGCACTGGCGGATGCCATCTCAGACGCTCCGGGACAGAAGATACGGCAGATGGCGGCCGGTCTGTTTCTGATGCTGACCGTGCTGTCGTTTCCGAAGCACTTGGATCTTCCGGAGTTTGATTTTGACCGCATTCAACACGATGCGGTCGCCGCCGCATCAGCCGGGAAAACCCAGTCGGAGGATGCGCAGGCCGATATCATAACCGAAGCTTATACCGCATATATTTTGACCGAAGCCGGCACACTGGGACTCAGCCCTGAGATCTGCGTGATGCTGCACGATGATCTGACCCCCGAAAGGGTCATACTCAGCGGCGACGGAGCACTTGCTGCGCGTCAGGCCCTGACGGAAGCCGTCGCCGAAGGTCTGGGACTAGGGGAGGAGGATGTGATCTGGAAGGATTTGTACCAAAGCAGCGCATAAATGCCATCTTTGGCAAATATAAATATCCCATCCTGATCGCCGCGGTGGGGCTGGGGCTCATGCTCCTGCCGGAGCATGCGGAGCAGCCGGAGCCGGCGCCTGTCTTCGAATCCGGCCCCACTTTGGAGGAACGGCTGGAACAGCTCCTCGGACAGATCGACGGGGCAGGGGAGGTGCGTGTCCTGCTGACCGAGGAATCGGGACGGGAGACCCTGTACCAGACCGACAACCAAGTTTCCGGTGACAGCCGCAGTGACGACACGGTGCTCGTCGAGTCTGCAGACCGACAGGAAACCGGACTTGTCAGGCAAACGCTGGAGCCTGTTTACCGCGGAGCGGTAGTGCTCTGTCAGGGCGCCGACCGTCCCAGTGTCAAACTTGCCGTTGTGGAAGCGGTCCGATGCGTCACCGGCCTGGGCGCCGATGCAATTTCTGTTCTGAAAATGAAATGATTGGAGGAATTTTGATGAAAGTATGGAAGAAAAACGTCACAGCCGCGGCAGTCCTTGTGGTGGTCTGCGCAGGCATTTACCTCAACTGGATGTATACGGAGGAGAGCGCGCCGACGTCATTGTCCGACACGCTGGACGCGGAGAAGCTCCTCGATGAGAGCATGCTCGTCATGTCTGATGCCGAGGCTCAGCTCACGGCGGCCGAGGATCTCTACACCGACACGGCGGCGGACTACTTTGCCGCCGTACGGCTCAGCCGTCAGGAGGCCCGGGATTCCGCCGTGACTCTCCTGCAGGAGGCTATGTCCTACGACACCGCCTCCGATGAGACTTCCCACGAGCTGGAGGAGCTGGTGGCGGTGGCCCTCAGTGAAGCGCAGATCGAGTCGCTGGTGGTGGCAAAGGGCTACGCCGACTGCGTGGCCTATATGACTAACGACGGAATCTCCGTGGCCGTTGCCGCTCCCCAGAGTGGTCTGCAACAGGGCGACATCGCCGTCATCACGGATATCATCCTGACCCAGTCGGATTACGATGTGGAGGACATCCGCATCGTGGAAGTACAGTAAAATGAGCCCTGCCGCTTTTTGCGGCAGGGCTCTGATCAATTCAAGTTAAAGTACATGGGCACACAGTCCCGGACGAAAGTGCCCCGGTCGCCGTACATCTCTCCGGCAAAGGGGACGAAGCCCAGCCGTGCATAGAAGCGCCATGCCTCGGGCACGGAATACAGGACGATTTTCGCCGCGCCCACATGTTTCCGGGAGATATCGCGCATCATCTCGATCAGATAGCTGAACAGATAGTGGCTCAGACTCCGCTTGTCGCCGGGCCGGTACCGCAGACCCTGATAGTCCACATCCACGGCAAAGTACACAACCTCAATGGCGGACATGAGGGTGGACAGCTGCTGCTTTCTGGAAAGAAAAATGGCGGAACAGGAGAGTGTCAGGGCCGCCAGAAGCTTTTCATTCACCTCATCGATGACAAGGTACGTCACCGATGTGGGATCATCGAGGGCCTCCTGCTGGAAATAGTTGTCGATGGCGGGGTTGCCGCAGAAGAAGTATCGGGTGAGCCTGAAACTCTCCTCCGTCAGCAGCTCAATGCGCACCGGGATTTCCTGACCGTATTGCACGTGCTTCATTCGGCGTCTTCCTTCCTGACTGTGCGGATGTTCATGGTCTCGAAGACCTTGGCGCACTCGGTGACGATCTCGGCCTGCTCCGGAGCGGGGTGGGAATCCAGCAGCAGCTGCGCAAGCGCATCGTCGACGATGTAGGGGGTATCCTTGCGGGTGGTGAAGACGGACATATTCTTTTCGTTGGGCATGCAGACCCCTCCTTTTCTGTCATAAGAGTACCATATTCGCCGAGGAATGTCAACGCGGCGCAAATTTCAAAATTATCTGCGCAATTGCAGTTGTAATTTTTCAATTTTATGGTACAATAGACAAAACTGGGTCATGCCGTAGGTATGGCCGATTAACAGGAGGTAGTTTCCATGGCTGAAAATAAGTACATCACCCAGACCGGCGAGAACGGTTCCGTTCTGATCGCCGAGGAGGTTCTGGTCAATATCATCTCTCTGGCTGTCGCCGAGGTCGAGGGCGCTGCGCTCTCCGGCAAGCCCGGCATCAACTGGGGCAAGGGCATCAAGCTGACCATCGACGATGAGGACCGCGTCACCGTCAAGTGCTACATCAATGTCGACTTCAACCAGAGTGTCGTCGCTGTCGCTGCCAATGTTCAGGAGAACGTCACCACCGCTCTGGAGTCCATGGCGGGCGTCACCGTGCTGGGTGTCAACATCAGCGTTGTGGGCGTTTCCCGCAAGTAAGAGGTATCTATGACCAGAGGCAACGCCAGAGAACTGGCAATCCATTTGATTTACGGCCGGGAGTTCACCGGCGACACCCCCGCTGACGTGATCCGCATCCGTCTGGAGGAGGGGTATTACGAGAATCTGGCCGCAGAGTATGAGATCTACACCGATCGCCCCAGCTTCAAGCAGGTGAAGTATCTCGAGCGCATCGTCTCCGGCGTCCATGAGCATGAAGCGGAACTGAACGACATCATCGGCAAGTTCTCCATCGGCTGGGACGTCAAGCGCATCTCCCGCCTGAACCGCGTCATCATGCAGCTGGCCGTCTACGAGATCCTCTACGTCGATGACGTTCCCGAGGGCGTGGCTGTCAGTGAGGCCGTCCGCATCGCCAAGAAGTACGATGAGGAGATGGGTCCCTTCGTCAATGGCATTCTGGGCGCCTTCGTCCGCTCCCGGAAGGAAGCCCCTGCCGAGTCTGAGGAAACCTGATTATGAATACGATCGGCTTTGACACCAGCAATTACACCACTTCCATTGCATATTATGATGGAGAGAGCGGCGTCAATTGCTCCCAGCTCCTGCCCGTAAAGCAGGGTCAGCTGGGTCTGCGCCAAAGCGATGCACTGTTTGCCCATGTCAAGAGCCTGCCGGAGCTTTCCGGCAGGCTGTTTTCCCATGTGGAGACAGGTTCCATCGCTGCGGTGGCAGTCTCCACACGCCCCAGAGCGGTGGAGGGAAGCTATATGCCCTGCTTTCTCGCAGGCATTGCACAGGCGAAGCTGCTCAGCGACGCCCTCCATGTGCCCCTTTTCGAAGTCAGCCATCAGCAGGGCCATGTGGCCGCGGCGCTCTGGAGCGCGGGACGGATGGATCTGATGGATGTGCCCCACCTTGCGTGGCACCTGTCCGGCGGAACCACGGAGCTGCTGCTCATCGAGCCCGACGGCAAAAACGTGAAAGCCACAAAGATCGGTGGCACCACGGATATCTCCGCCGGTCAGCTCATCGACCGGACGGGACAGCTTTTGGAGCTGCCTTTTCCCTCCGGAAAGCACATCGACGCACTGAGCAGGGAAGCGACCGACAAGTCCATGTTCAAGGTCAAGTGCCCGGGCATGGAGTTCTCCCTGTCCGGTGTTCAGAATAAGGTGGAGCAGTACCACCGCGAGCATGGCGATGCCGCCGAAACCGCAGCCTACGCATTGCGCTGCGTCATCCATGCGGTCATCACCGCCACGAAGAACGCACAGAGGGAATACCCCGGACTGGAAGTGGTATTCTCCGGAGGTGTGGCCTCCAACTCCCTGCTGCGGGAGCTGGCGAAGCCTCTGAAGCCCGTCTTCGCGCTGCCCCAGTATTCCACGGACAACGCCATGGGCGTGGCCATCCTCGCCCGCAGACTCTTGGAGGGCTGAATATGGAGCGGCAGGTTCTCTCTGTCGGACAGCTCAACGACTACATTAAAACAAGGCTCGACAATGACCCGGGACTTCGCAATGTAGCCATCCGCGGCGAGCTGTCCAATTATAAAATGTATCCCTCGGGGCACCACTATTTTACGATCAAGGATGAAACGGGCGCCATGAAGTGCGTCATGTTCAAGTCCGCTGCCGTGCGGCTGCGGTTCCGACCGGAGAACGGCATGAAGGTCATCGCCATGGGCTCCGTGACGGTCTACGTCCGGGACGGTGTGTATCAGCTCTACTGTACCGGATTGGTCATGGACGGCATCGGCGACCTCTACGCCGCCTTTGAGCAACTCAAAGCCAAGCTCTCGGCGCAGGGTCTGTTCGATCCCGCCCACAAGCAGCCCCTGCCAAAATATCCCGGTACCATCGGCATCGTCACCAGCTCTGCCGGTGCTGCGGTGCACGATATGCTCCGGATCCTGCGCAGACGATACCCTCTGACGCAGGTGAAGCTGCTGCCCGTGCGGGTGCAGGGCGCCGAAGCACCTGCCGAAATTGCAGGCGCCATCTGGTATGCCAATCAGCACCGTCTTGCGGATCTGCTGATCGTGGGCCGGGGCGGTGGCAGTATGGAGGATCTGTGGGCCTTCAACGATGAAATGGTGGCCCGGGCCATCTACGATTCGAAAATCCCCGTCATTTCCGCGGTTGGTCATGAACCCGATGTGACCATCTCCGACTTTGTGGCCGATCTCCGGGCCGCCACCCCCAGCAACGCTGCAGAGCTGGCTGTTCCCGATCAGGATGCCCTGCGTCAGGCGTTGGATGAGATGCTCAGCGCCATGGCCATCGCCATGCAGACTCGGATCAAAAGGGCAGGGGAGCGGCTCGAGCACCTATCTAACCGCCCGGTGCTGAAAAGTCCGCTGGCAGCCTTCGAGAACCGGAAAAAGGCACTGGAGCTGCTGCAGAATCGGCTTATCTCTGCCCAGCAGGGCAATGTGGCCGGTCACCGTCAGCGCTTCGTGGCGCAGGTCAGCAAGCTCGACGCCATGAGCCCCCTGAAAGTCCTGACCCGGGGCTACGCCATGGTGGCCAAGGAGGACGGCAACATCGTTCGCTCCGTGCGTGATGTGAAACCGAAGGAACCCATCGCCGTCCGGGTCAGCGACGGCACCATCGTGGCAAGCGTGATTGGAGGAACCCCCAATGAATGAGAATAACGCGACCTTTGAACAGAATATGGCCCGCCTGGAGCAGATCGTCCGCTCCCTGGAGCGGGGCGACGCGCCTCTGGAGGAGAGCCTGAAGCTCTTTGAGGAGGGCACCGGCCTTGTCCGCGCCTGCGGCAAGCTGCTGGATGAAGCGGAATTACAGGTAAAGAAAGTCATGGTGGGGCCCAACGGCGCCCCGGTGGAAGGAGCTTTTACAGATGAAGAATGAACTGAAGACCTACGTCAGCCACATGGAAAAGTATCTCTCCGGCTGTTTTGATTTCTACGATTTTGAGCCCCAGCATGTGCTGTTTGACTCCATGCGCTACTCCCTGCTGGCCGGCGGCAAGCGGCTGCGCCCGGTGTTTGCCTTTGACTTCTGCCGGATGGCCGGCGGCTGCTGGCCCGATGCCACACCCTTGGCAGCCGCTGTGGAAATGATCCATACATACTCCCTGATCCACGACGATTTGCCCTGTCTGGACAACGACGACTTCCGTCGGGGCAGCCCCACCAACCATAAGGTCTACGGCGAGGCCGTTGCAATCCTCGCAGGCGATGCCATGCTGACCGCCGCCTTTGGTCAGATCGCAAATGCCCCAGGCCTTTCCGATTCCGCCAAGGTCCGCGCTGTGGGCTACCTCAGTCATTGTGCCGGTGAGGTCGGTATGGTTGGAGGACAGGTGCTGGATATCCTGTCTGAGGAGCGCGAATGCACCGAGGAGGAGATCCTGAACATCCAGAACAGAAAGACCGGTGCCCTGATCAAGGCTGCCTGTGTTCTGGGCGTTCTGGCCGCCAACGGAACCGCAGAGCAGGAGTACGCGGCCATGGAATTTGCCGATCATCTGGGCCTTGCCTTCCAGATCCGGGACGATATGCTCGACGTCATCGGCGACGCCCAGAAGCTGGGCAAGGCCACCGGTGTTGACACCGAGAAAAACACCTTCGTCCGGCTCTACGGCCTTGAAAAGTGCGAGGAGCTGGTCAGGGAGCACACCGAAGCCGCCATCGACGCGCTGGACGTCTTCGAGGACAGCGAGTTCATGCGCGAGCTGGCCATGAGTCTTGTCGGCAGAGAAATGTAACGAAAACAGGGATTTCCCGTAGGAAATCCCTGTTTTTTATGTGATATTGTAAAAAGAGATCCTGTCTTGTGCGCTGAACCATAGGATCTTGTCCATGGTTTCCGAAACGATGAAAGCGTCGGGATCTACAATCCGGATCCACTTCAGATTTTCCACCGCCACGGCCCACGGAGCCCACAGCACCGGGAAGGTGGCTTCGCCCCAGACGAGGTAGACCATACCGCCGAAGAGATCTTCCGAAGCAGCGGAAAGCTCTGCCCATGTGTCCTCGCGGATGGCAATGTTCACCGCAGTGATGACTGCCTCGTGCAGATCCGCGGGAGCTACGGTACAGCTGCCCCGCATGGCATGCAGACAATCCTGAAACAGTGGATTTTTCTTCCATTTGCGGGATTCATCCACGGCGTGGGCGCTCGCTTTTTTCGCGGCAAACTTCGCTTTCCATTTGGCAAACATAGGGATTCCTCCAGTCACATACGCATCAGGTGAATTATACTATATTTCCCGATCATGTGCAAGAATGAAGAACTTAAGATTGCGCTAAGCCACAGACATCCTTCCATGGAAATATTGACTTTCCCCCAAATTGGCGTATAATGGAACCAACCTTTTACTTGCAAGGAGCTATATCTATGTCAAAAAACAAGGGGCTGTCGGTCATTATCGTCGGCTGCGGCAAGGTGGGTCTGACCCTCGTGGAGCAGCTGAGCCGTGAAGGACACGACATTACCGTCATCGATAAGGATCGGGAGCTGGTGGAATCCATCTCCGGAACCTACGACGTCATGGGTGTCGTGGGCAACGGTGCCAGCTATTCCATTCAAAAGGAGGCCGGCATCGAGAATACCGACCTCATCATCGCCGTCACCGAATCCGATGAGCTGAATTTGCTTTGCTGCACCGTGGCCAAGCGTGTGGCAAACTGCTCCGCCATCGCCCGGGTCCGCACGCCGGACTATTCGCATGACGTCAGCTATCTGCAGGAGCGTCTGGGTCTTGCCATGATCTTCAATCCGGAGCTGGAATCCGCCAAGGAAGCTGCCCGCATGCTCTCCCTGCCCACGGCTCTGGAGGTGGCCTCCTTCGCCCACGGACAGGCTGAACTCATTAACTTCAAGATCCCCAAGGATAACAAGCTCGACGGCATGAAGCTCTGGGATATGAGCAAATCCATCCCTGCGGATATTGAAACCAACGTGGTCATCTGCGCCGTGGAGCGGGGAGAGGAAGTCCATATTCCCAGCGGTAATTTCCGGCTCCAGTGCGGCGACGTCGTCTCCTTTGTCTCTACCCGCCGCATCGCCCGGAAATTCCTGCGCTCCATCGGCTTCAAGACCCGTCAGGTGCGCTCCACCATGATCGTCGGCGGCGGACGCTCCTCCTACTATCTGGCTCAGGAGCTGCTGCAGATGGGTATTGCGGTGAAGATCATTGAGAAAAACCGGGCCCGGTGCGAGGAGCTTTGCGAGCTGCTGCCCAATGCCACCATCATCAATGGCGACGGTTCCGATGAGGCATTTCTGCGGGAGGAAGGCATTGAGTATGCCGAATCCTTTGTGGCCCTGACGGGCATCGACGAGGAGAACATTCTGCTGACCATCCATGCCCGGAATGTCTCCAACGCCAAGGTCATCACCAAGATCAATCGGGTCACCTTCCGCAGCGCCATCAACACGCTGGATCTGGGCAGTGTCATCTATCCGCGCTATATCACCTCTGAGGCCATTGTCGCCTACGCCCGTGCCAAGCACAACTCCATGAATTCCAATGTGGAGACGCTGAATTACCTGTGCGATAACCGAGTCGAGGCTGTGGAGATCCGTGTCAACGAGGCATCCGCCGTCACCGGTACCATGCTCAAGGAACTGAAGCCCAGAATGAAGAAGGATATCCTGATCGCCAGCATCAACCGAAAGGGCAAGATCCTGATCCCCTCCGGCATGGATACCATCGAGCCGGAGGACTCTGTCATGGTTGTGACCAGCCACTCCGGCTTCAGCGACATCCGCGACATTCTCGCATAAGGAGCAGGCCATGAACGGAGCAATGATTCTGTATATTCTGGGCCAGGTTCTGCGCATTGAGGGTATGCTGATGCTGCCCAGCTTCGCTGTGGGACTGCTCTACGGAGAACAGCAGGGATGGGTCTACCTGTTCTGGGGCATTACCTGCATCACTCTGGGCACGCTCATAACCCTGCGCAAGCCCAAAAACACCATGATCTACCTCAAGGAGGGCTGTGTAGCCACGGCACTGTGCTGGATCATTTTGTCGGCCTTCGGCTGCATTCCCTTCGTCCTCACCGGCGAAATTCCCCGGTTTGTGGATGCTATGTTCGAGACAGTTTCCGGCTTCACCACCACCGGCTCCTCCATCTTAACGGATGTGGAGGCCATGAGCCATTCCAGCCTCTTCTGGCGGAGCTTCACCCACTGGATCGGCGGTATGGGCGTGCTGGTGTTCCTGCTGGCGGTGCTGCCCATGGCCGGCGGCAGTCAGTTCAATCTGATGAAGGCCGAAAGCCCCGGACCCAGCGTCGGAAAGCTGGTGCCCAAGGTCGGTGCTACGGCCCGGCTGCTGTATATCATCTATTTCGGTCTGACGGTGCTGGAGATCGTCCTGCTGCTGCTGGGCGGTATGCCCGTCTTTGATTCCATCGCCCATAGCTTTGGTACCGCCGGTACCGGCGGCTTCGGCATCAAAGGCGACTCCATCGCCAGCTACAGCCCCTACCTGCAGTGGGTCATCACCATCTTTATGATCCTCTTCGGTGTCAACTTCAACGCCTACTACTTCAT
>JAFWAZ010000013.1 GCA_017507425.1 Oscillospiraceae bacterium | reverse complement strand
GTAGTTGTCGCCGCCGCCGGCACCGGCAGCCTTCTCGAGGCAGCGCTTGATGTTGTCGTTGGGCATGTTGGCGGCCTTGGCCTTGGTGATGATGGTGGCCAGACGGGAGTTGTTGGCGGGATCGGTGATGCCGCCGCCCTCCTTGACCGCCACGATCAGCTCCTTGGCGATCTTGGTGAAGGCCGCAGCACGCTTGGCGTCCTGAGCGCCCTTGGTTTTCTGAATGTTATGCCATTTGGAATGTCCGGACATATATGTTTCTTCCCTTCAAGGTAGTATAAAAATTTGCCTGTCTATTTTAGCACTGGATATTGGAAAAATCAACTGGTTTCCGTGATATTTATGCAAAAGAATGTAGGGAACGGCCTGCGTGCCGTTCCCGGATACCGGCAGTGTGGTTTGGAACGGCACATAGGCCGTTCCCTACAAGACAAAATGGTTAGGTTCAGTAAAACCGCATCGCATCCCGGTGACTTTCTGAGAAGATGACCTCCACCTCCGGGAATGCGTCCCGCAGCTTTTCCGCGACGATGGGCATGGTGGGGTTCTCGGTATGGAAGTGGCCCGCGTCGATCAGATTCACGCCCAGCTCATAGGCGGTGCGGAACTGGTTGTACTTGACATCGGCGGTGACGAAGGTGTCGCAGCCGGCTGCCGCAGCCTCGTGGATGGCGCCGCCGCAGCTTCCGCCGCCCACAGCCACCCTGCGCACAGGCTTTCCGGAGTTTACATAACGCAGTCCCTCGCAGCCCAGCAGCGTCTTCACCCGGTTCAGGAACGCCTCCAGCGGCTGCTCGGGCACTTCGCCGGAGCGCAGCAAGCCCCATTCGCGCCCCTCGGCGTCCAAACCGCTGGGGTCGATGACTCTCACGTTTACGAGGGCCAGCTTCTGCGCCAGCACATCGTTGACGCCGCCGGAGGCCATATCCAGATTGGTGTGGGCGTTGACGGCGGCGATGCCGTGCTCGATGAGCTTCAGCAGACACTTGCCCGTCTGGGTATCTTCGGTGACAGCCCTGATCTCTTCTCCGAAGATCAGGGGATGGTGGGTGACGATCAGATCGGCCCCCACCGCGATGGCCTCGTCGATGACGGTGTCAAAGGGATCGAGGGCCACCAGAATTTTCCTGACTGCCTTCTCCCTCCGCCCGCACAGGAGCCCCACATTGTCCCACTTCTCCGCCATACAGGGGGGCGCGATGCCTTCGATGAATTTCAGAATATCGCCAACTGTTGTCATGTCAAACCTCCGTCAAAAAGCTGAGATTGGGGTCGGCGGCCAGCGCGTTCAGGTATTCCAGCGCCGCCTGCTTTTCTTCGTCTTCCTGATGGCTCAGGGTGATCTCAAGGCCCTTTTTCACCCATGCAAAATAGGCAGGCACCTTGTCCGAGGGATTTTCCAGCAGGGCAGGGGGGAAGTACCACTCGCCCGCGCTCAGCCGGGGATACCCGGGCTCGTAGTACACCTCCATGACGGTGTAGAGGAATTTGCCCTCCTTCAGAACCTGCTCCTCGGTGATCCCCCAGCCGTTTTCGCTTAAGTAGCGGCGCAGCATGGGAGTCTTGGACTGGCACTGGAGCACCAAGCGGTACTGTGCATTTTTCAGCCAAGGGGCGCCCGACAGAATGTGCACCATGGTGTCGCCGCCCATACCGGCGCAGACCAGCGTATCAAAATCCCGGGGGATGTCCCTTACGCCGTCGGAAAGGCAGAAGGTCATAGCGGATTCCACGCCGTACTTTTTGGCGTTGCGCCGGGCGGACTCCAGCGGCCCGGGGGCCACATCGGACTCGATCATGTGGCTGGCGATGCCATTGGTCAGCAGATGGATGCCAAGATATCCGTGATCGCAGCCGATGTCCGCCACCCGGTCACCTTTGCAGACGAAATTGCAGCAGGCAAGAAGCCGCTGAGAAATGGGTAGATTCATAGATTCCTCCCGAAAGATTGGAGATTGAAGATTGGAGAGTGGAGATCGGGTATATCTTCACTCTCCAATCTAATGAAATCAAAGGAAACGCCATCCCGGTTCCGGGATGGCGTTGGTTTGCAGTTAAGCCTTGGAAGCCTCCAGAGCCTCGATGAACTTGTTCAGCTGGGTCAGGAAGGAATCGCAGTCGATGCCGTGGACCATGCAGGCCTCCTCGACGGTCTCGCCGCGGGAGGAGGGGCAGCCCAGACAGTGCATGCCGATGGCAAGGAACAGGGGAGCAGCCTGAGGAGCGACATCCAGAACGGAGCCGATGATGGTATCTTTGGTGATCTTAACAGCCATGAAAATAGCCTCCTATTTACAAATCTTTTGCTATTATAGCCTGACTTGCAGCAAATTACAAGGGGGTATGATGATTTTCTTCAACAGAATCATAAAATTGACACACAGAAACGGGAACCGCCGAAGCGGTTCCCGTAGTGATGCTTATTCTGCGGCCAACAGAGGAAGATGGGCTGCAATGACGTAATCTCCTGGGCTGCTTGTCAGGAACAGGGCGGAGAAGCCGGAATAGATCACCGCGCCGTCATCATGGAGGAAGCCCTCTTTGGCATAGAAGCCACCCAGGCCGAAATCGCTGGTGTAATTGTAGTAGCAGCCGGTTTGCTCCAGATAGTGGATGTTATCATCCAACGCATCCCAGAGGACATTGCTGTAGCGGGAAATCACGGCTTCAATATCCGAGCGGCTGTAGCGGTGGATGGGGATGGGCATGGTTTCCCATGTCCAGTCTTCGAAGAAGTCGGGATACTTGGCCTTCAGCAGCTCGAACTCTTCCTCCGAGGCACTCTGATCCGTGGGAAAATAGGCCAGAAATTCACCGCCGTCCATTTCAGAAATATCGTCATAGTAGGGCAGCAGGAAGCAGGCGGCGGGATTCGGGTTTCCGTTTTCGTCCAGCGTGGAAAAGGCCTTGCGGAAGGCGTCCAGCTCCTGCTCCGTCAGCTCCCGGGGGTGCTTGTCGGCATATTCTGCCATGGCCTGCTCCATGGGCAGCGCATAGGTCAGATCCGTCTGATGCAGATCATAATCCGGCAGGGGCAGCTCCTGCCCGTCGTAGGACATGTCGTTGTCGGGGGTGTGGTCGGAGGACGTCTCCGGGACATACTCGCTCAGAATCAGGCTTCCGTCCTTACCGCTGAGGGCAACGGAGAAGTGGCGGATGCTGCCGCTTTCGTCGGTGAAGCAGATGCCGTAGGTGGTGCTGCTGCCCCAGAAGGGCACGTGAACCGCCAGCGTCTGCTCCGCTCCAAGAGCGGGCATGGAAAACCGCATGTCCATCCGCAGGGCAGCCTCCTCAGTCCACAGCAGCTCGCCGAACTGAATATCCAGAAGCTCCTCGGCGGAGGTGAAGAGGATGGTGGTCATGTACTCCGTTTCTTTGGCCCGGTAGGAGAAGTCCGCCTGCACATCCTCGCCGGCAAGCTGCGCTGTAATGGGCCGGATGGCGGAAGGCTCGCCGAAAGTGGGTTCGCTGGCAGCCGGTTCTGACGGATGGCTGCTTTCCGCAGGCTGGGATGTTTCCGGCGCACCGGCAAATGTGCAGCCCACCGCCAGCGTCACCAGCAGGAGCGCGGCGGTCAGGGTCAGGACCGTATTCTTGGGCCGCTTCATCAGCAGCCGGATCCGCTCCCGGATGGAGCCGGCGGAGCCGGTCATGGTGGTTGCGGCCAGCAGCACCGAGCCTGCCCGATCGGCACAGGTCAGGCCGATGAGGGTACGGGCGTAGTCGCCCCGGGCTTCCTCGCCCAGCGTCTTCAGGGCGCCCTCGTCGCAGGCCAGCTCCGCGTCGGCCCGGCTGACCTTCGCGGCGATCCACACCAGCGGATTGTACCAGTGGAGCACCAGACAGACGCTGCGCAGCACCGACCAGACATGATCCAAGTGCCGGTAGTGGGTCAGCTCGTGATGCAGAACGTGGCGCCGCACGGCGTCATCCTTGGCCGCGTCGGGGGTCAGATAGATGGCGGGCCGGAAGAAGCCGAAAATACAGGGCGTGGGCACCGTCTCCGTCACATAGACGGGAAGCAGGCAGTCGTATACGGGCAGCTCCCAGCGTCTGCGCCGGAGCCGGCGGGTGAAATGGACGTTGCAGAGGACGATCACCGTGCTCATCACCGCCATGCCCGCAAACCATGCGCCGTAGAGCAGCCGGGTCAGATCCAGCCGCCGGTTTTCCTGAACCCGAGTATCTGCGATCTTGTCAATTGCGTCCGGGGCGATGGGCCGGGACTGGGCGGTGTATTCCGCCACCACCTGCCGATAGGCCTCGTCGTAGTCGGACTGATAGGTGTTGCTGCGCACGGCGGTGTAGACCAGCCGCACCGGTGCGGAAATATCCACCTGCTCTGCCACGGTGCCTGCGCTGAGATCATGGCTGAACAGCTGCACCGGCACCAGCAGCCGCAGCAGCACCACGCCCCACAGGGCGTACTGCAGCCGCAGACTGATCCTTCCCCGGAGCAGCCATCGCCCCAGCAGCACCAGACCGATCAGAATGGAGGAGGAAATGATCCACTCATTCATCATGGCGCTGCACCTCCTCGGCTTTGCGGATGATGTCGTAAAGCTCGTCGATCTCCGCCCGGGTCAGGCTCTGCCGCTGGGTCACAGCCGACAGCAGGGTGCTCACCGACCCCCGGTAGACCCGGCTGAGGAAGCTGTCCGTCTCCCGCACCGCCGCATCGGCCCGATCCAGCAGGGGCGCGTAGACATTGACGCCGTTTTCCTCAAAGCAATCGATGAAGCCCTTGGCGCTCATGCGCCGCAGCAGCGTCAGGGTGGTGGAGCGGGACCAGCCCTGCGCGGCAGCCATGTATTCCGCCGCCTCCCGGCCCGTCCGGGGCGCATGCTCCCACAGACATTCCATCAGATGCCACTCCGTGGGGGTCAGGTTCTTTTCGTTGTGTTCCATATAAGACACCGTCCTTTCCAGAGATAAGTGGGGGATTTCCTTGTGTTTACAGTGTAACATAGATTGTTTACAATGTCAACAGGCTTGGAGATCTTAAGATATTAAGATTCGCAAGCCCCTTGCATTGGAAAAGCGCGGATGCTAAAATGGAAGCATCAACGAAGGGAGGAACCCCAAATGGAATTTGAAAAGCTGATCGCCGAGCGCTATTCCGTCCGCAATTTCAGACCCGAGCACCTGCCCCGGGAGGTTCTGGACAGGATCCTTGCCGCGGGGCATCTGGCCCCCACGGGCTGCAATTACCAGCCCCAGCGGATCCTCGTGCTGAACACCGACGAGGCCATGGAGAAGCTCCGCGGCTGCACCCGCTGCCACTTCGGTGCCCCCACCGCGCTGCTGGTCTGCCACAACACCGCCGAGAGCTGGGTGCGCAAGTATGACGGCGCCCTCGCGTCCCCGGTGGACGCGGCCATCGTGACCACCCACATGATGCTCGCCGCCCACAACGCCGGCGTGGGCTGCTGCTGGGTCATGCACTTCGACCCGGAAGCCATGCGCCGCGCCTTTGCGATTCCTGAGGGCATCGAGCCGCTGGCACTGCTGGTGATGGGATATCCTGCCGAAAATGCCAAGCCCATGCCCCTGCACACCCAGCAGCGTCCCATGGAGGAAACCGTGGTGTACGACCGTTTTTAAGACAATGATCAGTAGGGGCGGACCTGCGTGTCCGCCCTAGTTCACAGGATATTCCATATACTGCGGGCGCACACATAGGTGCGCCCCTACAAGCGCTGCTCCAACGCCGTAAAAATGGCCCCCGGTGAAAACCGGGGGCCAAATTGCTTATACAGGGAATCAGATGCCGAAGTAGCGCTTGGCGTTGTTGGAAGCAATATCCTGCACCATCTTGCCCAGAGCCTCGATGTCGGCGGGATACTCGCCGTTCTCGACCCAGCCGCCGATCAGGTTGCACATAATGCGGCGGAAGTACTCGTGGCGGGTGTAGCTCAGGAAGGAGCGGGAGTCGGTCAGCATGCCGATGAAGTTGCCCAGCAGGCCGAGGTTGGCAAGGCTGGTCATCTGCTCGATCATGCCGGTCTTGGTGTCGTTGAACCACCAGCCGGAGCCGTGCTGGATCTTACCGGGAACCTCGGGACCCTGGAAGCAGCCGAGGAAGGTGCCCAGCTGGGCATTGTCGCCGGGATTCAGGGAGTAGAGGATGGTCTTGGGCAGCAGACCCTCGTAGTCCAGCTTGCTCAGCAGGCTGGTCAGCTGCTCGCCGGAATCGGTGATGGCGATGGCGTCGAAGCCGGTGTCGGGGCCCAGCTTCTCGAACATGCGCTGGTTGTTGTTGCGCAGGCAGCTGAAGTGCAGCTGCATGACCATGCCGTGCTTGGCGTACTCCCGGGCGCAGGTCAGCAGCAGATCGGTCTTGTAGGCATCGATCTCGCGCTTGGTCAGCTTTTCACCGGCCATGCCCTTCTTGAAGATGGCGGTCAGCTCCTCGTCGGAAGCCTCCACGTAGGGAACGTAGCCCAGACCGTGGTCGGAGGCCTTACAGCCGTTGTCGAAGAAATACTGGATGCGCTGCACCAGAGCCTTGCGGACGCACTTGATGCACATGAACTCGAAGCCCACCACATCCTCCAGCCGGTGGATGTAATCGGCGAAAGTGGCCTTCTCGATGTCCAGCGCCTTGTCGGGGCGGAAGGAGGGGCAGACCTTGGTCTCCATGGTAGGATCTGCGGCGATCTTCTGGTGCCACTCGAGGGAATCGATGGGATCGTCGGTGGTGCCGACCATGGCCACGTTGGACTGCTTCACGAGGCCGCGGGCAGTCATGGTGGGGTCATTCTGAAGCTTCTCGTTGGCCAGATTCCAGACGGTCTCGGCGGTGTCGCCGTTGAGAACGCCGTAGTAGCCGAAGTAGCGCTGCAGCTCCAGATGGCACCAGTGGTACATGGGGTTGCCGATGCACTTGGGCAGGGCTTCTGCGAACTTCTGGAACTTCTCCCGATCAGAGGCATCGCCGGTGATGTACTTCTCCTCCACGCCGTTGGAGCGCATGACGCGCCACTTGTAGTGGTCGCCGCCCAGCCAGACCTGCGTGATGGTTTCAAACTTGCGGTCCTCCCAGATCTCCTGAGGATTGATATGGCAGTGATAGTCCAGAATGGGCATCTGGGATGCATAATCGTGATACAAGGTCTTCGCGGTGTCGTTGGACAGCAGGAAGTCCTTGTCCATAAACTGCTTCATAGGAAAAACCCTCTTTCAAATAAATTCGACCGTGGGCACACCCACAGATCATCTTAAGGATATTATACAAGAAAAGTCAAAAAATGCAATGGATATTCTGCGGATTTTCCAGAAAACATTTCGTATATCTGCGGAAAAACCAGAATCTGGAAAAACCGCCCCCGCGAAAGCGGGGGCGGTCAAACTGTAGAAAAAGCCTCGCAGAGTTTGCCGCGTCAGCGGCAAATAAAATCAAAACCATTTTCTGTCGGTGCGTGTACCTGACTGCAAAAACTGGCGGAAAAGGCCGAAGGCCTTTCAGACTGTCAAAGAACTTGTATTTCGATGGACAACGTAGGGGCGAGCATTGCTCGCCCGCCGAAAATCCTTGATTTTCGGATTTCCCGAAGGGAAATCACTGTTTTTTCGCCTTGCGGCGACTGATTTTGCCGGAGCAAAATCAGCGGGCGACCAGTGGTCGCCCCTACGGGTACTTTTTTGACAAGCTCAAAGGCCGAAGGCCTTTTTCGACAAGCTAACCGCCCCCGCAAAAGCGGGGGCGGTCAAACATCTCACAGATTACTCGGCAGCGGGAGCCTCGACAGCCTTCTTGGCGGTGCGCTTGCGGGTGGCCTTCTTGGGAGCCTCAGCACCTTCGACAGTCTCGGCCTTCTTGGCCCGGGGCTTGCGGGTCTTCTTGGGTGCCTCCGCTGCGGGAGCCGCAGTCTCAGCGGGGGCCTCATTAGGGTTTACGGCTTCCTCCGCAGCGGCGGGAGCCTCGGCCTTGGGCTGCTCCTTGGTCTCCTTCAGGATGATGGCGGTACGGGCGGGGATGTACAGCTCCACATAGCGGACGCCGTCGAACTCCTTGAACTCGTAGGTCTGATGGGCCACATTGCCGAAGCCGCCGTACTTCTCGTCATCACTGGACATCATGACGGTCAGCTCCTTGGTGTCGGGGTAGACGGGGATCAGCACGTTCTGCAGGGAGTTGG
>JAFWAZ010000070.1 GCA_017507425.1 Oscillospiraceae bacterium | reverse complement strand
CTCGAAGTCACGCTGGTAGTGGCTGGGAACGGCCATGACAGCGCCGGTGCCGTAATTACCCAGGACGAAGTCACCGATGAACACGGGGACCTCCTTGCCGTTGACGGGGTTGATGGCGTACACGCCCTTCAGGGGGCAGCCGGTCTTGGTCTTGGAGGCGTCGGTGCGGTCGATTTCGCTCTTGGCAGCGGCTTCCTTGATGTAGGCCTCGACCTCCTCCTTGTTCTGGATGCGATCCATGAGGCTCTTGACGATTTTGCCGTCGGGAGCCAGAACCATAAAGGTGATGCCGTAGATGGTCTCGATACAGGTGGTGTAGATGGAGAAGGAGCCGCCGCCGACCAGCTGGAAGTCGACCTCAACGCCGGTGGACTTGCCGATCCAGTTGCGCTGGATCTCCTTGGTGGACTCGGGCCAGTCGATCTCGTCCAGGCCCTCCAGCAGAGCCTCCGCAAAGGCGGGCTGGTCGATGACCCACTGCATCATCATCTTCTTGACGACGGGATAACCGCCGCGCTCGGACTTGCCGTCGATGACCTCATCGTTGGCCAGAACGGTGCCCAGCGCCTCGCACCAGTTGACGGGCATCTCGATGCGCTTGGCATAGCCCTTCTCCCACAGCTTCTTGAAGATCCACTGGGTCCACTTGTAGAAATCGGGGTTGGAGGTGGCGATAACCTTGCTCCAGTCGTAGTCGAAGCCCAGCTCCCGGAGCTGGCCGGAGAAAGTCTCAATGTTCTTCTGGGTGAAGCCGTTGGGATGGTTGCCGGTGTCCACGGCGTACTGCTCGGCAGGCAGGCCGAAGGAGTCGTAGCCCATGGGGTGCAGCACGTTGTAGCCCTGCATGCGCTTCATGCGGGACATGATATCGGTGGCGGTGTAGCCCTCGGGATGGCCGGCGTGCAGACCGACACCGGAAGGGTACGGGAACATGTCCAGAACGTAATACTTGGGCTTGGAGAAATCCCACACATCGGTGGCGAAGGTGTTGTGTTCCTCCCAGTACTTGTGCCATTTCTTTTCAATGGCGGAGTAATCGTAAATTGCCAATTTTCTCACCTCAAATAATTGAAATGCTGAATTCAGAATGCAAAATGCAGAATGAAAGGACGAAAACCATTCTGCATTATGCATTCAGCATCCTGCATTAGTTCTCAGGAATGATGATGTCGCTGATGTCGATATTTTCAGCGTCGGCCCAGAGCCGCTCCAGATCGTAGAAAGCTCTGGCCTCGTCGGTGAAGACGTGGACGACCACGCTGCCGAAGTCCAGCAGCTCCCAGCTGTTGCCCCGGTGGCCCTCACGGCCCAGCAGCTTCTCACCCAGATTCTCGAGGGTGTACTCGGCGTAATCGCACAGAGTCTTGACATGGGTGCTGGAGGTGCCGGTGCAGATCAGGAAGTAATCAGCCAGAGAGCTGACCTTGTCGATCTTCAGCAGCTTGATGCCCACGCCCTTCTTCTCATCCAGTGCCTTGGCAGTCTCATAAGCGACAGTCTTTGCAGGTAACATATTTGATCTTCCTTTCTTTTGAAAGATTTAAAGTTTTATCGGTTCTGTAAAAAAGCCAGCGCCTCCAGCGTAGCGGGGGCCAGCTCCTGACCCTGACGCTTCACATGGGCCACGGCCGACTGAAGACCCATCAGCACAGCTGCATCCAGATCGGTATAGGCCAGCGCCCGCATTTCCTCCACGCCGGGGAAATCCCGGTTCCGCTCCACGTAGTCGGCGATGTAGATGATCTTCTCGAGAAGGGTCATATCCGCCCGGCCGGTGGTGTGGTGGCAGATGGCGGACACCACGTTTTCATTTTCCCCGAAAATCCGCCGGGCAACCAAAGAGCCGGTCAGCGCGTGGAGGGTCTTGGGGAATCGGCGGGAAAAGGTATCCAAAACTATACCATATTCCGCGCACAAAGTCAATTGCAGGGGGCCGTCAATGGCCTTGGTAATATCGTGGAGCAGTCCCGCCCGGGCTGCGTCCGTCTCATTTTCCCCGTAGAGCCTTGCCAGCTCCACGGCACAGTCCCGGCAGCCCAGCACATGGGCCACCCGGTTGGGATTCAGCAGGGCCACGACCTCAGCCTCCAGCTCCTCCATGGAGAGGTTCTTCCGGTTTTTGCCGGTGCCGTATAGGCCTCTTTCCCGGATGTAATCCCCCACCCCGGGCATCAGGAAGGAATCTGCACAGCCGAAGACCAGCATCCGCCGCAGGGCCGTGGAGGAAATGGCGGTGACGGGATTCTCCACCAGCTCGACCTTCGCCCCCATGGCTTCCAGTTCCAGCTTCTGTCGCTCGAGCTTCGCCTTCTCTCCCCTTTCGCCCCGGCAGAAGACCGCGAGGGCGGCAAGCTTCAGGATGGTTTCCGTCTCCCGCCACGTCAGGAAGCTCAGGAACATGTCCGTTCCCATCAGCAGCACCAGCTCCGCGCCGGGATGCCCGCTCTTGAGCTGCCGCAGGGTGTCCACGGTGTAGCTGCTGCCGGAGCGGCGGATCTCGATGTCAGAAACCTCTGCCTTTTCGATGCCGGCCGCGGACAGCCGCAGCATTTCCAGCCGGTCGGCGGAGGAGGCCCCGGCAGACATCTCCTTGTGGGGCGATACCCCGGTGGGGATCAGCAGCAGCCGATCCAGCTTCAGCGCTTCGATGGCATACTCCGCCGCCCGCAGATGGCCGACATGGGGCGGACTGTAGGTGCCCCCGTAGATGCCGATACGTTCCATCATATTCCCCCTTTTCTTTGGAGATATGGGATATTAGTTATGAGATATTAGATATACTCCCCCAACGGTGAATATCTAATATCTGATATCTCATATCTGATATCTTACTCTTCGCCACGCAGCTGTTTCTCGCGATTGCGCTCAATGGCCTGATCGATGGCCTGCTGGCGGAAGTATTCGTTCCGGCGCTCCCGCTCGGCCTTGGCCACCAGACGCCGGGCCTTGGCGCCCTTGCGGACGGGGTTGAGCTTGCTCACGGGGGTCGCCTTGCGCTTGGCGCGGCCCACCTGATTGCGCTCCGCCTGCAGCTTCTCACTGAAGCGGTAGATGACGAACTTATTGCCCACGCAGCTGACGCCGTCGGCGCCGGTGGCGGCGCAGATCTCATCGGAGACCTCCCGGGCGGTCATCATGGCGGCCTCGAGGACCTTGCCCTTGACCAGCTCTCTTGCATCCAGCTGATTCTCCACATCGGCGATCAGCGTCTGGCTGACGCCGCCCTTGCCGACGATCAGCGTGGTATCGATCATATTTGCCTTGGCGCGCAGCTCCGCGCGCTCCTTACTTGTCAGCATAACCTTTCTCCTTCAACATCTCGTAAAAAACCTTCAGTGCGTTGCCCCGGTGGGAGACCTTGTGCTTCTCCTCGGAGGACATCTCCGCCGTGGTCATTCCCGCGGGGGGATAGTAGAAAATGGGATCGTAGCCGAAGCCGTTCTCGCCCCTCGGCTCCCGGGTCAGCTCGCCGTGGATCTCGCCCCGGGCCTGAATGACCTCACCGTCGGGGGTGACCATGGTGATGACGCAGACGAACTGGGCCTGACGCTGTCCGTCGGGCACGTGCTCGGTATTTTTCAGCAGCAGCATCTTCCGGTCATGGTCGGTCAGGCTGGGGTCGCCGCCGTAGCGGGCGGAGTAGACGCCGGGGGCGCCGTTCAGGGCATCCACAGCGATGCCGGAATCGTCGGCCATGGCGGGCAGGCCGGTGGCTTTCATGACCGCCTCCGCCTTGATGAGGGAATTTTCCTCAAAGGTGGTGCCGTTCTCCTCCACGTCGATGTCCACCCCCAGTTCGGACTGGAGGATCAGCTCGATGCCGAGCTTGCGGGTGATCTCGTCGATCTCGACGAGCTTGTGGGGATTCTTGCTGGCCAGAACAACTTTCATCACTTACTCTCCTCCAGCAATGCCTCCACGAAGGGCATCCCCTCGAAGGGCATCAGATCCTCGGCCTTCTCTCCCACGCCGATGAACTTCACGGGGATCTGCAGCTCGTCGGCCACGGCGATGACGATGCCGCCCTTGGCGGTGCCGTCCAGCTTGGTCAGGGCGATGCAGGTGACACCGGCGATCTCCTTGAAGGTCTTGGCCTGAATCAGACCGTTCTGGCCGGTGGTGCCGTCGAGCACCAGCAGCGTCTCGCGGCTGCAGCCGGGCAGCTCCCGGTCGACGATGCGGCTGATCTTGTTCAGCTCGTTCATCAGATTCTGCTTGGTGTGCAGACGGCCTGCGGTGTCGATGAGGATCACGTCCACATCCTTGGCCTTGGCGGACTGGATGCCGTCAT
>JAFWAZ010000012.1 GCA_017507425.1 Oscillospiraceae bacterium | reverse complement strand
TGGACTGCTCCAAGTACTGCGCCTATTTTGTCGCCGCCATCAACCACGAGATGAGCGTCGGCTCCATCATCGATCCCATCAAGAAGATCGAGGCCCTGCTCAGCAGCCGCAACTGATCACACCCCCAACCGCCCCGGTGAATACCGGGGCGGTTTGAGCTTGTCGAAAAAGGCCTCCGGCCTTTTCCGACAGTTTTTGCAGTCTGCTGCGCGCACTCCCTGTGCGCCGAGGGCGCACAACTCGCACACTTGCAGCCTGAGAAGTATTTTCTGTCAGGTACACGCCCCGACAGAAAATGATTTTGATTTGATTTGCCGCTGACGCGGCAAACTCTGCGAGGCTTTTTGAAAGACCCCCAACCGCCCCGGTGAATACCGGGGCGGATTTTTGCACATTTTGACTGTAAAAATTAAGATTTCGGAGCCAACATCTTCTCCCTCTCCGAATTGACATTCTCCGTGGATTATTGTAAAATAGCACTATACTTCGAAGCTATACCCATTGCAATTATGAGAGGAGCAAATCCTTATGCATATTCCTTTTTCTCCCCCTGATATAACCGAAGCTGAGGTGCAGGAGGTTGCTGCCGCCCTGCTCTCCGGCTGGATCACCACCGGCCCCAAAACCAAGGAGCTGGAGCGCCGCGTGGCCCAGCGCTGCGGCACCGGGTGGGCCGTGTGCCTGAATTCCCAGACCGCCTGCGCCGAGATGGCCCTGCGGCTGCTGGGTGTGGGCCCCGGTGATCAGGTCATCACCACCGCCTACACCTATACCGCTTCCGCCTCCGTGGTCTGCCACGTGGGCGCGGAGCTCATCCTGATCGACTGTCAGAAAGACTCCCTCGAGATGGACTACGACGCCATGGAGGCCGCCATCACCGAGCGAACCAAGGTCATCATCCCCGTGGATCTGGCGGGCATTCCCTGCGACTATGAGCGCATTTATGCCGCTGTGGAGCGCAAACGCAGCCTTTTCCGCCCGGACAGCGAGCTTCAGCGGGCCATGGGCCGCATCGCCGTGCTGGCGGACACCGCCCACGCCTTCGGCGCGGTCTACAAGGGCCGGCCCGTGGGCTGTGTCGCCGACTTCTCCTCCTTCTCCTTCCACGCGGTCAAGAATCTGACCACCGCCGAGGGCGGCGCGCTGACGTGGAACGACATCCCCGGCATCGACAGCGCCGATCTGTACAGGAAGCTCCAGCTTCTGAGCCTCCACGGCCAGAGCAAGGACGCCCTCGCCAAGGTCCAGCTGGGCGCATGGGATTACGACATCGTGGGCACTTGGTACAAGTGCAACATGACCGACATCGCCGCCGCCGTGGGTCTGGCCCAGATCGACCGCTACGACGGCATGCTCCTGCGCCGCCGGGAGATCATCGGGCGCTACGACGCCGCCCTGAAGCCCCTCGGCGTTCAGGTCCTGAACCACTACACCGACCGCCATACCTCCTCCGGCCACCTGTACCTGACCCGGATCCCCGGTGTGAACTTCGAGCAGCGGGGCGAGATCATCCGGAAGATGGCCGACCGGGGCATCGCCTGCAACGTCCACTACAAGCCCCTGCCCCTGCACACCGCCTACAAAAACATGGGCTTCGACATCGCCGACTACCCCAACGCCTACGCCCACTTTGAAAACGAGATCACCCTGCCCCTGCACACCCGGCTCACCGACGAGCAGGTGCAGTATGTGACCGACAATTTCACCGAAATTCTGAAGGAATATTTATGATCCTGAAAAA
This sequence comes from Oscillospiraceae bacterium, assembly GCA_017507425.1. Taxonomy (GTDB): domain Bacteria; phylum Bacillota; class Clostridia; order Oscillospirales; family Oscillospiraceae; genus Faecousia. The sequence continues at coordinate 11,482 of JAFWAZ010000012.1, read as the reverse complement.
ATGGGAAGATCTCCCCGATTTCCTGAAAACCGACGCCGTCCGGCCCTATTATGACGCCCTCTCCAAGCGCAAGGTGAGTCTTTGCCTGAAGCGGATCTTCGACGTCGCCGTCTCCGCCCTGATGCTCCTCGTGCTCTCCCCCGTATTTCTGATCCTCGCCGCCGCCATCAAGCTGGACTCCCCCGGCCCGGTGTTCTACCGGCAGGTGCGCGTGACCCAGTACGGCAGAGAATTCCGCATTTTCAAGTTCCGCTCCATGGTGTCCGACGCCGACAAGCGGGGCACCCTCGTCACCGTCAGCGGTGACAGCCGCATCACCCGGGTGGGTAAATTCATCCGCAAGTGCCGTCTGGACGAGCTGTGCCAGCTCATCGACGTGTTCCGGGGCACCATGACCTTCGTGGGAACCCGGCCCGAGGTTCCCAAGTATGTGGCCGCGTACACCCCCGAAATGATGGCGACGCTGCTGCTGCCCGCAGGCGTCACCAGCAAGGCCAGCATCCTGTACAAGGACGAGGCCGAGCTTCTGGATGCCGCCGAGGATGTGGACGCAGTCTACATCCGCGACGTCTTGCCCGGCAAGATGAAATACAATCTGGAAGAAGTGATGGATTACAGCTTCTTTTCCGATATCAAAACCATGTTCCGGACGGTTTTTGCCGTGCTTGGACTGTAATATTTCCAAAAAACTTCACCCCAGGCGCGAGCATTCGTGTCTGGGGCAATTGGCAGGTAAGGTATTATGATTGATTACAAAGAAAGACTCATTTCCGACGACGTGACCACCGGAGCGCTGCAGGAGAAGTCTCTGGAGATCTTCAAGTATTTTCAGGGCATCTGCAGGGCCCACAACCTCCGCTACTGGGTCGGCGGCGGCACCCTGATTGGTGCCCTGCGGCACAAGGGCTTCATCCCCTGGGACGATGACATTGACGTGTTCATGCCCCGGCCCGACTACGAAAAATTCTACAAGATCTGGAATCAGGTGGGCGATCTGGAGCACTACGCCCTCTGCCGCACCACCCGGGAGAAAAACATCCACCAGACCGACATGCAGCTCGTTGACCTGACCACCACCTTCATCAACCGCCACAGCGTCAACGAGGACATCCTCCACGGCGTTTCCGTGGACATCATGCCCTTTGAGGGCTGCCCCGAGAATCCCATCGCCCGGGGCATGCAGATCTACCACTCCATCCTCTACTCCATCTTCAACGTCCAGCGGCTGCCCGACCATCAGGGCGGTTTGCTCCGCTTCGCCACCTCCATCGTGCTGAACGCGGTCAAATCCCCCGAGCGGCGCTACAAGATCTGGTCCAAGCACGAGAAGAAGATGGCCCAGTACGATTTTGACTCCGCCAAAACCGTCAAGGAGACCATCACCTCCTTCCGGGCCCTGTTCTACCCCCACCCCCGTTCTGCCTTTGAAACCATGGAAGTCCCCTTCGAGGACATCACGGTCTCCATCCCCGTGGGCTACGACGCCTACCTGCGCCGGATCTTCGGCGACTACATGCAGCTGCCCCCCGAGGAGGGCCGGGTGGCCAAGCATGACGTGGTCTATGCAAATCTGAACGAGCCCTTTGTCAAGTACAAGGGCATCCACTACTGTGTGAACAAATGAAGCAGAAGATCAAATATGCCGTGGAGCACGGCATTCAGAACGCATTGCAGCTGTTCCGGCTGCTGCCGCTGAAAAATCAGGTGAATTTCATCGCCTTTTCCGGCCGGCAGTATTCCGACTCCCCCCGACGGATCTCCGAGGAGCTTCTGAAGACCCACCCCGAGATCCAGCAGATCTGGGCCTTCAACGAGCCGGAAAAGTTCCGCTTTCTGGAGGAAAAGGGAATCAAAGTTGTCAAATACAAATCGCTCGAGTACCTGTACTACGTCATGACCTCCCGCGTCTATGTGGACAACGCCGAGTTCTGGTCCATCCTGAAATTCCGTCCGGAGCAGATGGTTCTGGAAACCTGGCACGGCGGCGGCGCCTACAAGCGGGTCGGCGGTCACCGGATCGACGTGAATGCACGGGAGCAGCAGCACGCCGTGGAGAAAATGAACAAGATCACCCTGTTCCTCTCCAGCTCCAAGGCCTTTACCAAGTATGTCATCCGGGACGCCTATCAGTACCGGGGCGAGGTGCTCGAGTGCGGTCTGCCGAGAAATGACGAGCTTTTGGATCCCGCGCCTGCCACTGAAATCCGGGAGAAGCTGGGCATCCCCGAACACGCCAAGGTGCTCCTCTATGCCCCCACGTTCCGCAAATCCCACACCCTCGACCTCTACGACGTGGATTTTGCCCGTCTGAAGGCATCCCTCGAAAGCCGCTTCGGCGGGGAGTGGATCATCCTGCTGCGGATGCACTACTACCTCTCCGACAGGGTCAGCTCCATCGATCTGCCTTTTGTCAGGGACGTGACCTCCTACCCGGATATGCAGGAGCTGCTGATTGCCTCCGACGTGCTGCTGACGGATTATTCCAGCTGCATGTGGGACTTCTCCCTGATGCACCGGCCCTGCTTCCTCTATGCCCGGGACATCGCCGCCTACCGCGGTGAGCGGGATTTCTACACCCCCATCGAAAGCTGGCCTTTCCCGCTGGCCTCCGACAACGACGAACTGGCATCCGTCATCGCGGATTTTGACGAAAATACCTACTGCGCCGCCGTCGACCGCCACCACGCCGACCTCGGCTCCACCGAATCCGGCACCGCCGCCAAGCAGTGCGCGGAGCGGATCGCCGCATTCCTCAAATAAGGAGAAACCACTATGAACACTGCTCTGATCTTTGCCGGCGGTACCGGCAAGCGGATGGGTGCCGCCGGACGGCCCAAGCAATTTTTGGAGCTCCACGGCAAGCCCATCATCATCTATACACTGGAGTACTTCGACCGGCATCCCGAGATCGACGCCATCGCGGTGGTGTGCATCGAGAGCTGGATCGACCATCTCCAATACCTCCTCGACCGGTTCCGCATCAAAAAGGTTCGCTGGATCGTCCCCGGCGGTGCCACCAGTCAGGACTCCACCCGGGCCGGTCTGAACGCCATCGCCGCCGACTGCGATCCCAAGGATACCATCGTCCTGATCCACGACGGCGTCCGGCCTCTGATCACCGAGAAGCTGATCTCCGACAACATCGCCGCCGTGAAGAAGTACGGCAACGCCATCACCGCCGCCCCCGCCATCGAGACCATCATCACCGTGGACGGAAATGAGGACGTGGATCAGCTCATCGACCGGCAGACCTGCCGTCTGGCCCGGGCGCCCCAGAGCTTCTGGCTTGCCGACATCATCCAAATGCACCGCCGCTCCATCGCCGACGGCTACGACCAGATGCTCGACTCCGCCAGCCTGATGATCCACTACGGCGTGAAGCTCCATCTGGTGGAGAGCCCCGCGGAGAACATTAAGATCACCACCCCCTCGGATTTCTACATCTTCAAAGCCATCACGGAATCCCGCGAAAATATGCAGATTTTGGGGTTATAAGCCATGAACAACATCGATCCCATCCTCCGCGCTGATCTGCAGCGCATTTCGGAGATCTTCCCCCACTGGGGAGAGCTTGCCGGCAAGTCGGTCTTCATCACCGGCGCCACGGGTCTGGTGGGCAGCATGCTGGTGCGCAGCCTCTGCGCCGCGCCCGCGGACATCCATGTCATCGCCCATGTGCGGAATGAACAGAAAGCCCGGGCCATGTTCGGCGCTCTGCCCATTTCCTACGCCGTGGGCGACGTGACCGCGCCCATCGTTTACGACGGTGCCGTGGACTACATCCTCCACACCGCCTCCGTCACTGCATCCAAAACCTTCGTCACCCAGCCGGTGGAGACACTGACCACCGCCATCGACGGCACCCGCAACCTGCTGGAATTTGCCCGGGAAAAGCGAGTTTCCTCCATGGTCTACGTCTCCAGCATGGAGGCCTACGGCATCACCGATCCGGGCTTGGAGCGGGTCACGGAAAACGACCTCGGCTACATCGACATTCTCTCGGTGCGGTCTTCCTATTCCGAGGGCAAGCGCATCTGCGAGTGCCTCTGCGCTGCCTATGCCGCCGAGTTCGGCGTTCCCGTGAAGATCGCCCGGCTGGCCCAGACCTTCGGCGCCGGCGTCAGCGCCGCCGACGGACGGGTCTTCGCCCAGTTCACCCGGTCCTGTCTGGCCGGTGAGGACATCGTCCTGCACACCGCAGGCAAGAGCATGGGCAACTACTGCTACACTGCCGACGCGGTTCGGGGTCTGCTGACCGTTCTGCTGAAGGGCGAGGACGCCAATGCCTACACGGTGGTGGGCAACGGCACCTCCATGCAGATTCGGGACGTGGCGCAGCTGGTGTCCGATACCCTGACCGGCGGAAAGACCCGGATCCTCTTCGACATCCCCGAAAGCGCCCTCACCTACGGCTACGCCCCCGACGTGACCATGCGGCTCTCCAATGCCAAGCTCTGTTCCCTCGGCTGGCAGCCGGAGGTCGGCCTGAGTGAGATGTTCCTCCGTCTGGCGGCGAGCTTCCGGGCGCAGGAGGGATGCCTATGACCAAGCAGTCCCATCCGCTGGCGCGGCTGACGAAACCCGCCCAGCCCCTGTTCCTGATTTTATGCCTGTTCACGGTGACCTTTTTTGTCTACCGGGATTTTGACATCCGCATGCTCTACGGCTTCGGTGTCCTCTGCGTGCTGCTGGCGGTCCATCTGCTCCGGCGGGGTATGCTGGACCGCCCCCCGGCCCTCGATCCCCTGCGGCTGTCCTTTCTGGTGCTGACCGCGGTGATCTTCCTGAATTTCCTGCGGCCCGACTCCCGCCACGATGCCGACTCCCTGTCCTATGTCATCGCCACGGTCATCTGCTGCTGCTTCGTCTGGCTGGCAGATCCCGGTGAACGGGAGGGCAAATGGGCCCTCGGCGTCTGCTTCGCCGGAGGATTGTTCCTCGCGGGCTTTGTGCTGTTTTTCGAGTGCTTCCCCGGACTCTTCTGGAACGGGTTCCTGCAGAAGCTCTCCCACACCGCCGGAGAATATCTCTGCACCTACGTCCCCCGGGGCTACGGCTTCACGCTGGGCGGCTGCACCTATACCAACTACGTGCTCTACATCGCCATGTCCGTCTGCTGCGGCTATCTGGCCTGCGGCAGAAAATGGGATTGGAAATCCTGGGCCGCGCTGGCCTGCATCGGTGTGTTTCTCACCGCCATTTTGCTGGTGGGACGCCGGGGCGAGCTGCTGGGCGCACTGGTCTGCATCATGCTTCTGATTCTGGCGCTGTGCAAGCCGAAGCTGCGGCGCAGACTGATCGTCGGCGGCCTCATCGCCGGCATTGCGGCCATCGCGATCCTCATTCCCCTGCTGCCATGGCTGCGGCAGTTCCAGCCCCTGATCCGGTACGTGATGACCTTCGAGCAGCTCCTGAGCGGTCAGGACATCACCTCCGGCCGGGTGGAGCTGTATGTGCTGGCGTGGAACACGTTTCTGGAGCAGCCCATCTTCGGCATGGGCTTCGACCAGTTCCACACCCTGATCCCCCCGGAATTTCTGGCCCTCCACGGACAGGACGTGGAGGATGTCCACTGCATCTACCTGCAGTTTTTCACGGAAATGGGCATCGTCAGTGCGCCCCTCCTGATCGCGCCGCTGGTCTACGGCTACTATCTGGTGTGCCGCCAGTTCGGACGGCTGAAATCAGCGGAGGGCATGACCACCGCCCGGATCCTCTGCGTCACCTCCTTTATGATCCAGAGCTTCCTGCTCTTCCTCGGCATCTATGACCCCAATTTCCAGCGGGTCATCTTCTGGTGCTTCTATGCCATTGCCATCATCATGCTTCTGGCCGCCCTGAAGCTGGAGGGGTTTGTCCCCGACGATCCCGTCAGCCGGGGTCTGGGCCGGTTCATCGGCTTCTTCGCGCCTCTGTGCGGACGGATCTGGGATTTCCTGACGAAACGGGACTGGCTGGCCTTTGCCGACCTGCTCTGTCCGGTACTGGCGTTTTTCACCTGTACGTTCTTTTTCTACCGGGACTTCGGCTTCCGGATGATCTACGGCTACGGGGTGCTGGGTATGATCCTGGCCCTGCATCTGCTGCGCAGACTGGGACGCAACGAAAAGCCGGACGGCTCCCCCGTCACCGTGGGCGCAGGCATTCTGGCAGCGGTCATTTTACTCCATTTCCTCCTGCCGGGAGCCCGGCACGATGTGGACACCCTGTCCTACCAGATCAGCATGCTCATCTGCATGGCATACGTCATCTGCTCTCTGGGCGAATCCCGCCGGGCATTGGGTGCCTGCCGGGTGATGCATCTGGGGGCGCTGGGCATGGCTGCCTTTGTCGTCGTATTCACCCTGCTGCCCGGGGCATTTCTGAAATTTGTCTACCCGCTCCTCAGCGAGACGGCCCGGCGCTACTATGATTTCTTCGCCCCGCTGGGCTACGGCGTCAGCCTCGGCACCTACAGCTACACGGATTATGTGCTGTTCCTCGGCGCGGCGGTGTGCTGCGGCGATCTGGCGGTGAAGCCCCGGACCCGCAGACGGATCCTCGCTGACGGCATTTCCCTTGCCCTGATCCTGATCGCCATGGTGGTTCTGGGCCGCCGGGGCGAGCTGCTGGCGGCGGTGCTGGCGGTTCTTGTGCTTGTGCTGGCCCTGTGCAGCCGGAAGAAGCGGCGCATCATTCTGATTTCCGGCGCCGTGCTGGGTGCACTGGCGGCAACGCTGGTGCTGCTGTTTCTGCCCGCCTTGGGCAAGGTGCCCGTACTGGCCCGGTATGTGGAGACGGTGGAGCAGCTCCTGTCCGGCGGAGACATCACCTCCGGCCGGGGCGCTCTGATGAAGGTGGCCATGGACGGCTTCCGGTCCAACCCCATCTTCGGTGTGGGCTGGGGCCAGTATGTCAGGCTCTCCGCCCAGATCGGCATGTGCGACACCGACGGCAACCTCATCGAGGACTGCCACAACATCTATCTGCAGTTCGCCTGCGAGACGGGCATTGTGGGTGCCGTGCTCATCATTGCCCCCATTGTGTACCTGCTTTGGCTCACCTGCCGGATGCTCCGGGAGGCCAAATATCTGGAGGACAAAAATCCCCTGCGGTTTGCATCCATCAGCTTTTTGATCCAGTTTTTCCTGCTGTTTCTGGGGCTGTATGACCCCAGCTTCCAGAAGATCGTCTTCTGGTGCTTCTACGGTCTGGCCCTGCTGATGCTGAAAGTCTCCATGACCATGAGCGGCTGGAAGCCCACCGACCCTGTCAGCCGGATGCTTGGCAAGCTGGCGGGCTGGATCGCCGTGCCCGGCAATTGGATATGGGATAAGCTGTGCAGGAAGGAGGCCCCATGAAAGCCATCCTGAACAAGTTCAAAAGCATGCCGGAAAGCGTGAAGGCCACACTGGTCTTCGCCATCGCCTCTTTCGCCACCTCCGGCATCAACTACCTGACCACCCCTATCTTCACCCGGCTCCTGTCCGGTGCGGAGTACGGCACCGTGGCGGTGTACAATTCCTGGTACTCCATCATCCGGGTCTTCGCCTCCATGACGCTGATCTTCCCCGGCATCCTGAATGTGGGCCTTTATGACCACTCGGAAAACCGCTGGAAGTACCTGAGCTCCATGCTGGGCATCACGAGCCTGTGTACGCTGGTTCTGGGCGGCGTGTACGCCCTGTGCCCCGGTCTGTTCCAGAATCTGCTGGGGCTGGATCACAGTCTGATGGTACTGATGCTCCTCAGCTGCTTCGCCCTGCCCGCCACCACCATGTGGACCATGAAGCAGCGCTACGAATACCGCTACAAGGTGACGTTTTTCGTGTCCGTGGGCTCGGCGGTACTGGCGCAGGCGGTGTCGGTCATCGCCGTGCTGGCGGCCAAGGAAAACCTCGATCAGGTTCGGCTTTGGAGCGCCGGTGCCGTCAACATGGGCGTGGGAGCGGTGCTGTTCTGCTACATTCTGAAGCAGGGCCGCAGCTTTGTGGATCTGCCCCTGTGGAAGAAGACCTTCCTCGTGGCCATCCCCCTGATCCCCCATTACCTCGGCGGCGAGCTGCTCAGCTCCATGGACAAGATCATGATCGACGCCATGGTGGGCAAGGCCGAGGCAGGCATCTACTCCCTCGCGGCCATTCTCTCCGCCATCGGCATTCTCCTCTGGCGGGCCCTGTCCGTCATGTTCAACCCCTTCGCCAATGCGAAGCTGGGAAAGCGCGAATTCGCGGACATCCGGGAGGCGGTGAAGCCGCTGATGCTGGTGGTGGGCGTGCTGTGCGTCATCGCATCGCTGGCAGCGCCGGAGATCATCCGCATCCTCGCCACGGAGGAATACCTCGCCGGCGTGTACGTGGTGCCCCCGGTGGCCGCGGGCATTTTCATCCACGCCATGTACGACACCTTCGCGGCAGTGAGCTTCTTCCATAAGAAATCCAGCCGCATCATGACCGCCACCCTGACCGCCGCGGCGGTGAATCTGGTGGGCAACTACCTGTTCATCAAGTGGTTCGGCTACATTGCCGCGGGCTACACCACCTTGCTTTCCAATCTGGTGCTCACCGCCATGCACTACCGCAGCGCCCGGCTCATCGAGAAAGAGGAGATCTACGATCCCGGATTCTCTCTGGGCTCCGTGGCGCTGGTGACCGCCGGCTGTCTGCTGTGCAATCTCCTCTATCCCTTCTTCCTCATCCGCTATCTGTGCGTTGCCGCCCTGCTGGCGTTCCTCTGGACCCGGAGAAAGAGCGTCATCGATATGCTGATGAATATGAAGGTCTGACCAAAAATTGACCGGCATATGCAGGGAACGGTTTTGACCGTTCCCTGCATACATTTTTTCGGCAACCTACTTCTTAAATATATTAAATTCCTGTGAACGCTGTCCACAGCGCCCCATTTATGGTATAATAGATACACAACCTACAAGGAGGGGATCCCCATGAAACTGACATTTTTAGGTGCCGCCCACGAGGTCACCGGCTCGTGTACCCTTTTGGAGGCGGCGGGCAAACGCATTCTGATCGACTGCGGCATGGAGCAGGGCGCGGACATTTACGAAAACTGCGAGCTGCCCATGGCGGCGGGCGAGATCGACGCCATCCTGCTGACCCACGCCCACATCGACCACTCCGGCAAGATCCCCGCCATGGCGGCGCAGGGCTTCCGGGGCCCCATCTACGCCACCGAAGCCGCCCGCAGACTCTGCAGCATCATGCTCCGGGACTCCGCCCACATTCAGGAATTCGAAGCCGAATGGCGCAACCGCAAGGCCCAGCGCGCCGGCGAGCCCCCCTACGTCCCACTGTACACCATGCGTGACGCCGAGGCGGCCCTGAGCCAGTTTGTGGGCTGCGGCTACAACGCTCCTGTGGAGATTTTCCCCGGTATAACCGTCTGCTTCTCCGACGCAGGCCATCTGCTGGGCTCCTCCAGCATTCTCGTCACCGCCACCGAAGAGGGCGAGACCCGTTCTGTCCTGTTCTCCGGCGATCTGGGCAACACCAACCGTCCCCTGATCCGGGATCCCCAGAGCGCTCCCGCCGCGGATTACGTGGTCATCGAGTCCACCTACGGCGACCGGATCCACGGAGCACGCCCCGACTATGTCAGCCAGCTGACCGAGATCATTCAGTCCACCTTCGATCAGGGCGGCAATCTGGTGATCCCCGCCTTTGCCGTGGGCCGGACCCAGGAGCTGCTGTACCTGATCCGAACCATCAAGAACCGGGGCCTCATCCGTGGCCATGACAACTTCCCCGTCTATGTGGACTCCCCGCTGGCGGTGGAGGCCACGAAGATCTACGCCGACGACGATGCCATGATGCCCTACTACGACGCCGAAACACTGGAGCTGCTGGCCCGGGGCGAAAATCCCATCGCCTTCCCCGGCCTGCTCACCAGCGTCACCAGCGCCGATTCCAAAGCCATCAATTTTGACAGCACCCCCAAGATCATCCTCTCCGCCTCGGGCATGTGCGAGGCCGGCCGCATCCGCCACCACCTGAAGCACAACCTCTGGCGGGCCGAGAGCACCGTCCTCTTCGTTGGCTACCAGTCCGAGGGTACCGTGGGCCGGAAGCTCATCGACGGTGCCGACACCGTCCGGCTCTTCGGCGAGGAGATCACCGTCAGCGCCCGGATCGAATCTCTGGCGGGTATCAGCGGCCACGCTGACCGGGATATGATGCTCGCTTGGCTGGAGTCCATGCCCCAAAAGCCCCGACAGGTCTTTGTCAACCACGGCGACGATCAGGTGACGGAGCATTTCGCCGAGGCCATCCGCAAGACCCTCTCCGTCCCCGCCGACGCCCCCTACTCCGGCGACGGCTACGACCTGATCACCGGCCAGTGCATCGCCAAGGGCCGCATCGTCCGGGCCACCAAACTCTCCGACGGCCGCCGCCGTGCCAACGCCGCCTTCGAGCGCCTGACGCAGGCTGGCAAGCGCCTCATCGCTCTCATCAACAACAGCCGGGGCCTGAGCAACAAGGAGCTTGCGAAATTTACGGATCAGATCAACGCCCTGTGCGAGAAATACCTGCGAAAGTGACGCCTATTGACTTTTTCCCGAAATGGGGGTATGATAGCCTCAAATCGGTACCACCGTTCGGGAGGTCATCTATGAAGCTTTCTGTCAAACGTGTCGCCGCCATTGGCATCGGCGCCGTTCTGTTTTTCCTGCTGGGCCGCTTTGTGGTCATCCCCAGCCCCATCGATACCGTCAACATCTGCGTGCAGTACGGTCTGCTGGCATTTCTGAGCGTGACCTTTGGTCCCCTGACCGGCACCCTGTCCGGTCTGTTGGGCCACATTCTCATCGACTGGAGCTACGGCGAGATCTGCTGGAGCTGGATCCTCGCCACCGCCGCCTTCGGCGGACTGCTGGGCGTGCTGGCTAATGTGGTGCGGCTGAAGGGTGCCCGCTGGAATCAGGACACGCTGATCCGCTTCAACCTGTGTCAGGTGGCTGTCCACATCATCTGCTGGGCCGGCGTCGCCCCGGTGCTGGAGATCGCCCTGTACGGCGAAAGCATGGACCGCATCTTCGAGCAGGGCCTCACCGCCGCCGTGGCCAACGCCACCACCACCGCCGTGGTGGGCACCGTCCTCCTGCTGGCCCACGCCGCCCTGAAATCCCGCTCCTCCGCCAAATAACCAAAGTCCGCGCTTCGGCGCGGACTTTTTTCGAAATTCGAAAAATAAAGCTTGACATTTTCCGAAGACATGCTATAATACAAAAGTCTTCTGACAGCAACCGAATATGGGGGTATAGCTCAGCTGGGAGAGCGCTTGAATGGCATTCAAGAGGTCAGCGGTTCGATCCCGCTTATCTCCACCAAGACCAACCGAAAGGTTGGTCTTTTTCGTTGTCTGAGAGTCTTTCAGGCAAACAAACAACAGCGGTTCGATCCCGCTTATCTCCACCAAGACCAACCGAAAGGTTGGTCTTTTTCGTTGTCTGAGAGTCTTTCAGGCAAACAAACAACAGCGGTTCGAT
>JAFWAZ010000011.1 GCA_017507425.1 Oscillospiraceae bacterium | reverse complement strand
TAGAAGAAATCGTATAACAAGGAGGGCAATTAACATGGCAAATCTGAAGATTACTCTTGTTAAGAGCCTGAACGGCCGTCTGGAAAAGCACATCGCTACTGCTGAAAGCCTGGGTCTGCGTAAGATCGGCCAGACATGCATCCAGCCCGACAACACCCAGACCCGCGGCAAGATCGCCAAGATCGGCTATCTGCTGAAGGTCACTGAAGTTGAATAAGGAGGAGAAGAATAATGAAGATTCATGAACTCTCTCCCGTTGCTGGCTCCACCTTTGAGGGCAAGCGCAAGGGCCGCGGCCACGGCAGCGGCAACGGCAAGACCGGTGGCCGCGGCCACAAGGGTCAGAAGGCCCGCTCCGGCGGCAAGGTTCGTGCCGGTTTCGAGGGCGGCCAGATGCCTCTGGTTCGCCGCGTTCCCAAGCGTGGCTTCAACAACATCTTCGCTAAGCCCCTGACCGCCGTCAACGTGGCTCAGCTGAACTGCTTCGAGGACGGCGCTGTGGTCGACGCAGCTGCTCTGATCGAGGCTGGCGTGATCGCCAACTGCCCCAATGGTCTGAAAGTGCTGTCTAACGGCAACCTGACCAAGAAGATCACTGTCAAGGCTGCGGCTTTCTCTGACTCTGCCAAGGAAAAGATTGAGCAGGCAGGCGGAAAGGCCGAGGTGATCTAAGTGATCTCTACTCTGAAGAACGCCTGGAGCATCCCTGAGCTCCGCAAGAAGCTGATCTTTACTGCCCTGATCCTGCTGGTATACCGCCTGGGTAATGTGATTCCCGTGCCCTATATCAATGCTGACAATCTGGGCCTGTACTACGACACCGTTCTTTCTGACACTGTTCTGGGCCTGTACAACGCAATGAGCGGCTCTGCCTTCTCTCAGGCAACCGTCTTTGCGCTGGGCATTCAGCCCTACATCAACTCTTCTATTATCATCCAGCTGCTGACCATTGCCATCCCCGCCCTGGAGCGGCTGGCCAAGGAAGGCGGCGAGGAAGGTAAGAAGAAGATCAACCAGATCACCCGCTTTACCACCATCGGTCTGGGTGTGCTCATGGGTTGGGCATACTACGTCATGGTCAAGGGCTACGGCGGCATCATCACCGGCGAAGGCTTCCTGCCCGCTCTGGTCATTATCCTGGCCTTCGCAGCAGGTTCCACCGTGGTTATGTGGCTGGGCGAGCAGATCACCGAGTTCGGTATCGGCAACGGCATCTCCATGATCCTGTTTGCCAATATCATCTCCGGTATCCCCAGAATGGTTCAGACCCTGTTCACCATGGTCTGGTGGCAGGCAGTGATCGTGGTTGCCGGTATGGCTGCTGTGATTCTGTTCATCATCTTCATCAATGATGCAGAGCGCCGCATTCCCATCCAGTACGCCAAGCGCGTGGTTGGCCGTAAGGTCTACGGCGGTCAGAACACCAACCTGCCCATCAAGGTGGCTATGTCCGGTGTTATGCCCGTGATCTTCGCCAGCTCCATTTGCTCCATCCCCGCTACCATCTGCGCCTTTACCGGTGTTCATGATGGCTGGTGGTACAACCATGTCTGGTCCAGCAGCAGCTGGTTCTACGTGGTTATGTACGGTCTTATGATCTTCTTCTTCAGCTGGTTCTACTCCACCATTCAGTACGATCCCGTGGAGATCTCCAACAACCTGAAGAAGAACGGTGGTTTCATCCCCGGCTTCCGTCCCGGCAGACCCACCTCTGATTTCATTCAGAAGGTCATCAATAAGATCGTGATCTTTGGTGCCGTCTATCTGGCAATCGTGGCCCTGCTGCCCATCGTGGCCGGCAAGTTCATGAGCGCCGTCAACAACCTGGCCATCGGCGGTACTTCCGTCATCATCGTGGTCGGTGTTGCTCTGGAGACCGTCAAGGCTCTGGAGGCTCAGATGATGATGCGGCATTACAAAGGCTTCCTGGATTAATCAGAGCAGGAGGTATGGCAGGATGAACATCATTTTACTTGGCGCTCCCGGCGCAGGTAAGGGAACTCAAGCGGAGCTGCTTGTGAAAAAGCTCTCCATTCCCGCCATTTCTACCGGGAACATGCTCCGTGAGGCAATCGCCAATGGCACGGAGCTGGGTAAAAAAGCTAAACAATTCATGGACGAAGGCGCCCTGGTCCCCGACGAGCTTATCTTAGGCATCGTCGCTGACCGGGTGGCCCAGCCCGACTGCCAGAACGGTTTCATCCTGGACGGTGTGCCCCGCACACTGGCCCAGGCTGAGGCTCTGGAAGATAAGGGCGTGGTTATCGACCATGTTGTTTCCATCGAGGTTGACGATGCTGAGATTGAGGGCCGCATGACCGGCCGCCGCGTCTGCGGCAGCTGCGGCGCAAGCTATCACATCGTCGCCAATCCCCCCAAGACTGAAGGTGTCTGCGACCACTGCGGCAAGGAGCTGATTATCCGCAAGGATGACAAGCCCGAAACCGTCCGGCATCGCCTGGAGGTCTATCACGCTTCCACCGAAGTGCTGAAGGACTTCTACGGCAAGCTGGGCAGACTGCGTCTGGTCAATGGCTCCCAGTCTATTGAAGGTGCCAACGAGGATATCCTCAAGGTAATAGGGGCTAAGGAATGATCACAATCAAAAATGAACACGAGCTCCAGTCCATGCGCCGCGCGTGCCGGATCACTGCCCAGGCAAGAGCCCTGGCCGGATCCATGGTAAAGCCCGGTGTATCGACCAAGGAGATCGACAAGGCCGTCCGCGATTTCATCGTGGCTCAGGGCGCAAAACCGTCGTTCCTGAATTATAACGGCTTTCCCGCAAGCGTCTGCATCAGCGTCAACGATGTGGTCATCCACGGAATTCCGGGTGGTTACACCCTGAAGGAAGGGGATATTGTGTCCGTTGATGTGGGTGCGCAGATCGAGGGATTTCATGGAGATTGCGCCGCTACCTACCCCTGTGGTGCCATCAGCACCGAAGCTCAAAGACTGATCGATGTGACCCGTGAAAGCTTCTTTGTTGGAATCAAGGAAGCTACCAAGGGACACAGAGTGTCTGATATCTCCCACGCCATCCAGACGT